>NZ_JAAHHG010000031.1 GCF_010692555.1 Okeania sp. SIO3B5 | reverse complement strand
CAGCAATCCTGCAATCGGTGAAGTCAGGAGGAATGGGAATTATAGAAGAAGTAGTCAGAAGAATCGTAAAAGTGATTTTCTACCCCTCGAAATGCCGAAAATCTTAGATTTTTGAACCATTACCACCTAAAAGCGGGTACTCCCTTAGTACCTGAAAAGGGTAAAACCAAAACCAGTCAATACTTTGATATTTAATCAGCAAGCCCTAATTACCTCTCCTTGAAAAGAAGAGGATTGACTAATAATGAAAATTTTTCTTTATTATCCCCTTAAAAGGGGAGGCTTTAAACCACAATTTTTCGGTAATTGTGCTTGGTACACAACCCGGCGGTAGTTGCCCACTCCATCTTATAGCCTACATTACGCACGACAAAATGTAGTACATAAAGAGGGGAAAACTTGAGTAAGTATTTAGACTTACTGATATTGGTTTCAGCCTTTTTTTGCCTTTAAAAAGTGCAAGCTTTTCGGTCGCTCAAGCTCAAAAAGCTAGTATTTTGGGATGATTATGGCAGAAAAATCTTGGGACAATTTTTACGACTACCTCCTCTATAATTTCCATTTCTCCTGTCTTCCCCTCCCCTCCTGGGAGGGGCTAGGGGTGGGTTGGGAGGGGCTAGGGGTGGGTTGGGAGGGGCTAGGGGTGGGTTGGGAGGGGTTATACCAAATTGATAAATGTTTGCTACAAATATCTAGGGTATTTCTTAGGAGTCAGGAGTCAGGAGTCAGGAGTCAGAATGAATAGCTTTAATACCATTTTTTAGGGTTTAAATTATCTTTTTATCTCAAATAAATATCTACTATAAATTATTTTTATCGCTCTTACTATTCGTAACATTCTTTTTTAAAATTGGTATTAGGGGTGGGTTGTCTCCTGTCTCCTGTCTCCTACCCCTACCACTCATACTTTCCATACGCAAACCCTAAATATGCCAGCGCACATTGCTATACATCGTCATCACCAAAGTTCAGTAAGGAGCGAATGACAATTTGCCCCTTACTGTGATGAAAACCGCTGTAGTGCTGAAAGCTGAGTGCTGAAATGCTGATAGCTAAATTAATTCACAGCTTGACAATACTCTTCATAAACACCATCAAGTAATAAATTTAAAGCATCTACTGCCTTAGCTGCTGCTGATAATGCTTCCTGTTTTTGAACATCAGTTTGGCACATTTTTACTAATGCTTCTCGTGTAACTTGACTGTGAATTTCATCAGCTTTTTCATGTACTTTAAAAAAGGCTAAAGCTGCTTCAGAATTAATGCCATAAAATTCTTTCAAACCAGCAATTTTAGTAGTAGCTACTTCAGGAATTTGAGACTCATAAGCATAAAGAGCTGCTAAACCTTTTGCCGGATTTTCACTGCGAGCTAACTCTTTGAGAATACTTACAGATTCCTTGGTTTTTGCTAAATGTTGCCTATTTTTAACTGCCTCTCGTTTTACACCCAAACCTTCCGCAAAACGTAGCCATAATTCCGGATGATTTGCTGCTCCCATTTCCTCTTCCATGAGATTTTCCAAGAGCATTTTACGAGTTTCTAAATCATCACAAGCTGCATGAGTAGCACTAACATAAGTGGGGAAATAATGAACTTGTAGATAATATTCTTGGGCATACTCTTGCAACATTTCTA
The DNA here is from genome assembly GCF_010692555.1 of Okeania sp. SIO3B5. Lineage (GTDB taxonomy): Bacteria > Cyanobacteriota > Cyanobacteriia > Cyanobacteriales > Microcoleaceae > Okeania. The sequence continues at coordinate 48,625 of NZ_JAAHHG010000031.1, read as the reverse complement.
GAGAAAGTTTTCCTTCATTCCACATTTGGTAGAAAGAATGCTTAAGTAGATGTTGTTTTTCAATAATCTCATCAAGTTGTGCAAGGAAATCTTGTGCAGTCATTTGTGTATTTTGAAGCAACATATTTAGTAAACTAATAGTTTTCAAATACGAATATTATCATAATATTTTTTCTTGTCAAGAAAAGCAAAGATTTTTTTAACAAACTCTGAATTTAGCAGTAAACTTGATTTCTATTCAAGTTTGTAGAATTGAGAATTTATATTCAATAATAATACCAGTTTGATAAATCTTTGCTACAAATACTTAGGTTACTGTTTAGGAGTCAGGAGACAGGAGTCAGGAGTTAGAATAAATGGGTTTTATGCCATTTATTATATAAAAGTTTATCTTTTTCCTCCAATAAATATTTCCTACAAATTATTTTAATACTGCTTATTATCTGTAACATTCTTTTTTAAAATTGGTATAAGGTAAGCATTCAGCCGTCAGCCATCAGCTATTGCTTTTAGTTTAGGCTCAAAGCTTTGTTCGTGACTAACTACAGAAATAAACTCGTCTTTCATCCGTTCAATTGCTTTTCCCTTATTCATGATATAATATGCCATATTTTAATTGGATAGCTGAATGGCGATCGCGATAGACTTCGGAACAAGTAACACGGTAATATCCCGTTGGAATCAAACAACTCAACAGCCTGAAATTGTTAAATTACCAGGTTTGTCAATTATTTATGGACAAAATCCACCTCTAATTCCGAGTTTGGTTTATGTGGAGAATGCTGCTGAAAAGAAGGTAGTAATAGGCCAACAAGTTAGAGATAGGGGTTACGATGTTAATACAGATTCTCGCTTCTTTCGTAATTTTAAGCGGGGTATTGGCTCAGATATTAAAGGATTTTTGCCTGAGCTTGATGGTGAGGTGGTTTCTTTTGAACAAGCAGGAGAGTTATTTTTACAATCAGTTGTGGCTGGTATTCGGAATGTTCCTTTGCCTGTAGAATCTTTGATTTTTACTGTTCCGGTAGATAGTTTTGAGACTTATCGTAATTGGTTGGGGGAGGTTTGCCAGTCTCTACAGGTTGAGCAGGTAAGAATGATTGATGAACCTACTGCTGCTGCTTTGGGTTATGGGATGGCAGATGCAGAAGTTTTATTGGTGGTTGATTTTGGTGGGGGTACTTTAGATTTATCTTTGGTGCGGTTGGATAATTCGGCACAGAAACAACCTTTGGGTTTTATTTTGAAATGGGGTGAAAAGTCATTTGGTAAAAGTTCAAGTCAAAAGGCAAAAACTGCGAGGGTTTTGGCAAAGGCAGGACAAAATTTGGGTGGTTCGGATATTGATAATTGGTTGGTAGATTATTTTGTGGAAAATCAGGGTATTGAAAAGACTCCTTTAACTACTCGTTTGGCAGAAAAGTTAAAGATTCAATTGTCTTTACAACAGCAGGCAACGGAAGTTTATTTTGATGATGAAAGTTTAGAAAGTTATGAGTTGGAATTAGGGCGAGATGGCTTTGAGGAAATTCTCAGAGAAAAGGGATTTTTTGTGAGTCTTGATGAATCGATGAATCAGGTTATACTACAGGCAAAAAGGCAAGGAATAGATTTATCAGAAATTGATGCTGTTTTGTTGGTGGGAGGTACGGTACAAATTCCGGCGGTACAAAATTGGGTAAAGGAATATTTTGATGCTGCAAAAATTCGTTGTGAAAAACCTTTTGAAGCAATTTCTCAGGGAGCTTTACAATTAACTCAAGGGGTTGAGGTTAAGGACTTTTTGTATCACAGTTATGGTATCCGTTATTGGGATAGAAGGAAAAATGCTCATAGTTGGCATCCTTTGATTAAATCTGGTCAACCATATCCAATGGGTAATCCTGTGGAGTTGGTTTTGGGTGCTTCGGTGAATAGTCAACCAAGTATTGAATTAATTTTGGGAGAGTTGGGTGCTGAGTCTGGTGGTACAGAAGTTTATTTCGATGGCGATCGCCTAATTACTCGCAAAATATCTGGAGAGCAAACTGTGGTAAAACCTTTAAATGATCGAGATGGAGGTCGTAGTATTGCTCAATTAAGTCCTCTGGGAAATCCTGGAAGCGATCGAATTAAGGTGTTGTTTTGGGTGGATGAGTCTAGATTTCTCAGAATAACAGTAGAAGATTTATTGACTAATGAAATTTTGTTGAATGAGCAGGCGGTTGTGCAGTTGAGTTAGTGCCGCTACGCGGAAGTTAAAAGTCAAAAGTAAAAAGTATTAATTTGTAATTTTTTTAGGATTTTGTAACCAGTTATTTCTGCTGTCCTGCATTAGTTGTTTTATACAAAAAACATCTCTATAAAATGAGGGAGTAGGGGGACTCCCCCTACCAAAAGTTTCCAACTAATCCGCATTAACCCCAGCGGGGGGGATTGTATTTACAGATCCAAATAGGTCATTCAGGGGCTTTTGGTTTCCAACTAATCCGCATTAACCCCAGCGGGGGGGTCGCTAAAATAGAAATGGCAAAAGCGAGAAAAACTTGTGTTTCCAACTAATCCGCATTAACCCCAGCGGGGGGGGCAATGTTATTCCTTTTAGTAGTGTATAGCATAATTGTTTCCAACTAATCCGCATTAACCCCAGCGGGGGGGACGATCAACTTGATCAAGAAGGACGATGCCCCCCTGTTTCCAACTAATCCGCATTAACCCCAGCGGGGGGGCGCCTCCAAAAACATGGCAAGATCTGAAAGCCTTGGGTTTCCAACTAATCCGCATTAACCCCAGCGGGGGGGTATGGAAGCTTAAGCCAGGGGATGAGGTCCCCCAAGATGTTTCCAACTAATCCGCATTAACCCCAGCGGGGGGGGAAGTTCAAGACATGTTTTACACCCAGGAAACCTTTCGTTTCCAACTAATCCGCATTAACCCCAGCGGGGGGGCCACAAATTGACTCCAGAGAAAAATTGGCAATATCGGGTTTCCAACTAATCCGCATTAACCCCAGCGGGGGGGTTTCTTACTTTTTTATGGTTTCTTTTCTCCTAAATCTTTGTTTCCAACTAATCCGCATTAACCCCAGCGGGGGGGCAAGATGTGAAGAAGGTGTTCGCAATCATCAATATCGTTTCCAACTAATCCGCATTAACCCCAGCGGGGGGGTTGTGGCTATGTCTTCAATGACCTTTGGGGTATTATTTGGTTTCCAACTAATCCGCATTAACCCCAGCGGGGGGGTCTCAGATTTAATCAGATTAAAACCAAACAGTTCCAGTTTCCAACTAATCCGCATTAACCCCAGCGGGGGGGTCTGAGGAAACGATTCAGGCTCTTGAAAATGGCAAGAAGTTTCCAACTAATCCGCATTAACCCCAGCGGGGGGGGGAGGCATTATGGGGTCATTGTTTGCATTATAATACAAACGTTTCCAACTAATCCGCATTAACCCCAGCGGGGGGGAATTTTCAAACACTAAGTGATGCTTCTGATTTTCTTGTTTCCAACTAATCCGCATTAACCCCAGCGGGGGGGTTGTTTCGACCGGATCAATTGTCAAATCTCAAGTTTCCAACTAATCCGCATTAACCCCAGCGGGGGGGAGTTACGTTTTGGAACCACGACAGAACAAGGCTTTCAGACCCCCAAATCGACGCACCCCTTTGATAAAAAAATCAACAAGGCAATTTTTGCCAAAATGACGACCCTCAAACCCTCTCCTGGCATGGCATCGACGCAGTTCAACGAGAGAATCAGGGTTTCAGCGATTCTGCGAGGTGCGTCGATGGGGTACCATGCAAAGATGAAAAACAACCTCTTAATCACTCCTAAAAAACTAGAAATGACTAAAAAACTACTGCTATTCATTTATCGAGGTTCTTTATACCAATGTGCTTACTTTTTATCTTAACCTTAAGTATACAAATTGTCAACCCTTTTTGTGGAGTCAAAAGTCAAAAGTTATTTGAAGTCAAAAGTCAAAAGTCAAAAGTCAAAAGTGAGGTTGCCTGGGCTAAAAATTTTGACAATATAGCGCTGTGCGCAGGCAATAGGCAGTAGGCAATAGGCAGTAGGGGGGATAAAAAGCTTATGATATAAAACTTTTAGCTATTGGACACCTCCTGAAATTTGTAAATATGCCAGCGCACATTGCTATATATTTGAATTCAAAAATCAAAAGTCATTTGAATTCAAAATTCAAAAGTTAGAAGTGAGATTGCCTGGGTTAAAAATTTTGACAATATATTTGAAGTTAAAAATCAAAAGTTAGACTTGATGTGACAATACATCGGCTAAAAATATATTTAGTTTCAGGCAATTATATATTGACATCCTCCCGACGCTGCTCTCACGAGACAGCGCGGGATTCCCTAGCATCACTGTTAGGGACTTTCTGTTTCTTAGCACCAGCATAAACGAGATTTACTCCCATCGGGTCTTACAGTCGCTCCACAGACTGACACTGCGAGTCCCGCAGCCTTCGAGCGTGGGCGTTCCCTTGCGTCTGACGCCGACGCGGGTTCCCATCCGCAAAATATTTATTGCAGCGTTAATATCACGGTCATGGTGAGCTGCACACTCTGGACAATCCCACTCTCTAATATTTAGAGGTAATTTTTCTACTATGTGCCCACAACTAGAGCAACGTTTAGAACTAGGAAAATATCTATCAATCTTGATTAATTCTCGGCCATACCAATCAGCCTTATACTCTAATTGCCTGACTAATTCTCCCCAGTTGGCATCACAACCCACCCCTCTTGCTCCCCTCCCGGGAGGGGATGGGGGTGGGTTGTGATTTTTGACCATGTTTTTTACCGCTAAATTTTCAACTACAATAGTTTGATTTTCTCTAATCAGTTGAGTGGTTAGCTTATGGGTATAGTCAAACCTTGAATCTTTAATTTTTGCGTGTATCCTCGCTACTTTTATCCTGGCTTTGTGATAGTTATTAGAGCCTTTAGTTTTACGAGAAAGTGATTTTTGGGCTAACCTTAATTTTTTGTGTAATTTGTTTATATTCTTAGGGTTAGCAATTTTTTCTCCATCACTGGTAGTAACTAAACTGGCAATTCCTAAGTCAATACCTATTTGTTTTTTGACTGGTTTAAGTTTTAAATCTCTGGTATCATTGACTCTCAAAGACACAGACCATCTACCACAGGAATCCAGTTTCACTGTTATTGTTGTTGGCAAACAATCTGGCGGCAGTTGTCTACTCCATCTAATGGGTAATGGTTCAGCACATTTAGCTAAATATACTTGACCTTCTTTCCACTTAAATGCGGACTTTGTGAACTCAGCACTACCACCCGGCGCGCTTTTTCTTAAAGTTAGGATACTTAGTACGTCCACTAAAAAAGTTAGTGAAAGCTGTTTGTAGATGTCTCAAGCCTTGTTGTAATGGGACGCTACTGACTTCTGTGAGGAAATCTAAGTCATCTTGTTTTTTCCAGTGAGTCAGCATAGCAGAAGTTTGCTTATATCCTACTCGCTCTTTGTTTTTATACCAAGCTTGAGTTCTTGCTGCCAAAGCTTTGTTGTAGATCAGTCGAACACACCCCAATGTTCTCAGCAACAGATTCTCCTGTTCTGGAGTTGGGTAGAACCTAAATTTGTACGCTTTTTCGACCATCTACTGTTTATTTGTTAATATTTACATTTTAGCATATTATGTGTGAAACCACAACATTGATTGGTTTTTCCTCCGGAATGCTACGCAAACATCCCGACGCTCCCCTTCGGGAGAGCGCGGGTCTTCAACCAACGTTGAGATAAACGAAGACAGAAGGTAGAGGGCAAAGGGCAGAAGGAACAATTGGATGGAGTTTTTGATCCCAACCAATTTTAGGCACCATTTAGACGATGGGGTTTTATCAAAATAATTGGGTCTAAAACCCCGCTTTTTAAAGCGAAATATTTTTGGAGCGAAGCTCAAATCCCCTACTTCCCCTCCTGGGAGGGGCGGGGGTGGGTTAACTTCTGACTTCTAACTTCTGACTTCTGACTTCTGTCTTTCCTGATATCATCTCCAGTAGTATCGGAGCGTTTATAAAACAACGTAGCAATAGGAAAAAACCTTCTGCCTCCTGCCTCCTGCCTCCTGCCTCCTGCCTCCTGCCTTTTGCCTTCTGCCTTCCTTCCACCAAAATCTAATTACTCAACCGGACATGATATGAGTCATTGCCTCAACCCCAATTGTCAAATTCCCCAAAACCCAGACTCGAACATATATTGTCAAAACTGTGGCTCAAAACTACTACTGAAAGACCGCTATCGTCCCCTTAACCTCATTGGACAAGGAGGTTTTGGCAGAACATTCTTAGCTATCGACGAAGATAAACCCTCCAAACCCTATTGCGTAATTAAACAATTTTTTCCAGCATCCCAGGGCACAAACAATATTAGCAAAGCTGCCGAACTCTTTGAAAAAGAAGCTACAAGATTAGATGAATTGGGCAGACATTCCCAAATCCCCGAACTAATGGCCCACTTCACCCAGGATGGGCGACAATACTTAGTGCAAGAATTCATCGACGGACAAAATTTAGGCCAAGCTCTGGCAGTGGAAGGGCCTTACAATGAAGAGAAAATTAAAGCGTTACTGAATAATTTACTGCCAGTCCTGCAATTTATCCACTCTCACAACGTTATTCACCGCGACATCAAACCAGACAATATTATTCGTCGTCAAAACAGTGACAGTCAATTAGTATTAGTAGATTTTGGTGCTGCCAAATATGCTATTGGTACGGCACTGTTGAAAACAGGTACTACTATTGGCTCTCCGGAATATACTCCCCCCGAACAAAGCCGAGGTAAAGCAGTATTTGCTAGTGACTTATATAGTTTGGGGGTAACTTGCTTACATCTTTTGACCAACATTTCCCCTTTTGATTTATTTGATGTGGGTGAGGGTAATTGGGTATGGCGACGTTATTTAAACAGTAATTCTGTGAGCGAACAGTTGGGTTATGTTTTAGATAAACTGGTGGAAAATGCTATTAACCGTCGCTATCAGTCTGTTGATGAAGTCATCAAAATTTTAAATGCTAATACTCAAGTTAATTTGACTCGTATTCAAGATAAAACTGCTATCCAAACACCGGAGGTTACACCTGAACCTCTACCAACTCAAACTTGGAAATGTCTACATACTCTCACCAGTCATCAAAAATGGGTTTGCTCTGTTGCTTTTAGTCCTGATGACAATATTGTAGCGAGTGGGAGTGAGGATGAAACTATTAAGTTGTGGGAAGTAGATAGTGGCAGAGAAATATTGACTATGTTTGGGCATTCTGGTTATGTCAACTCTGTTGCTTTTAGTCGGGATGGCAAAATTTTAGCTAGTGGGAGTGATGACAAAACTATTAGACTTTGGGAAGTTGAGACAGGAAAACTTCTTTGTATTCTTGGTGACTGGAGTCAGGGGCAATATTTTGGTCATTCTAAGGGAGTAACGGCGATCGCTTTCAGTCCGGATGGCAAAATTTTGGCTAGTGCAAGTAAGGATAATGATGTTAAACTTTGGCAACTTGGGGACGATATTTATGACTCTAACTATGGGAAGGTGATAATGACTTTGACTGGGCATTCACGTCCAGTGCGTGCGGTTGCTTTTAGTCCTGATGGTAAAACTTTGGCGAGCGGAAGTGAAGATAATACGATTAAATTATGGGATTTAAATTTAGGTAATGCTGTTCAGACTCTATGCAATTATTATCAGGGAGTACATTATATTTATGCGGTTGCTTTTAGCTGTGATGGTAAAACTTTAGTTAGTGGCGGCCGCGATCGCAATATTAAAATTTGGCAAATAGAGCAAGGTGAAATATTAAAGACTTTGGAGGGACATTCAAAAGATATTTGTGCCATAGCTTTTAGTCCTCAAGGAGATATTATTGCTAGTGGTAGTGAGGATGAAACTATTAAGATTTGGCATTGGGAAACAGGCCAGCAAATTGCTAATTTAGAAGGTCATTCTAAATATGTTAATTCTGTTACTTTTTCTCAGGACGGAAAGAGTTTAGCTAGTGGTAGTAGTGATAATACAATTAAAATTTGGCAACAGGAGTGATTAAGTCAAAAGTCAAAAATTATCAAGTCAAAAGTCAAAAGTCAAAAGTCAAAAATTTATCAAGTTAAAAGTTAAAAGTCAAAAGTCAAAAATTTATCAAGTTAAAAGTCAAAAGTCAAAAATTATTATTATGTCAATTAAGCTTTTCTAAAGCACCTTTTTTAAGTCAAAAGTCAAAAGTCAAAAGTTAAAAGTTAAAAATTATGATTATGTCAATTACAGCGAATTCCTAGTATATGAAGTACAAAGATTAACAATTAAATGAATGCAAGTGCGGGCATCTTGCCCGCGACGGGTGTACCTCATTAAAGTTGAGTCTGTTGTAAGCACCTTTCTTAAGTCAAAAGTCAAAATTTTATCAAGTCAAAAGTCAAAAGTCAAAATTTTATCAAGTCAAAAGTCAAAAGTCAAAAGTCAAAAATTTATCAAGTTAAAAGTCAAAAGTCAAAAATTATTATTATGTCAATTACAGCGAATTCCTAGTATATGAAGTACAAAGATTAACAATTAAATGAATGCAAGTGCGGGCATCTTGCCCGCGACGGGTGTACCTCATTAAAGTGCAACTTGTTGTAAGCACCTTTTTTAAGTCAAAAGTTAAAAGTCAAAAATTATCAAGTCAAAAGTCAAAAGTCAAAAGTCAAAATTTTATCAAGTTCAAAGTCAAAAGTCAAAAATTATTATTATGTCAATTACAGCGAATTCCTAGTATATGAAGTACAAAGATTAACAATTAAATGAATGCAAGTGCGGGCATCTTGCCCGCGACGGGTGTACCTCATTAAAGTGCAACTTGTTGTAAGCACCTTTTTTAAGTCAAAAGTCAAAAATTTATCAAGTCAAAAGTCAAAAGTCAAAAGTCAAAAATTATTATTATGTCAATTAAGCTTTTCTAAAGCACCTTTTTTAAGTCAAAAGTCAACAGTCAAAAGTTAAAAGTTAAAAATTATTATTATGTCAATTACAGCGAATTCCTAGTATATGAAGTACAAAGATTAACAATTAAATGAATGCAAGTGCGGGCATCTTGCCCGCGACGGGTGTACCTCATTAAAGTGCAACTTGTTGTAAGCACCTTTTTTAAGTCAAAAGTTCAAAGTCAAAAGTCAAAAATTATTATTATGTCAATTAAGCTCTTCTAAAGCACCTTTTTATAGTACTACGCAAATAGGTTATATAGTGCCCATATAATCTGTTATAACAAAAATCATTACCCTTTGAACCTTTCTTTTCCTTCTGCCTTCTGCCTTCTGCCCTCTGCCTTCTGCCTTTAAGGCAAAATCTTTTAATGAAAACTGCTATAAATTATCGGGTGTGCTGACTAAATTTTATCGTTAGGAGAGTAGAAAAAATATGAATTACTGCCTTAAAGAAAATTGCAACAATCCTAGTTCTCCACCAGAAGCTAGAATCTGTTTAGCTTGTGATTCTATGTTACTTCTAAAAGACCGCTATAGGACTATTAAAATGATTGGCCAAGGAGGCTTCAGTAAAACTTATTTAGCAGTAGATCAAGATAAACCTTCTAAACCACCATGTATAATTAAACAATTTTATTTTATCTCACAAAATGAAGTAGATATAAAAAGAGCGATCGCTTTGTTTGAAAAAGAAGCGGAAAAACTAGATACTTTAGGAAAACATCCTCAAATAGCTGAATTATTGGCAAATTTACATGATGATTATTGTCAATATTTAGTCCAAGAATTTATACCTGGAAAAAATTTAGCTCAAGTTTTAGAAACAGAAGGAATATTTTCCGAATATCAAATTCGAGAACTATTAAATAGTCTTCTGCCAGTGCTAGAATTTATTCACTCTCACAACATTATTCATCAAGATATTAAACCTGAAAATATAATTCGTCGTTTACCATCAAATTCTGCTTATCAAGCTGGAATAAAAGGTCAATTTGTATTAGTAGATTTTGATGTAGCAAAACAGTTAACTGGAGCACCAATATTTAAACCAGGCACGATATTATGTACTCCCGAATATGTAGCTCCAGAACAACTAAAAGGTAGAGCAAATTTTGCCAGTGACCTATATAGTTTAGGCGTAACCTGTATCAATTTACTAACCAATATTTCTCCATTTAAACTATTTGATACTGGGGAAAATAAATGGGTATGGCGAGATTATTTAATTGATAATCCGATTAGCAAAGAATTGGGAAATATTCTCGATAAACTAATTACTGAAGCTACAAACAAACGTTATAAATCTGCTACAGATGTCTTAAAGGATTTGAATTACGGAAAATTACCACCCCCACCTCAGCCATCTTTACTCCAATTTTCATTCCCAAAAATTTCTCTCAAAGATACAAATTATGTACCAGGATTACATCTTTATTCTTGGGGAAAACCGCAAACTATTTCCGGTCATTTAAGTTCAGTTTCATCAGTTGCCATTAGCCCAGATAATCAAATGATTGCTAGTGGTAGTTTTGACCGGACAATTAAATTGTGGAAATTATCTACAGGAGAATTATTAGACTCTTTTATAGCTTCTAATATAGTTTTATCAATTGCTTTTAATCCTCAAAGTAATATCCTAGCTATTGGTAATGTTGGTGGAATTATTAATATTTGGGATTTAGCTACAGGTACAATAAGTTGCAGTTTATCCAGACATTCTAATTCTATTATTTCAATGCCAGTAGTATTTAGCCCAAATGGAGATTTTATTGCCAGTGGTAGCGACGACCAGACTATTAAAATTTGGCATCAAGAAACTTGTCAACTTTTGTACGGCATCAAAAATTCTCGTGGCATTAATGTAGTTACTTTTAGCCCCGATGGTAAAATTCTAGCTAGTGGTAGTAGCGATAATGTAATTAAATTATGGGAAGTAGAAACAGGTAATCTTATAGATAAATTAATCGGACATACTAGAGATATTAATACAATTGCTTTTAGTCCTGATGGTAAAGTTTTAGTCAGTGGTAGTAGTGACAAAACAATTAAATTATGGTCTGTAGAAACAGGTAAATTAATCAAAACAATTACAGGGCATTCTGATTGGGTTAGATCTGTAATTTGTTTGGATAAAAAAACAATAATTAGTGGCAGTGCAGATAAAACTATTAAGATTTGGAATATGGAAACTGGAGAAGTTATTAATACTTTAAACGGGCATTCTAAGGATGTAAATTCTGTGGCAATTAGTGGCTATGATAATACAATTGTGAGTGGAAGTAGTGACAATACCGTCAAAATTTGGCGTTGTGAATAATACTATGTCTGGTTGAATACTTATTATTAAAATAGTAGGGGAGTAGGGGAGTAGGGGAGTAGGGGAGTAGGGGAGAATTTTTTTGCCCAACTCAGCAGCAAAAATGCTAACTTTTTGAGCATGAAGAGCTGAAAACCAAGGTATTTCAGACCTAAAAAGGCTAAAACCTTTATTTGTAAATGTTTTTAGATTTAATCAGCAAGTCCTAGTTATAAATAAACGACTGAGGAGTCAGGACTCAGGAGGGAAGAAAGAAGCAAGAAGAAGAGGAAAAAGAGAAAGTTTTTTTTATCACTAATTATCCAGACATAATATTAAGAGGAAGGAAGGCAGAGAGAGGGAAGAATGCAGAAGGGAATATTGGTTCAACTCGATCTCCCCCACTCCCCCACTTCCCCACTCCCCTACTCCCCCACTCCCCTACTCCCCCACTCCCCTACTTAAGAAACTGTCCTAATTCTCCCGGCGCAACAGTACCATATTCTGTCATAATTCCTGCAATTAATTCCGCAGGGGTGACATCAAATGCTGGATTATAAAATTCTACTCCTTCCGGACAAATGCGTGTTTCTCCTACTTGATATATTTCCACCGCATCTCTCTCTTCAATTGGTATTTGACTGCCATCAGATATTTTAAAATCTATTGTTGATAAAGGTGCTGCTACAAAAAAAGGAATATTATGTGCCTTCGCCACAATAGCTAAACTATAAGTACCAATTTTATTAGCAGTATCTCCGTTAGCAGCAATTCGATCTGCTCCCACTACTACAGCATGAATTAAACCTTGTTTCATACAATGAGCAGCCATGTTATCACTTATTAAGGTGACAGGAATATTTTCTTGCACGCATTCCCAAGTCGTGAGTTTTGCACCTTGGAGACGAGGACGAGTTTCATCAGCATAGACTTTTGCTAACCTTCCCTCTCGCCACGCTGAACGAATAACACCCAATGCTGTACCATAACCAGCAGTAGCTAAAGCACCAGCATTACAGTGAGTTAAAATATTCAATTTTTCTGGAGAAGTCGGTAAAACTTCAACTCCGCGATCGCCTATAGCTTGACAAGTTTGTAAATCTTCTGCATGAATATTTTTAGCAGTTTCTAATAAAGCAGTTTGAATTTTTTCTACAGAACTATTAGTTTCATTTGCTACCTTCAACATTCGTTCAATTGCCCAAAATAAATTAACAGCAGTTGGGCGAGTTTGTCGTAACATTACAGCCACTTCTTCTAACTGTTTTAAGAACTCATTTCTATCAGTTATAGAAATTTCTTTCGCCCCTAAATACATTCCATAAGCTGCCGATACACCAATAGCTGGTGCCCCACGAACTATCATTGTTTTAATAGCTCTTGCCATCTCCATAGAGTTATTAATTTCTACAGTTTTATATTCTCCTGGTAAACAAGTTTGATCAATTAATAAAACACGGTCATTTTGCCAGATAATTGGATTAACCTCTGTGATTTTAGACATAGTATTCTTCTCTAATAATTAACTTGAATAGTAGGTTGGGTTAAGCGACAGCGCAACCCAACAATTATAGTAATTTTAAATATAACGCTTCTCTAATTTATGAGGTACAGTTTTAGATTCCCCCCCTGCCTCCAGATCCCCCCTAATATCATGTCCGGTTGAATACTTACACTTTGGAGTCAGGAAGGCAGGAGGCAGGAGGCAGGAGGCAGAAGGGAAGAAAAGGCGCTCATGAGAAAAAGTTTTTTATCACTGATTATCCGGACATGATATAACCCCCCTTAATAAGCTATCCCTTATAAGGAACTCCTGAAAACCTTGTGGCAAGCAGGGGAGCAGGGTACCCACCCCTCGCCCCTCCCCCTCCCAGGAGGTAGGGCTGTTTCATTCTCAATAGACACGGGGACGCACCAGACACGGAGACACGGGGATGGAGGCTTTTAAGCGGTATTGAACCAGATATCCTCTCAGAGTTTAACTACACCTATTGGCGCTCAAAATAGGCAAATTTTAGTAAATTTCAGTGTTCCTCTATCCCCATTACTCCCATTCTCCTTAAATCGTTAATATACCAGGACTTACGCAAAGGCACTACATAAGGTGTGCTGCTCAGTTACGCTAGCGCTAACACACCCTACCAATAGCGTTCATGCGTAAGTCCTATATACTATACTTTGAAACAGCCCTGCCTCCCAGGATGGGAAAAAGGAGAAAGAAGAAAGAATCATAGTAGATAGGAAAAACTACTTAAGTTATCAAAAAAAATGTACTTTTTAGTACACTTTTTCTCTGACAAAAATCTTTTAAAGACTTGAACATAACTTGTCTATGGGTGTCAATTTTTATGTTAAGAAAGATGTTTATAAAGCATAGCTTAATAAGGGGGGAACCGCTTAAAAAGAGGGGAGGTTTCAAAGTCCCCCTTTTCAAGGGGGATTTAGGGGGATCGTAAATGTACCTCATCTTTATGAGAAATGCTATAAACATCTCCAATAATAAAAAATAAAATTAATTATCCCACATAAATTATCAATTCTTTCCCCCCACTACTCCTTACTGAAAAATTGTGGTTTAAAGCCTCCCCTTTTAAGGGGATAATAAAGAAAAATTTTCCTGTTCGTTAATCCTATCCGTTGGGTGCATCTCAATTTTGAATAAAGCCAAAAAGTTATTGCTTTTAGGGAACAGGGAACAGGGAACAGGGAATATATAGGAAAAAAGTATTTTTGCAAATATGAGATGCACCCTATCCGTTTTAAAAGAGAGGTAATAATTAATAATTAATAATTAATAATTAATTATTAATTGTTGAATCCCTCTTTTCTGGAGATGTCTAATTCTTCCTGCCAAAATAATGAGTTAATAACTCATAGCTGATAGCTGATAGCTGACCGCTAAATGCTTGCATTTGTTGCCAACCAAACTTAATTTTACGTTGTAAATACTTACCCAGTCCTTTATACAACTTTTGAAAATTATATGCAAATAAAATATTCATCATATCCTCTACTGTCAAAGATTTTAAATAATTCACTCCTTTGTCAATCAACTCATCACTATCTTGCATATATCTTCTGCGCCCCATCTGTTCAGAAATATTCCATTTAATCGCATATCGTCTCTGCATTTCTCTTTGATATGAACGAAAACTAGATAAGCGTTTATCGAGATATTTTTCTATATATTTACTAGCAATTTCTGCATTATCCATACCATGCCTAATTCCTTCCCCACCCAACATATTAATAGTAGAAACAGCATCACCAATAGCAATAATATTATCTTGGCAATAAATATCCTTTAATCCCACAGAATATCTAACAGTTGAACCATGAGAATCAATTAATTCATACTCCTCAAGTTTCATATAATCTTTAATCAATAGTTCTAAATACCACCTCATAGATTTTGTTTCAACTATTTGTTTATGTTCTAAATTAAACCGCGCTACACCTATTTTTAATCTGTGCTTTTCTGGTTCCATAGGAAAAATCCAAGAATAACCTTTCGGCATCCATTTATGACCTAAGAAAAAAATCAAATCCTTAGCGTATTTCTCATATTCTCTTGGTTCAACTTCTATTAAATATTCAATTCCAGCAGCAGTTAAAAATTGAGGTTTACTACTTTTTTTGTCATACATTACTGCCCTTGCTGGCCCCGTTGCATCAACTAAAACTTCTGTACAAACAGTAAATTTTTCACCTCCGAAACGCCTCATTTCTACAATAGTTTTTCCACCTTCTTGAAAATGTCTAATGTAGCGACAACCCATCCAAACTTTACCGCCATAACTTTCCACTTCACCCGCCAAAAATTCTCTAAGTTTGGCAAAATTTAAAACTGCTCCTAATATTTTTGCTGATTCCCAAGTATGACTAACATTAGTTGTCACAATACTAATTTTCTGCCAATAACTACCGACTACTGTTTCTGGCAAATCAAATTTATCGAGAGTTTCTTGAGGAGTTGCAGCACTAGAAAAGTCATTTTTATTAAATGTTTCGTGCTGTTCAACTAATAAAACTTTTATTCCCAATTTTGCCAAACTTCTAGCACATTGACAACCTGTCGGGCCCGCTCCAATAACTACTAAATTAAAATCTTTTCTACTGTTCATAATAATAGTATTTACCATCTTTTTGAAGGGCTGCTTCAGTTGATATTAAGCAAATATAGGGTTCACAAGCTTCATTTCAGCTACAGTTGTCATGATTTATTCTTCCTTATTTTTTTTATTCTTTTACTTTCAGCTTAACTGATTTTTATATAATTATAAGTTAAGTTTACATTTTTTTAACAACAAAAAATAAGAACGATTCTTATTATTATAAAAATTATAATTATTGTCAAATTTGACTCAATATTAACGATGAAAAAAATTAGGATGAATTCAAACAAACGGAAATTATACAGGACTTACCGAAAAATTGTGTTTTAAAGCCGACCCTTTGAAGAGGATAATAAAGAAAAATTTTCCTTTGAGTCAATCCTCTTCTTTTAAAGGAGAGGTAATTGTTAATTATTAATTGTTAATTATTAATTATTAATTATTAATTATTAATTATTGAAGCATAACTACCAAACATATTAGGGGTTAACGGCCGTTAACCCCTCTCTACTGTTTTTATAAAAATTTTAATAGATGTACCCAGACAAAAATACAGTAGTATTTAGCACATTACTCTAGCATTCGCAGGGATATTGCCCACAATCAGAACAAGTATCTAAAACCGCTTGAATAAGGGAATTAGAGCTGTTTAAATTCAACAGGTTTGTTCGGGAACGGCGATTAACAGTAATTTTACTGTGAGAAGCATTAGATTCTGAGGGTTGATTCATTATTGATTTTCCTTGAGTTTTACATCTCGGCAAGTATACTACAGAACCTTAAAATTTGCAAATTCAGTAGTTTTACTTAAATTTATCAGGACTTACGGACAGGCACTAAATCCAGTGAGGGCGTTAGCGGAGCTTGGCGTTAGCCAATGCCATTCGCCCCTACAGATGGTGGTTTAAAAGTCAATTTGCGTAATATAGAATCCGGTTGAACAGTCGTCATTGCGACGATAGGAAGCAATCTCCGCGCACCCCTGAGATTGCTTCCTTCCACTCCGTTCCACTCGCAATGACTTATATCATGTCCGGTTGAACAGTGATAAATAAATAACTACGGAGGAGTCAGGAGTCAGGAGTCAGGAGTCAGGAGGAAAGAGGCAAGAAAGAAGAAGAACTGGAGTTGAAGGAGAAAGTTTTTTATTACGCTCTTATCCGGACATGATATAAATCCCCCGTTCAACAAAAAGCGTAGCAACATCTGGCTTCCCCCGATCCTGTGAAGGAAAACCAGGATTGAGTTGCCGCAAACAGGCGGTTGACATTGTTATGTTGAATCAACACCCCTTTTGGCTTACCAGTTGAACCAGAAGTATAGATGATGTATGCTAGATTGTTAGATTTAACGGAGGTTGTCAGATTGGTTGGAGCTTGTTGTGCAATCTGATGCCACTCAGTATCTAAACAGAGCGCAATATCAGCAAGGGAAGGAATTGTAGATTTAAGCTTTTCTTGGGTAAGAATAATTGAAATTTGAGTATCTGCAAGTATAAAACCTAGGCGTTCTGGTGGAGAGTTGGAGTCCAAGGGTACATAGGCCGCACCTGCTTTGAGAATTCCCAACAATCCTATTATCATTTCCAGCGATCGCTCTACGCAAATACCTACCAGAACTTCTGGTTTGACTCCTAAGCTTTGCAAATACCGCGCCAGTTGATTTGCTTTTTCATTTAATTCGCGATAGGTGAGTTGTTCGTCTTCAAAAACAACTGCCACCGCGTCGGGAGTGCGTTCTACTTGTGACTCAAATAACTGATGAATACACTGATTTTGAGGATAGGTTGTTTTGCTATCGTTAAGGTAGTGTCCCTGATATTCAGTTTTGTAAAGATGGGAGTTCGGTTCCGTGCTAAAGGGATTGGGGATAAATTTTTGCGCGGTTAATTCCGGGCGATTGAGATAACCTCTGGCTAATCCCGCGCCACCAATATGAAGTTCCCCTGGCACGCCGATGGGGACGGGTTGGAGATGTTTGTCTAGGATATAGATTTGGGTATTAGCTATGGGACGACCGATCGCTGGTGATATCAAATCCCTTGAGTTAGAGATAACTAACCCAGAAGTGGTCACGACAGTATTTTCAGTTGGCCCGTAGTTGTTGATCAGCTTAAATGGAATAGAATCGGAGGTAAAGCGAGAAAGTTTATCTCCACCTACGAGCATTGTTCGCAAATGAGTATTTTCTGGCCAATTCAAATCTAGCAACTTTTCTGCTAGTGGTGTGGGTAAAAATGTAATTGTGATTTTGTTGCATACAAGCCAATTGAGCAGCTTTTCTGGGTTGAGAATTGTTTCAGGTTTCGCCAGATAAATAGTGCTGCCTGCTGTTAAGTATGGCCACAATTCCCAGGCTGATGCATCAAAAGCAGTTCCAGCGATTTGAGTAGCTCTGTCTGATGAAGAAATATCAAAATTTCTTTGATGCCAATAAACTAAGTTAACCAGTCCAGAGTGATGAATTAAAACTCCTTTAGGTTTGCCTGTCGATCCAGAAGTATAAATTATATAAGCTAAGTTATCCGGTTTCGTCTGATTAATTGGGTTTTTTTCACTTTCTGAAGCGATTTCCCCCCACTGGGTATCCAAACAGACTACCTGAGCCTCTGTTTTTGGCAGTTGTCTCACTAACTTAAATTGGGTTAACAACACTGGTATTGCTGAATCTTCTAACATATAAGTCAAGCGTTCTGATGGATAAGCTGGATCTAACGGTACATAAGCTCCACCAGTTTTGAGAATGCCGAGTATTCCTACTACCATTTCTAGAGAGCGATCAACGCATATTCCTACCAGAACTTCTGCTCTGACTCCCAAATTTTGCAAATACCGTGCCAGTTGGTTTGCTTTCGCATTCAATTCGCGATAGGTGAGTTGTTCGCTTTCAAAAACAACTGCCACCGCATTGGGAGTACGTTCTACTTGTTCCTCTAGTAACTGATGAATACACTGATTTTGAGGATAGGTTGTTTTGGTATCGTTCCACTCTATTAATAATTGATGGCTTTCTGCTTCTGTTAATAAGGGAAGTTTGCTAACTCGTGTTTTTGGATGAGTAGCGATCGCTTCGAGCAGAGTCTTAAAATGTCCGATAGCTCGACGAATAGTTGCTGGTTCAAACAAATCCCGATTATATTCCCAATATCCAATTAATCCTTTTTCTGTCTCCTCCATTGACAAGGTTAGATCGAATTTAGCTTTAGCACTTTCCATCTGCAACCAATTAAAACTCACCCCCGGTAAGTCCAGAGGTGCCATCGGAGCATTTTGCAGGGCAAATGCTACCTGAAATATGGGCGTGTAACTCAGACTGCGTTCTGGTTGCAGTGCTTCTACCAATTGCTCAAACGGTAAATCCTGATGAGCGTAAGCATCCAAAGAAGTCTGCCGTATCTGATGCAACAAGTCAGTAAAACTGGGATTATCTTCAAATTGAGTTCGCAGCACCAACGTATTGACAAAAAAGCCAATTAACCCTTCTATTTCACTGCGGTTGCGGTTGGCAATGGGTGTACCAACAACTATATCTTCTTGACCAGAATAACGATAAAGTAAAGTGCTAAACGCAGCAAATAGGGTCATAAATAGAGTCACTCCTAATTCTTGACTCAAACCCTTGAGTTGTTTTGTGAAATCGACTCCAAGCTCAAAAAACTCTTTACCCCCAAGAGCTGTCTGCACCGTTTTCCGAGGATAGTCTGTAGGTAATTCTAATAGAGGTGGCGCTCCTGCTAACTGTTTTTTCCAGTAATCTAGTTGCGGTGCTAGAATTTCAACAGTCGCAGGTTGCCGTTGCCAGCAAGCAAAGTCAGCATATTGAATTGGCAGTTGGGGTAAGGGTGAGGGTTTCCCTTGAAAATAAGCTCCATAAAGCACTTCCAATTCATGGCTAAATACACCTGTTGACCAACCATCAGTAATAATATGGTGCATTGTCAGCAATAGCACATAATCATCGACTGCCAATTGCAATAGGGTAACTCGCACTAAAGAATCATTTGCTAAGTCAAATGGTTGCTGAATTTCTCGTTCACCCAAGTGTTGTACTTCTTTTCGCTGTTCCTCTGGTGGCAACTGCTGTAAGTCAACAATAGGAATTTTCAAATCCAGTTCTGTGTGAATAACTCGCACAGGAGAACCAGCGATCGCCTGATAATTTGTCCGTAAGTTCTCGTGACGGCGAACTATTTCTTGTACTGCTTTTTCTAATGCTTCCACAGAAAGCGAACCGGATAGACGCAACCCTTCTTGCTCGTTATAAACGATAGTTCCTTCCTGCAATTGGTCTAAAAACCATAGTCGTTGTTCGGCAAAAGATAGGGGAAGTTCTTCATCTCGCGACACTGGTTTTATAGGAGCTAATTGTTGGCGAGTTGCTCCTAATATCAGCTCCCCAAATTCTGCCACTGTTGGAGATTCAAACAACCGATGCAGGGACAGTTCTATCTGGAAAGTATCGCGCACTCGTGAAATCAGTTGAGTTGCACCAATGGAGTCTCCTCCCAACATAAAGAAATTGTCTAATACTCCAACTTCATTGAGACTGAGAACTTCTCCCCATATTCCTGCGAGAATTTCTTCTGTGGGAGTTCGCGGTGCAACTAACTCCACATCCAGAACCGGACGAGATTTATCTGGAGCAGGTAGAGCGCGTCGGTCAATTTTTCCGCTCGGTGTGAGCGGCAGTTTGTCCAGAACAACAAATGCTGATGGCATCATGTAATCTGGCAGTTTTTCTTGCAGGAACCCACGCAACTGAGGGATTAACTGACTGTGTTTGGTTCCGGTGTATGGTTGATTAGCATAAACATTCCAAGGTTTAAACTTGGGTTGTTTAGGGCAAATGACCGTGCTGTCTGCAATTAAATTGGTATCATTCCGTATAAATATCACATTATAGTAACCATCAGCATCATTACCAGACCAGGTAATGTTTATCCGATAAGGAATCTTTTCCTGCAATTCCCACCATTCTTCCGGTTCAATTCCGTTTCGGGTAATTTTTTGTTGCAGTTCCCCTACAGTTTCAGGACAATTTGAACTTGCTAACAATGCCATTGCTTGCACATCTGCCCAAATTCTGGCGTTGGGAATGCGGGTAACAACGAGTATTTCTGGGGAAGTTTCTAACAATTTTTGACAAACACCATCTACAGTCAATTCCCCCCCTTCCCAAGGGGGGGTTAGGGGGGGATCTTCCTCTTTCAAAAAGGCGTTTAGGGTGATATCTTCCTGCCAATTTAGATAAACTGGAGGAGTTGTCGAAGAACAGACTTTTTTTCCTAAATGGAGAACCACATCGTAACGGAAGCGAGTCAATTCATTTTGATAATACCCGCGCTTGAGTTGAACTTCTACATGACTAATTTGAGGTAAATGCGCTTTGAGAGCAATAAAGAACTCAGGGTCAATAATTAGTCGTTGTTCTCGGGATAAGCGCGAAGCTATCCGTTGCCGTAATTCAGCTATCGAAAGAGAAGCGGAAGCTTGATACAACTGCACCGACGTATGAAACGTTTCCAGCAAAGGCAAACTCAGTATATCCCCCAGAAAAATTTGACCTCCAGGTTCCACTAACTTTACCGCTGTTTCTATAACCTGAACTAGATAGTCAATACTGGGAAAAAACTGAATCACTGAGTTAGAGATAGCTGTATCAAACGGTTCATTGACAATTTTTCCTAACCCATCCGCAGGTGTCTGACGCAGCACTACTGAAGATGCTAACTCACTATTATCAATTTGTCTTTCTAGATAGCGAATTGCTTCCCCAGAAAGGTCTGTAGCGTAGTAATATTCACATTGAGAAGCCATCCGAAACAGTAGCAACCCCGTCCCGCACCCAATTTCTAACAGTCGCTGTGGTTGCAAAGATAGAATCCGCTCTACAGTATGCTCTACCCACTCTCGTACTTGTTCGGGGTCGAGGTCTTTCCCCGTATAACTATCGTTCCAACCACCGATATGAAAACTCCCATCTTGCCCATTGTCTGGCTGAATATAAGCTTCATCCCAGATTTTTTGCCATTGTTCAGTTTGCTTGACTGCATTTTCTGTATCTGCTTCGGAACCAGGAACCAGGTAAGCAACGAGGCGTTTTTGGTTGGGGATATCTTCCCGCGCAGTAACTACAGCTTGTTTGACATCAGGATGTTTGCTCAGGGTTGCCTCTATTTCTCCAAGTTCGATGCGATAACCGCGAATTTTGACTTGATGGTCAATGCGTCCCAGGTATTCAATGTTGCCGTCGGGTAGGTATCGAGCTAAGTCTCCTGTTTTATATAAAACTTTTGACTTTTGACTTTTGACTTTTGACTTAAAAAAGATAAATTTTTCTGCGGTTAGTTCTGGTCTATTTAGGTATCCTTTCGCTAAACCTGCACCGCCAATATGCAATTCTCCTGGTTCACCAACAGGTACTTGTTGCTGATTCGGATCGAGAATATAGGTTTGAGTATTAGCAATTGGTCGCCCGATCGCTACTGCTCCTTCACCAGGTTTAACCTGGTAGAGAGTTGCCCAAACGGTAATTTCTGTGGGTCCGTATAAATTCCAGAGGGAGTCACATTTTTCTAATAACTTGTCTGCTAACTCTCTCGATAACCTCTCTCCAGTAGAAATAATTTTCAGATTTTGACTACCTTGCCAACCAGCGTCTAGCAACATTCGCCAAGTTGCTGGAGTTGCTGACATAACTGTAGGATTTTGGGATGCTAGCAACTCCATTAATTGTGGTGGATCTTTGACTACTTCTCGACTAGCTAAGACGACGCGACCTCCGATAGTTAATACTCCATATATTTCGGGAACTGAAACGTCAAATGATATAGTGGTGACAGCTAACATTGTATCGCCAGCACCGAGTCCCGGACAAGTAGCGATCGCCTGTAATAAGTTGACTACAGACTTGTGAGCAATTTGCACTCCTTTAGGTTTTCCAGTAGAACCAGACGTATAGATGATGTATGCTAAATTTTCAGAACTTATATTACTGTCAGGATTTTCTGGACTCTGTTGCGATATTTTCTCCCAATCATTGTCTAAGCTAACCATCAAAGAAGAAGTTGCCAGCGTTGCCAACTCCAGCAATTTTGTCCCTAGTTTTTCTTGAGTAACTACAATTGACAAACCCGCATCTTCAACCATGAAAGCTAAACGCTCTGTCGGATAAGCTGGGTCTAACGGCACATAAGCGCCACCCGCTTTTAGGATTCCCAACATAGCGATAACCATGTCCAAAGAGCGATCGATGCAAAGACCCACCAGCACTTCTGGCCCTACCCCCAAATCTTGCAAGTGGCGGGCGAGTTGATTAGCTTTGTCGTTCAACTCCCGGTAGGTTAGCTGTTTTTCCTCAAACACTACCGCCACCGAGTTTGGAGTTTTTTCTACCTGTTGTTCAAATAACTGGTGGATACACTTGTCCTGGGGATACTCCATAGCAGTATCATTCCAAGAGGTTAAGAAGCGATCGCTTTCTTCTTTTGTCACCATAAGTCATTTTTCCGCTAATCCTACAAAGGTAATATTTTCATATCAATCTAATTTAGTCAAGCTTGACATCCTCCCGACGCTGCTCTAAGAGACAGTGCGGGATTCCCGCTCCATCACTAATATCATGTTCGGTTAAATACTTATACTTTGGAGAAAGGAAGGCAGAGGGCAGAAAGCAGCTATGCTGAAGGGAATATTGGTTCAAACGAGATAAGGTTTTTTATAACTGATTATCCGAACATGATATAATAAGAGTTTTTTTCTCCTTCCTGTGGTGCTTTTGTAATAGATAATGCTCGCTTTTACTCCAACTGTGGCTACTCGCTTAACTAGGAGTATAGTGCTATGCGCACGTCATTTCAGTTATCAGTTATCAGTTGTCAGAAGTTAGTAGGGGCGAATGGCCATTTTGTTCGGGACATGAAACGCCCCATAGAGCATTAATGAAGGTACTTTTAGCACGTTTAAATTCTCCAAAAACAGCAATGGAAAAAGAATTATTTTCGAGTCTTTGTAGAACATCGTCAGTTAGTTGAATAGACTTTTCTAGATTCAGTTTTTCAGAATATTCTCTTAATTTTCTGAGAATGTTTGATAATTTAAAAACTGTTTGCTTGTAATTAAGTAATGGCGAGAAATGAGATTTTTCTATTTGATTTGTATTATTCATAATTGTACATGATTAGGATTTATTATAGTTCTGAGTCATCCATATTTACTTGTTGTCTAAGTCGTTGAGATAAGCGCAGGGAATTACTCAGAATTATCTGTGTTTCACCAGCCATATAATCCAGTTCTTCCCGTTGAGGTTTGAGTTGAATTTCTTCTTGTTTGAGTTTAGCATACTGTTCATTTAATAGATTTTTGATCTTAGTTAGTTTTGAATCTCCATGTTCTTGAACTTTTTCCAAAAGTTGAAATATCTTGTTAAGTACCTGAGCAGGGATTTGCTGATATTTATGTTCTTCTTCAAGTTCTTTCTTAATCAAGTTAATAAAATATATTTGACTGTCTTCCTCAGTTTTTAACTCAGAAAACAACTTTTTATAATCATCCAGCAACTTGTTCTGTTGGATATCTAAAGCATTTTGCTTAAGGCTAATAGTTTTGAGAATCTCATTGGCTGAATGAATAATTCTATTGATTGGAATTTGTAAAAAAGCCCCTCCTCTTTCTTGAGTTAGAAATTTCTCTAAAGCTTCCTCAAATTCAGGAAAGCGACTTTGAATTAAAAGTTGATTATTAGAATTCTTTTTTGCTTGCAAAGCTTGATAAGCAGAAAGAGGATAAATTTTCATTGTAGCAAGCTTTTTACTATCAATTTCATACAGTGGAGAATCCTCAGAATATTTTTCTTTGATTTTATCCATGACTAGATGAGAAATACGGTTTCGGATATACTGAATTGCTTTTTCAACATCTTCTGAATTGGAATAGCGGTCAATTCCTGTAACGACAAAAATGATTGGAACTATATCGCTATTTAATAACCTAGTTTCTATAAATTCTTGTTCAAATTTTGAAAGAGGAGTTTGAGCCATTATAACCATAATAATTGCATCAACTTTAGGCAGTATTGAAAGCACTGCATTTGTCATATTAGGTTCATTATTTAACCCTGGTGTATCTATAATATCTACATTATTCTGACAATAACTAACTGGATGGTAAACTATTACTTCTTTAACATGAGCCGCAATTTTTTCTACTTCTGGTGTTAGTTGGGTAACATAATCAGATAACTTATCAGTAGCTATTTCTTCCACTAAACCACTTGTAAATATTACCTTCACTAAAGGTTTAATTCCATAGGTAACACGAGTAACAGTAGCAGTACAAGGATTAATATCTGTTGGCAATATATCCTCACCAATTAAAGCATTAATAAAGGTACTTTTACCTCGTTTAAACTCTCCCACAACCGCGACTGCAAAAGAATTTGTTTGAACATCCTCTAGGACATCATTAATCAAGAAAATTAATTTTTCTAACTTAAATTTTTGGGAAAATTGTTGTAGTTTCTCTAGACTATTTACCACCATTTCTAAAGTTTCTTTGTAATCTGTAAAACCTGAAACTTTGGGACTCATAAAAGGTGAATTCAGTGCCTCAAATGTAGCATTTTCTAGCCATTCTTTAACCTGCTCGGTTTGTTTTCGTTCTTGTTCTGCACGTTGACGATTCCTTTTAACTACTTCCAGTAATTGTTCTAACTGTTGACGAGTTTCTTGGAGTTCTGCTTCAGTTTGTCTATTTATTTCTTTGCTTGTTTCTAGTTGCTCTAAAAATCTGGAAGCGTGTGCTTCACGAATAAAATAAACTAGATAATCATGAACTAATTGATAGCTGTTTTCTGGATTTTCTGGTATTTCAAACACCAACCTAGAAGCTACTAAAATCTCTAAAACTAAATCTAAATTTTCAGTTCCTAGAGTTAGATTCTCTCCTAAATCTTTCAACTCTTTTTCTAATGCAAAACGAGTTTTCAGTGGTCTATTATCTTTTTCATTAGTTAGCAAAAATAGAATTAAATTTGCTAGCTTTTCGTTTTCTCTTCCGCAGTCTTGTACAACTGATTTTAAATAACGCTTGACTAACTCTTCTTTACTGCCACACTTCTGATATTGTTCCAGATTAATAATCTTCTCTTGTTGTAGTTGCGCTCCCACTACTTGCAACTCAATAGGACGTATTTGATCATCTTTTTCTCCCAAATCTTTAACAAGTTCCTCAATTAAATCCTCTTCTAAACGAAGATTAGATTGCTGAGTTAATTTATCAATTAAACTTTTTGCTGTATCAACAGAAAAATTAGTAATTTCATAAAGGACATTCTTGCTGAGAATATCATCACTAATTTTTGTCATTCCTGGTCTATTCAGCAATAAATGGATATAATCTTGACGCAAGGAAAAAATAACCTTAAGAGTAATAATATCTAAACATTTTCCTAAAAATTCAAACAATTCATTTCTCAGTGCTTCTGTATCAGCAATAAAAAAGAATTCCTCAAATTGGTCAAAAATTAAAACAAATCGCAGGTTTTGGGACTGACTTTTTTGTAATTGTTCTAAAATAAATTCTGAAGAGTTTAGAGGGTTAGTTAAGTTAATCCCATTTTTTGCTAGAGCTTTTTTTAGTTTTTTTCCTAACTCTTCCAGCCAATTAGTATAACTACGAATATATACAGGAATAAATTTTTCTAAACCAATAAATTCTTGTTCTAAACTAGGCACTAATCCTGCCTTGATTAAAGAACTTTTTCCTACTCCAGAAACGCCATAAATAACAATTACTTTTTTGTCTTTTCGCTTAACCCATTGCACTAAATTTTTCACATCTTGATCGCGACCTGAAGAAATTATTTCTCTAGGAAGATTTAGGAAGCCATTCCCAGTTAAGTAGGTAGGTGCTAAAATTTCTTTGCTTTCTAGGTGACTTGCACCAATAAATGGCTTTCGACCATATCTATATTTAGTCCTTTGAGATCGTTGCTTAATTTCAAAAGCTTTACGATATTCTTGGTTATCAAAGTAGAGTTGACGTAAATTGTAGAGAATATCTAGATATAATTGAACATCAAGAACCAAATAAACTTTATATCTAGTATCTATAGAACGTTCAGCAATTTCTAAGTTTTCAATTGCTTCCTGATACTTTCCTAAATGTTGTTGCGCTCTTGCTTTTATAAAATAACATCTACTAAAGCTTGGAATAACTACCTGATTTTCTGATTCTATTGGTGGGTGAAGTTTTAGAGATTCTTGAGCTAAATTAATTGCTTTCTCCCATTGCTCTTGGACTAAAGCTACTTCAGCCAGAAAAGTATAATCTTCTATTCTTCCTGAAATTATCATACCCTTTTGATGCCATTCTAAAGCTTTTTTAGCAAATTCTTTAAGCTTTTCCCAGTCTTCTAGCTTCCTAAAAATTCTACCTAATTTAGTAATAGAATCAGCCATTAAATCTGGTCTTTTTGCCTGTTCCCAAGCCTGTAGTGCTTGTTCTAAATAATTTCTAGTCTTTTGCCAATCTGGATGCTCAAGTGGTTGTTTAAAAGCTTGCAGATAATAACAAAAAGCAATTTTACTCAGTATTGTTCCTTGTCTTTCTAAATTACCAAGTTGTTGCCAAACCTCAAACCCTTTTTGATAATGCTCTAAAGCACTATCTCTTTTCTTATTAATATCTTTAACAAAGCCTAATAAAGATTGTAAATTTGCTTCTAACTCTAGGTCTTCTGCACTGTGAAAATCTCTCTGTGCCGCTTCTATTTCTACTTCTAGTGCTAAAGCTTCACCATGAGTTAGTTGTGGGGAATTATGAGTAAAAAACTCTTCGGCTTTATCTTTCAAAATAATGGCTAGTTCTTCCTTTGTAATCGTAAATTCTTTCGTTATTCCCCAATTATCAAAATTAGGGGCTGAGTCCATGAATTCGACTTGGACTCGATCGTCAACCCATAATATTAAAGGGAAATGAAAGTTTTTCTGGAACTCCTCCCGGACTTGATCTGCTGATGCTAACATCTGCCGAAGGTTAATCACAGTTTCTAACCCCAAAACCATCACAGCTAATGGTTTTTTTCCTGTAATTTGAGTTTGAATAGTTGTATACAAAGTAATATCCAATGGCTGAATAACTACTGTTTCAACTAAACAAAATTCTTGTAGACGTTGAACTAAGCGCTCCCTTAAACCCGTATAATTACAATGGGCAAAAATTAACATAAACTCTCCCTGAAAATCCTCTATTGTTGAGGCTAATTTCTTGAGAGAGCTTTCTTGTTCATCCGTAATATTTAACCTTTTCTGTGATTCATTCATCATTGTAATTCAAGTGCTTCTGCCAAAATAGGATTAATATCAAACCAAGATTCATCATTTTCTATATATTCAAAGACAAAATGACTGCGAATGAGCTTTTGATAACCTATATCATCACTGACCTTTTTTCGTTGCTTTACTTGACGCAATAACTCCCATTCTTGATCGGAAATAGCCATAGTCCTTTTATTTCGGCGAGTACGAATGACAGTTTCTAATACTTTCCCAGAAAGAGGTAATTGCATTTCTTCCATAATTAATGTACTTAAAAGGCTTAATAAGTCCCGCACATGACCACCGCTGACACGACATAAACGCTCCAAAGTCTCAGTAGAATCAAAAATTTCTGTAATTTTGTGGAGACGTTGTTCTGGTTCAATATTAGGAAAAACTCGCGCTAATACCATCTTTTGTAGTAGCTCCATTCCTTCTTTATGGTTTTTGCCATTCTTAAACTTTACAGGAACCATGGGTAAAACATCAGGAGCTTCCCCAAATCTGTTCTCAAGTCTGCCAAAATCATTGGAGAACATTAGAGAGAGAGGCATGGTATAGACTAAGTGACAATTTAAACCTTTGAGGAATTCTCCCTGATCGATAAATAGATATTCCTGCTGAGGTATCCCAAAAGATTTAACTGTATTGTCAATTCGGTCTAGGTTATCCACAATTACGACTAATCCTTCTTTGCCCTTTTGTTTGAGCTTGGCGATCGCAGGTTCTAATAATTCCTGATTAATTGTTTTAATTAAGTCAATTTTTTGAGGTCCTAAATATTGGTTAAGTTGCTGACGTAGCTTCTGGTCACTTTTTGCCATCATCGTAATCTTACCAATGCCAAATGATAAAGAAAATTCTCCTTCTTTATTAGTAGTTCCTCCTCCTATTTTTCCTAATTTGGGAATGCCTATTTCTAAACCTTTAACTTCTGCATTCAAACCTTGCCAAACATCTTTAATCAACTTTTTCAAACCTGTTGCTTCTAGCTTAATTTGATTTTCCTCTAAATTTTCACTGATACGACGAGCAATCACTAGGAGTACATCAATAAGATCAACATCACCAACGTCTAAATCTTCACTTGACTCAAAATAAACAACATGAAAATTTTTATTTTCTAATTCTACTTTAAGTCGTAATAATTCTGTAGATTTGCCACAACCAATATGTCCTGTAAAAAGACTACAAGTAGGTTCGTCAGTATCAAAAACGGTAATTTTATTTTTGAGTTTAGTAATAACTTTACCTCCTCGCACTGAAGCAAAGTCAATGTAATATGCTTTATCTTGAGCATTTTCTATATTGAGAGCTTTATTAGGATTTGTAGCTCTACGAAATTCTTTTAAATCTGTCATTTTAGTTATCAGTTATCAGTGTTAGTCTACTAAACATTGAGGTTAGAACATTAGACATCTCTAATAATAACAAATAAAATCAATTATGCTACAGAAATAATCAATTCTTTCCCCCTACTCTGTAGGGATGTTGCATGCAACGTCCCTACTCCCTTTTTTCTAGAGATGTCTATTCCTAAATGCTGTTAAAATTTAGTCAGAAATTATTTCTGACTTCTGAAGACTTGCGCGACATCCACTACTCATC
Organism: Okeania sp. SIO3B5; assembly: GCF_010692555.1. Classification (GTDB taxonomy): domain Bacteria; phylum Cyanobacteriota; class Cyanobacteriia; order Cyanobacteriales; family Microcoleaceae; genus Okeania. The sequence continues at coordinate 19,311 of NZ_JAAHHG010000031.1, read as the reverse complement.
AATTAGATTGACCTGCTGAACGAGTTGCTGAGATAATCGTTGCGCATTGTCTAAAATTCTCTGAGTCTCAGTTTTCATTTGTTTGATACCTTGACGCTCTTGTTCAGTTAAAGTTTCTTGCCGCGAACGTTTCTCACGCAATTCAAATAGTTGATGTTGAGTATTATCCATCTGCCCCTGAAGCGATCGCCCGATTAAGTGGAACTTGTAAAAAGGTCGCCCCTCTTTCTTGGGTGAGAAATTTCTCTAAAGCTGTTTTAAATTCTGAAAAGCGACTTTGAGTTAGTAGAGCATTATCATCGTTGCGCTTTGCTTGTAACGCTTGGTAAGCAGAAAGACCAAACACCTTTGGAGTTCCAATTTTTTTTATAATATACTTCATATTCTGGAGAATCTTCGCCATATTGTTCTTTAGCTCTATTTGTCGTCATTTTCTGGATACGATCTCGGATATACTTAATTCCTTTCTCAGCATCTTCAGGACTGTTGTAACGATCGATTCCTGTTACAACAAAGATTATCCGACCTAGATCGTTTGTCAGTAATTTTGTTTCGACAAATTCTTTCTCAAATTGAGAAAAAGGAGATTGAGCCATCACAACCATAATAGCTGCATCCACTTCCGGTAGCACCGAAAGTGTTACCTCAGTCATATTAGCTTCATCATTTAATCCAGGTGTATCAATAATATCGACATTATTCTGACAATAATGCACTGGATAGTAAACTACTGCTTCTTTTACATTAGCAGCAGTTTCCTCTGACTCTGGTGTTAGTTTGGTAACATAGTCAGCTAATTTATCAATAGCTACTTCTTCAATTCCACCATCTCGGAATTTAATCTGTACTAATGGTTTAACTCCATAGGTCACGCGGTTGAGAGTTGCAGAACAAGGATTAACATCTGCTGGTAGTATCTCTTTACTTAACAAAGCATTAATGAAAGTGCTTTTTCCTCTTTTGAATTCTCCAACAACTGCAACTGAGAAAGAGTTTTTTTGAACACGTTCTAGAACATCATCAATCAAGAAAATTGATTTTTGTAAGTTGAGTTTTTGAGAAAACTCTCGCAAATTTTTCAGATCGGTGACTAAAGTTAATTGAACTTTTCTATAATCCGTGAATGTTCCTGGGGTGATTAACTGTTGAATGAAAATTGTATAAAATAGTTGCTAGAAGTAGAAAAGTGTGTTAATATTAAACAGGTAACCAAAGCTTAGGAAATAATTCATGTGAATGCGACTTGTTGACAGACATATTATTAAACGAACACATAACTTTTGGCGAGTGTGTGATGAGTTAGCCTTTAAGTCAAAAAACTTGTATAATTTGGCTAATTATTACTGTCGTCAGCATTTTTTCAAGTGTTCAAAAAGTCTAGATTTAACCAAACTCTACCATGCAACCAAAGATAGTGATGCTTACAGATCCTTACCAACCAAGGTATCAAAACAAATAATCAAATGCTTGGTTGCCACTTGGCGTGGTTATTTTCAGGCAATCATTGAATGGTCAAAGCATCCAGGGAAGTTTTTAGGTAAACCCAAAATACCAAAGTATAAAAATAAAACTCAAGGTAGGAATGTAGTTATATATTCATGCATAATCAGTCTATAAAGCCCCTCTTTTAGATGGTATTTGTCACTTATCCATGAGTGAAATCATGCATACCTGTAGTTGTGGATACTGTCATCGAAGTGAGGATAGTACCTGCTACTAGCTGCTATATAATTGAAGTAGTGGCGTGAAAAAAAACATCAGCCACAAATAGACTCAACATATGTAGCCGGAATTGACCTAGGAATTGACAGTAAGGTAGCTCTATCTACAAACAAGCCCGGTGTTAAACCTATGCTAGTTAATGGTCAGCCACTAAAAAGCGTCAATCAACTATATAACAAGCGAAAAGCTAAGTATCAAAGTGTTCTCAAGGGACAGAAAAAAACGAGCCGTAAGATTGAAGCATTAACCTATCACCGAAATCGTTTTGTCGAGAATTATCTGCATAACACCAGTAAATTAGTGGTGAATTATTTAGTCACTAACAGAATTGGTATTGTAGTCATCGGCCAAAATGATAACTGGAAACAAGGCGCAAATATCGGCAAAAAAAACAACCAAAATTTTACTCAAATACCGCATTCTCAGCTAATTCAACAGATAACTTATAAGTGTCAACTGGCTGGGATCAAAGTCATTGAAACGGAAGAAAGTTACACCAGTAAAACTTCAGCTATTGACTTAGAAAAACCTTGTAAACATAGAACTTATGTAGGTAAACGAGTCAAACGTGGTTTGTTCAGGAGTGCAACTGGTATAGTCATTAATGCTGATGTTAATGGCAGTCTTCAAATATAAGATAAGAAATTCCCAGAGGCATTTACTGCCGAGGGAATAGTGAGCTGTGCCGAGAGCGCCAATATTGGTTAATCCAATATCAAGATAAAAGTTGTTACAATTTTCTACAGTTTTTTTCGTACGGTTTGATTATTAGAATTGTAGTTTGATTCCATTTTTATATGCCTCCAGATTCGATTAAGCTAAAATCGGCGTTGCTGAATTAATGTATAATATTAATCTTAATTACTTAGGAGTCAACCCACCCCTAGCTCCCAGGAGGGGAAGTTATATCATGTCCGGTTGAATACTTATTATTAAGGTAGTAGGGGAGTAGGGAAAATAGAAAGATTTACTGTTTAAGCAAGAGGATAAGTTTTTTCATAACTGATTATCCGGACATGATATTAGGAGTCAGGAGGGAAGAAAGAAGAAGAAAGAGGAATAGAAATTGTTGATGTACTAATATTTACTAACATAAGTTCATATATATTGATACAGCTATACCGATCTAGTTGTATAGATTATGCTAAAATCTAGCAAACAGAGTAGTTTGTGGTGCTTGCGCCAGACCACTAAGTAACCGCTATCCTGATAAGTTGCCGCGCTTCGTGGTCAAGTAATTAAAACTTCTGTTGAGCCGATAACCAAGGCGACGTAAGTAATTCATTTGCGTCTACAGGTTTTCTTGTAGACATTGGGAGATACCCCCTCAGCAGGTTAATCTTGCTGTGCATTGTTAACAAATGTTAGCAAAATAGTATCGGTTCATGCGTAATATCATGTCCGGTTGAACAGTTATAAATAATTAGGGAGTCAACCCACCCCTAACCCCTCCCAGGAGGGGAACAGGAAGTCAGGAGAAAGAAGTTTTTTTATCACTAATTATCCGGACATGATATAAGTCCTGATAAAGTACAGATATTAAAAATTATAGCAGTTTTCACAAAGGTAGACTACAAAGCTTCTGCCTTTCGCCCTCAGCATAGCTGCCTTTAAGGCAAAATCTCTGTATTCTATGTTAATGAAAACTGCTATAAATGTTCCCATTGCGAGCATCTTGCCCGCTATGAGTGTACCTCACACCTATTGACATCCTCCCCGGCTGTTAGGCGCGGGGATTCCTACTGAGCCGTAGCTCTTCGGCGGGTTGACGCTTTGCTTCGCATAGCTGCCGCTAACACGGGGCGCTGCTTCCTTGGCGGTAGTCTGATGCTTCCCTCCACGTCCGCGCACGAGTTTCCGCAATTCGCAGCTCCTCCGGAGGAGGCGTGCCCCCCGGCAACTAATAACAGTTTAGCATATATCCAATTCACTTGCATGCTCAAATAAAAAGTCGCCCTACAAGGGCGAGGCTTTAAACCCAATTTTTCGGTAAATCATTCTATCAATTACCAAAGCCAAACTATTAGTGAGGGAATTACCGCTAGTAAACTTAAACGTTAACCGTTGATAACTTAGACTTAAAACTCTGCAAAATACGTTCAGCCATCTGAGATGGAGTCAAACCCAAATCAGCTTTCGACTCATCAGGTTTAGCATGATCCACCAACTTATCCGGTACACCCAAACGTAACACAGGTACTATTACATCATTATCCATCAAAGCTTCCGTAACTGCCGAACCAAAACCACCCATCAAACAGCCTTCCTCCATAGTCACAACTTTTCCAATACGTTGTGCCAAAGGCAAAATTAATTCTGTATCCAAAGGCTTGACAAAACGAGCATTTACCACTGTAGCTGCAATACCATGTTCGCTGAGAATTTCGGCAGTTTGCACAGCAGGATGTACCATTGACCCATAGCCCAATATCAAAACATCATCGCCATTCCGGAGAATTTCACCCTTACCAATAGGAATAGCTTCCCAACCCTCTTCCATTAATGGCACACCATAACCATTACCACGAGGATACCGCATGGCAATAGGGCCATCTGTATAGTCAATCCCAGTCACCACCATTCGTTGCAACTCTCCCTCATCTTTAGGTGCCATGATTACCATATTAGGGATACAACGTAAATAGGCAATATCATACATTCCCTGATGAGTAGGGCCATCAGCTCCCACAATTCCAGCGCGGTCTAAACAGAAGAAAACTGGGAGCTTTTGAATACAAACATCATGGATAATTTGGTCATAAGCTCGTTGCAAGAAAGTCGAGTAAATACCCGCCACAGGCCGCATTCCTTCACAAGCTAATCCCGCAGCTAGAGTCACAGCGTGTTGTTCTGCAATACCAACATCAATATATTGTTTTGGCAACTTAGCATGAAGTTTATCCAGGCAAGTACCAGTTCCCATGGCAGCAGTAATACCGATAATTTTAGGATTATTTTCGGCAAGTTTCACCAAGGTATGGGCAAAAACTTTAGAGTATTTGGGAGGCTTTGGCTTGTTTGCTGGTAAAGCTTTGCCAGTAGCTAGATTAAAGGGATTTTGAGCATGATAACCAACTTTATCTTCTTCAGCAACTGCGTACCCTTTACCCTTAGTTGTAGAAACATGAACTAATACAGGTCCAGGAATTTCGTGAGCTTGCTTGAAAGTTGTAATTAGTTCTTCTAAGTTATGCCCATCAACAGGACCAATATAAGTGAAGCCCAATTCTTCAATAACTGCTCCCACTTTTGATACTGCCAAACGCTTCATCCCTTCTTTAAGCCTTTCCATTTCTGGCGTAAAGGTTTCGCCTACAAAAGGAATATGTTTGAATTGTTCTTCTAGGTTATCTTTGAGAAACTGGATTGGTGGAGAGAGGCGCATTTTGTTCAGATAGCGAGAAATAGCTCCCACATTAGGAGAGATAGACATCTCGTTATCATTTAACACTACCAGCATATTAGTTTTAGGTAAGTGACCTGCATGGTTAATAGCTTCTAAGGCCATACCACCAGTTAAAGCGCCATCACCGATAATCGCTGCTACCTTAAAATTCTCTCCTTTCATATCTCTAGCTAAGGCCATTCCTAAAGCAGCAGAGATACTTGTCGAAGCATGACCTGCACCAAAATGGTCAAACTTGCTTTCACAACGTTTGAGATAACCTGCCACCCCATCTTTTTGTCGCAAGGTATGGAAATTGTTATATCGACCTGTGATAATTTTGTGGGGATAAGCTTGGTGGCCTACATCCCATAGAACTTTATCCCGATCGAGATCGAGAGTTTGGTAGAGACCCAGGGTAAGTTCTACTACTCCTAATCCCGGACCTAGATGTCCTCCACTTGTAGCAACGGTTTCTAGATGTTTTTCTCTTATTTGTCTAGCAATTTCTTCTAATTGATGAATTGAAAGACCGTGCAACTGGTTAGGATGAGAAATTTCGCTCAGATGCATACTTTAAATTTTATTGAAGTTTTGTGTAGATTTACCGAATAATTAATAATTAATAATTAATAATTAATAATTAATAATTAAATAATTCTGGTTTAAAGCTTCCCCTTTTAAGGGGAAAAAGCGGTCGAGAGATGGATGGTTTTCCTAACCATATCCAATGGACCAAGAGAAGAAATAATATTTCCTGATATTCAATCCTCTCGGCTTTAACCAGAGGTAATTATCAATTATCCATTATCAATTATCCATTATCAATTATCCATTAATGAAGATGTTTACTGGGGAATATTGACGATTGATTTACCTTTTGACTACTCCCCGGAGGTCAGTCACGAGGATTCTAAGTTGATACTACGCAACAGGATAAATCCGTGTTGCTCCGCCTGTTCTTAGCTGACCAAAGATACACTCTCTGGGGACAAGTCAAAGTGCCCCTACACAGTTGGCTTAAGTAGGGGCGATTCGCGAATCGCCCCTACTGCTTTCTGCTTACTTTTGTGATTATATTTGCAGCCCCATTACAGTCTGCAGTCTTCACACCAATTATTACCTGTTCTATACAAACCACGCTTCTTGATGCAGTCGCTCATGGGGGAAACCCCCTTTGGCGGCGCTGCATCGCTTGATTCTTTTTCCTGACGGTTTCCAATCATTGGCCCGTAGGGTCGGTGCTTCCTTGCTCGGACTCAGGTTCCGAGCACCAGCACCGAGTTTTTCACCATAATTAGGCAGACAGTCACCATCTAAAAATGAAGCGACATTTGTATAACTTTCTTCTGTTTCTATAAATATTATTCCATATTCAGAGCATAACTGAGCTATTCTTTCTTTGAGTCTAGCTGTAGGAATTGGTACAAATTCTGAATTACTTTTTTTTCCTAATTTGATTTCATTTTTCTGACCTTTATTCCAACCAAAAACAATTGTACCAATAGAATTTTTGTGCGCAATGATTAATTACTATTCTGGCTGCTTTATTAAGACCCAAATCGCATTTGGCGATTACGCTTTTCTGTAATGGCAGCTAGTTTATTTGACCAATAGTTATGGGTAGAAATTATCAAACAGTTTCTCACCCTTGTGCCTCAATTTCTACTTTTGATGAATTAGCATCGATGGCTGAAGTTAATGATGGTACAGGCATATTTTTCATTTCCCAGACTTTAATTAGTATGAGATATTCATAGAAAGCTTGCAAGGTACACCAAGCAAATCCTGCTTGGCCATCAAGACATCCTTTGAGAAAAATATACATATAGATGAAGCGAATTACTGGTCTAAAGGGCAAGCGTAAGGAAAAATCTTTGAGGGCACGTCTTCTATCTACTTCTGAAGATCCAAAAAATAGATTTTTCCAAGATATGTTTCCTGTTTCTAGTTGTTTAACTGTTTCTACTGCTTCATCTGTAGAATAGCGATTGTGCTTTTCTATCCACCGAGAAATTCCTTTGCTGCAGGTGTAGTGGGGATAAGTTTCTTTCAAAAAACTTGTGGGACCTTCACAAACTTCTCTTTCTGTGTGACCATAATCGCTAAACCATACTTTGTCTTTACGAAATAGACGCATCTGGTAGCGGGGATATTGTGTACTGTAGCGAATCCAAGCCCCCATAAACATAACCCGTTCCGCAACATAATACCCAATATATTCTTCTTGACTTTTTATTACTTTTAGGCATTCATTAAATAATTCTGGGGTCATTCGTTCATCTGCTTCTAGAATATAGACCCATTCGTTTTTTGTAGTAACTTCTTGTAACATCCATGTGCGTTGTTTTCCATGGCTTTCAAATTTATGTGGAACTACTCTTACATTATAAGATTTTGCTATTTCTACAGTCCGATCGCTACTTAAGGAGTCTACTACTATAATGTCATCTGACAACATTGCTGACTCAATGCAAGCGGCAATATCTATCTCTTCGTTGTAAGTCAGTATATAAATTGAGAACATTCGCTAAATTTTAGTAACTGCTCTTTAACTATCAAGCTTGTAAATACAGATTATGAAATTAAGATATTTAAAGGTGGGGCATTGAGCATTAGGATTAAGTTTATATTTTAATCCTTACTGTCAACAATTAACTCTTCAAAGAGTTGTTTAAAGCCTCTCCTTTAAAGGAGAAAAAGCGGTCGTAGCGCAGCTTCCCGTAGGTTAGGATGGCGAGGAGACCTCACCATATGCAATCGACCAAGAGAAGAAAAAATTTTCCTTAAGGGTAAATCTTCTTCTTTTCAACTATAGGTAATTATTAATTATTAATTATTAATTATTAATTGTTTAACTATCTTGCGGGATTTTGGCGACGCCCTTTACTTTTAATAATTCCCATATTTTTTAAACCTGTCCAACCAATCATAATGTAGCCTACTGCTAAAAGTAAGCTGCTTAAACCTGTTCTGAGCATTGATTTAAAAGAATTTGTTTTAGCTTGTTCTTCTAATTCTTGCTTGCGAGTACGAATTCTAGTTAAAAGTTGAGTTGGTAATTGTTGTGCCTGACGGTTGAGAAATTCATCTAGAACTTGAGGGTTGTCCTTTGATTGTGCTAACAAGTTTTTCACTTGCTCTGATAATTGTTCATTTTCTAATGCTTCATTCAGCCTAGTTTCATCTCCTAACAAAGTACTAAATTGATTCTTTAATTGACTTTGCCTTTGTTGTATCTGATTTTGAAATTCGCTAGTACTGACACGAGCTTCTAACTGTGTTTCAGCTTGACTTGCTTGCTGATTTATTCGTTCAATGGCCTCTGTTCGAGCTAGAAGAGTATTATTTAGATGTAGAGGAAACATTAACAGATATATTAGCCCTAATAAACTTGCTAGTAAAAGTCCCCAAAACCTCAAATCTAATATAGAGGACTTGGAGTTATCTTGAAGTCCAGAATTACTGCTTACCCAATAGCCTGTAAATAATAAGGCCATTCCTACCATAGGAATAATTCCTCGATCGACTAACTGTGTCACTAGGCCAATTTGCCATGGTCTACTACCTATGTTGAAAGGAATTGACAATACTACAAAGTCAAGCAGAGAGGACAGAATCATAATTATTCCTACTATTGTAAGAGTCCTAGCAGCTATGGAGGAATATTGACGAATGTTTGTTGCTTTCATGACATTTTACTAAGTTCTAAAATTATCGTTCACTGGGTAGCGGGTCTTAAATTCTGAGAATGCACTTTACTACGCTAAGAGCTAATACATATTTTAGCTGTTAATGTAGCTATCTGTCTTTACAATTATCGCAGAGTATACAAAGAATTTATCAGCATTTCTCTATTATTATTATTTAGAAATTGATGGTACTGAAGTATATATTGTGTAATAATGGTCTATAAATAGGCCAAGTTACTCCCATTCTTTACAAAAACCCAATTTTTGGCTTGACTAAGCTGATTTTAACAGCTTAATGTTTTGACATTCACATTTATCATATTTACTTTTTTCTACTAATGATCAAATAAATTAGTTAGTAAGCATTCAGCTATTAGCTGTCAGCTATCAGCAACAAGAGTATCTCCTTAAGGATAGTGTTTAAATTAACAACTGAGTTTAAAGGTAAGGGAGGCCACTTTTGCAGGAAGACAATTAAATATTGCTTTTATCCTAAACTAAAAGCAATAGCTGATAGCTGAAGTCCGTAGTTCCGACCATAGGAGGCTGGCTGACTGCTGAATGCTTACATTAGTTAATATTTTGTATTAAGTTAAATAAAAATTTCCCAAAACTTAATTTACTCAGGAATTGCTAAAAACTAGAAATAATGGTAAAAATTACGATGGATAAAAAGAAGACTGATGAAAATCACAAAGATCTTATTAAAAGTAGAAAATAAATGTCAAAATAAATAAATATAATAAATATATTATTGGTAGTATGAATTATGGGTAAACGAGGAGGATTGAATCAGCAATGAACGATAAAATTGATAACAAGAAACAAATACTAATAGTAGATGATGAAGACAGTTTAAGAATACTCTTAAAAAGACATCTAGAGTTACAAGGATATGAGGTGAAAGATGCAAATTCTGGTTTGGATGCACTATCAATATTAGAACAATTAAATCCGGATTTAATTGTTTCTGATATAATGATGCCACAAATGGATGGTTTGGAATTTTGTCAACGTCTACGCTCTAGTAATTTGGGTCAATTAGTACCATTTATATTTCTATCGAGTAAAGGAGAGTTAGAAGACCGAATTTTGGGTTTATCTATGGGAGCAGATGATTACATAAATAAGCCATTTGAAATGCGAGAATTGGTAGCAAAAATTGAGGCTCAATTAAACCGTTCCCGTCGTGTTCATCTAGAAATCAAAAAGCTGACTGAAAAGCATCTAACTCAAACAACAAAATCTCAACCTCAAGAAGCTCCAGAACCACTACCTCTAACACCAGCAGAAGAAAGAGTTTTTTGGGAAGTAGCTCAAGGTTTGACTAATAAACAGATTAGCGATCGCCTATTTATTAGTCCTCGAACTGTACAAACTCATTTGAGTAAAATAATGAGAAAGCTAAATTTAGAAAATCGCTCCCAGTTGGTTCGTTATGCCTTTGAACATGGATATCAACCACCTACCGAACAAAACGTTAATGAAGGTCAAGCTTAACGAAGTCAGAAGTCAGAAGTCAGAAGTCAGAAGTTATTTTTTTAACGGGGATTTGAGCAAGGCTCCAAAAATATTTGGCCTTAAAAGGCGGGGTTGCGCGACCCAATTATTTTGATCAAAGATAAATATTAAAGAATGGACTCCCAAAAACTAATTTCTGGTTTATATAGTTTAATTGAACTAGAACAGACAATCAATTCTCAACCTACTTATTGGAGACCTTTAGTATTTACAAATGGATGCTTCGATCTACTTCATGCAGGACATATTCGCTATTTATGGGCAGCTAAATCTTTGGGACGCTCGCTAATAGTAGGGTTAAATAGCGACCGATCTGTACAAACAATTAAGCCACAACCATCGGGGTCTCCTGTGAGGCCAATTATTCCCCAAGACCAACGGGCAGAAGTTTTAGTCGCTCTGAAACCAGTGGACGGAGTAGTAATGTTTGATGAAGCGACTGCTACTCATCTTATAGAACGGCTGAAACCTGATGTCTATGTTAAAGGTGGGGACTATTCGGTTGAAACATTACCAGAAGCACCAAAAGTTATGGAATATGGTGGTAAAATTTCTTTAGTTCAAATAGAAGTTTCGACTTCCACTACTGCAATTATTAATCGTATTTTACAAAATAAATAGTTTTCAACAATTAATAATTACCTCTTCTTTCCAAGAATAAAATTGACTAAAAGGAAAATTTTTTTCTTCTTTTGGTCGATGGGATATGGCGAGGAGACCCGCTCTTGACAGAGCCGCTCCGCTTTATATTTTGCGGAGCAAAACGCCATCCATCGACCGCTTTTTTTCTTTATAAGGAAGAGACTTTAAACCTTAATTATTCGGTAAATTACAAATTACTTCAAAAGCTGAAACACACAGTAATTTTATGACAGAATCAAGGATTAATTCTACAACAAACGCTTCATCTAATATAGCTGAACTAAAGTCTCAATTAGAATCTGGTTCTGAAAAAAAACAGCTACAGGCAATTCCTATTTTGGCACAAACAGGTAATGATGGTTGGCAAATATTAATGGAATTTTTACAAGGGCAAAAATCAGATTCACCTACTATTATTTCAGGAAAAATATACCAAGTTTTACGTCAAATAGATTCATCGAAAATTGATGAATTTATAAACAAAAACTTTCCTCTGGGAGTTGTACCGATAAAATCAGAATCTAATGTTGACTATAGTCATATACAAGTAAAACTTGCTCATCAGGATTTTTTAGAAGCTGACAAATTAACTATGCAAAAATTGTGTGAATTGGCAGGAGAGGCAGCTATACAAAGAAAATGGCTTTATTTTTCAGAAGTAGATAGTATTCCCATTGCAGATTTGCAAACTATTAATACTATGTGGTTAGTTTATTCAGAAGGTAAATTTGGCTATTCTGTACAGAGAGAAATGTGGTTAAGCGTAAATAAAAATTGGGATAAGTTGCTGCCAAAAATTGGCTGGAAAAATGGCAATAGTTGGACGAGATATCCAAATGAATTTACTTGGAATTTGAATGCACCAAAAGGACATTTACCTCTATCCAATTTACTGCGTGGGGTGCGAATGTTTGCTTCTATATTATCTCATCCTGCTTGGTCTTAATCAGAATGGCGATCGCCTTTAATTAGGGTTTGCTGAAAAAGTCTTTTTCAGGAGTGGGGGAGTAGAGAGTAGTTAGGAGGAATGGAGAATAGCATTTAATTAGGAGATAGTTGTAACAATTGTTAGAGTGATTTTTCTGCAATTATTATGCCTTTTATGCTAACTTTTTGATGGTTTTCGACTGAAAACCTGGTACTTTTTTCGTAACTGCGGAATGCTGCGCAAACAGCTTTTTAATGAATGAAGTAAAAATTCGTTTAACTTCATACTACATTTTCCCCCCATAAATTGAAACACAAGAAAGACTTGTTTTGAGTTTTTAACCTATACAATTCAAGCTAATAAAACTGATAGCTGACAGCTGAATGCTTACCTTTTTTCAACTTAAAAAAGGCTTTAGTCAATCTCAGTCAATGGTTTGAAATTTAATCGGTAAGCCATAATTAAAGAGGGTGCATCTCAATATTTGCAAAAATACTTTTTTCCTATATATTCCCTATTTTCTATTCCCTATTCTCTATTTCCTGTCACCAAAAAATAGGGTCTAAAGCCTCCCCTTTTAAGGGGATGAAAAAAATATTCGATTCAGTATTTTCAATTCACTTTGCTTTCCTATGGTGATGCTGCGCAAACAGACAGAGGTACTGATAACTGATAACTGATAACTGAAAAGACCTGTTCCCTGTTGCCTAAAAGCGATAATTTTTTTGCTTTATTTAAAATTGAAATGCACCCATTAAAGATGCTTGAAAAATGAGAGAATTTCAGATTCGCTTAATTCAAAACCAACAAGAAAAAGATGCAATGTACTATCAACGTTGGTTAGTATTAAGAGCACCAATAAATATGGAGATAGGAACAGAAAAAGATGAATATGAAGATAGTGCCTTACATATTATTGCTGTTTGCGAGCAACAAATCATTGGGTCAGCTAGACTCCGGGAAATATCTAAAGAATTAGGAAGTATTGCATATATTTCTGTTTTACCTGAATTTCAATCTCAGGGAATAGGAACAGCTTTAATCAAAAAAACCATTGAAATTGCCAAGGAAAAACAACTAAAACATTTGAGAGTAATGACTCGTATCAGTGCTTCTCAGTTCTATAGAAAAATAGGTTTTATCGAAACTGGCGAGCCATTTCAATATTTAGACATACCCCATCAATTTATGTACTTTAACTTGCTTTTTTGTGAGGATTGACAACAACTTTCTCAATAATTTTCCGTTCAATTTTGAAGCTGATATGACTAACATAATACTTAATAAATTCAGAATTCTGAGTAGCATCACAGGAACCTTTAAGTTGGATAGTTTTACTTTCATCTTTAACTAACCTACCTTGACAAGTGTATCTAGAACCATCAGGTTTAACTACAGCTAATTCAGTATTAATTAACGTTCTATCAGAATTTATATCAATATCTAAAAAATTAACCTTACACTCAAACCATTCCCAACCATGGCGGAACATTAGTTCCCTTTCCAATGCCTGAATACAAGTTGGTAAAATACCCCAACCTCGATATACACCACCTAATAATTTAATATTGCCCGTTCGTAGCAAAATAGACTTAAAAGATTCCCCATCAAGTAACCCATAATATCTACCATCAGGAAAATCAATCATAGTAGGTGCGAATCTATGGCCACCAAAGTGACTTGCTTTCCAAATTCTAGTATTTTTTACACCCAATTCGGAAATAGTTTTTTTAGCTTGCATATAAAACGGATTACCATATCTAGCACAGCACTTGTCATGGCTACCGTGAGTACAAACTAACATATCCCTAATTTGATTTTCTTGAATATTAATATCTAAATTATCCCCCGCTAAATATTTTTGAATAACAGGAGCTATTTTTTCAGGACTATCTACATCAAATTCATATTTTTTATAACCACTTACAAATGAACTTTGCTCTTTTTCATAGATTAAAATTTTTCTATTATTTTGTCTTTGATTTTGATTTTGAGTAATTAGTAAAAATCTGACTGAAAGTTGAGATTTACTAACTTCTCTCATCAAAATCTCTAAATTTTCTGGTAGATAACGAGACTCATAAGCATTATAATCCCAAGGGTAAGGGCACTCTATCAACACATATATTGAATAGTTTGTACCACTTCCAATAATATCTTCATTTGCTTGTCGGCAAGCATCAGCGCAAAAAAATGTATTCATGTTTAAACTCCAGGTTCTACAAAAATAACTCTTTCATTAACTAACTTCGATAACATTGGCATAATATCTATTTCCCAATCATAATCTGGGAGTAAATTTATGACATCTTTTCCCGTAAATGTTTCTCGACTAAATAAATTTTCAACAAACTTTTATGACACTGCTTTAATAGATATTTATTTACAAGAAACTATGATTTCATATTCATCTTCTCCCTCAGGTATTTTAGAAATCTGTAAACGTTGAAATTGAGGTATTTTAAACTTAGTTTCCATGGCATTATCAAATATATGTATTCATGTTTAAACTCCAGGTTCTACAAAAATAACTCTTTCATTAACTAACTTCGATAACATTGGCATAATATCTATTTCCCAATCATAATCTGGGAGTAAATTTATGACATCTTTTCCCGTAAATGTTTCTCGACTAAATAAATTTTTAACGAATTTTTCTGGCACTCCTTTAATAGATACTTCTTTACCAGAAACTATTATTTTATATTCATCTTCTCCCTCGGCTATTTTAGAAATTTGTAAACGTTGAAATTGAGGTGTTTTAAACTTAGTTTCAATGCCATTATCAAAGATATTAAATCCAGCTTGATAAGGCAAAACATATTGATAGATAGGTTTTGCCAAACTATCTAAATAGCTGTAATATTCTTCGCTAATATTATGATTATTTATATACTGTTCTAAGTCTTGAATTAAGGTTTCAAGACTTAGATGAAAAGAATTATTATCTATTCTTAAAGGTAGACTTTCTCTCCACTCTTCTCTGTGTTGTAATTTACAGATTAACCATTCCAATAGATCGATACCTGTTTTACTGTGAATACCTAAAGTTAGATGAATAGATGGTTCTTCTTTTGTCGCTGCGTAATGCCAATGTCCGCGAGGTATATAAAGTACATCTCCTGGATGCAAAATACAACTTAAATAAGCTTCTTCTTCTGGTGGTTCAAGAGAGGATGATTTCTGGTTTGGCAATGGGTATTTTAAAGTGTCGGTGTAGACATACCATTGTTTGCTTCCTTCTACTTGCAGAATAAATACATCGTGAGTATCGTAGTGGCGAGAGAAACCTTGTTTACTAGACCAGGAACAGTAAGCATTGACCTGAGTAGGATATCCTAACTCATAACTAAGTTTTGAGGCCAAAATTGAAACCTCTGGAACCCTTTGATGAATTTGGTCTATGATTAATGTCCCACCTTTCTGACACCATTGGGTAAGATTTCTATTCTCTTTTGCCTCTAGAACTTTTCCATCAAATGCAAGACGTAGATCGGGATATTCTATTTGATGGAAGTTCAATAGATGGTTGAGTTTGTCCCATGAAAATAAGTCTGTAAAGTTTTTTTGTCCTTTACTAGAGATGGCGATCGCTTTCTTTGTCCAGTTGTTTTCCAGAAATTCTTCTTGAGGTAATGGCTCTATTAAATACCTTAGGTTAAACATAATTGATAATTTTTCCTATTAAATTTTCAATAATATTTTCATAAAATGGGTTTTTCCAGAATTCTTAACTTTCTTATATTATAAAGCTACCTAAAATTGATTCTGTATTCTTTGATAGAGCTGTATTAAATGCTTTAGGTTTAACATAATTGAGATTTTTTTCTATTAATTTTTTAACATGGTTTTTTATAGAATTCTTAACTTTCTCATATTATAAAGCTACCTAAAATTGGTTTTGTATTTTTTAGCAGATCGAGAAAGCTGGAATACGTTGTAATCCTAAGTACTCACCAATAACTTTTTTTACTTGTTGCTCTTGGTGCTTCAAGAGATTTTGAAACTATGAATACTATGTATACAAAAAAATTGCTTGGTCTCTTCTATTGAGTTTACTCTAGTATAGTCATTTCAATTGACATCCTCCCGACGTTGCGCATGGCGCGACAACGCGGGATTCCTAAACCTCGCGGCTCAGGACTTTCTGCTTCGTAGCACCTGCCTCCGAGGCCAAACCTCTTTCTGGTCTTACGGTCGCTCCACAGACTGAAACTGCTAGCCCAGCAGCCTAAGTATATTTAGGATAGCATACCCTTGTAAGAACCGCTCTTATTGATTGGTTTTCCCATACGACGCTCTCCCTTAGGGAGAGGGCGGGTCTTCAACCAACGTTGAGATAAAAATTAAAACTTTCTGTGGCAAGAAACCCTTGTCTCAATCTAAGCTGAAATGACTGTAAATACTTCTTGGACTATATAAATATAATAAACATAATTTTGAAAAACAATTCTTATAAATATTTTGATTAACGAGGGGTAAAGCTTTTACCGTTAGCTCTGTTTAGTTGTCACCAGTTCAAGACTTACATGGCTAGTTAAAATAAGGGAAATAGGTAAGCCTTAACCCCTAAATATTCAAAACAAAAATTAAAAGACTTGAATACTTAACTATTAATGATGACGGTCACCACCATCTGCATCAAAATTACGGTCGCCACCATCTGCATCAAAATTACGGTCACCACCATCTGCATCAAAGTTTAATCCTGATACCAAGTTTTTTCCCTGTAACACAGGTATGTCTGTGACTTCTATTTGAATTTTACTAGGCCGAGCTTGCTGAACATTAAAACTCTGTGACATACTTTATCCTTCCTTATTTGTTCTGAATAACTCCCTATGAACTGGAGTTAAAAATCAGTATATATTAAACTCCTTGGTTTATGCAATAGTTGAGAAAGATTTTTAATTATTTTGTGCTGGACCTTGAAAGTTGCTTAAAAGAGTTGAAAACTTGTATACATCTCCGAGCAAGATTTTGAGCTTAAACCTTTATCTACTTAATGATGGCAAAAAATCAACAATACCAGGAAAAGAAATAATTATAACTAATACCAATAACTGAAGTAATATAAATTGAATAGCACCTCTATAAATTTCACCAGTAGTAACCTCTGGAGGTGCAACACCCCTTAGATAAAATAGTGCAAAACCAAAGGGAGGCGTTAAAAAAGATGCTTGAAGATTAGCCCCCAATATTACGCCGTACCAAACCAAATCAATTCCAAGTTGTTGAGCAACAGGTACAAATAAAGGTACAACAATAAAAGCAATCTCAAAAAAGTCGATAAAAAAACCAAGCAAAAAAACAATTGTCATACTGACAAATAAAAAGCCTGTTGTTCCCCCAGGAAGATTAGAAAGTAAATCAAACATAAAGCGATCGCCTTCAACCCCCCGGAAAACCAAACTAAAAGCAGTTGACCCAAGAAGTATAAACATCACCATCGTAGTTGTCCTGAGAGTCACGTCACATACCTTTCTCAAAGAAGTCCAACTAAATCGACCATTGGCCAGAGCCAGAGCGATCGCCCCCACACACCCTACCGCTCCAGCTTCAGTCGGCGTAGCAATACCAAAAAATATACTACCCAGAACCAGTAAAATTAATAATAATGGTGGAATCATTACTTTTAGCACCCTGATGCCCAAATCTTTACCTCTAAGACTGCGCACCTCTGCGGGTAAAGCAGGAGCCAAGTCTGGCCTAATAAAAGCAACAACCAGAATATGAAGAGCAAATGTTCCTGCCATTAGTAAACCAGGCAAAATAGAGCCAATAAATAGATCGCCAACAGAAATTCCGAGTTGGTCAGCCAATACTACCAAAACTACACTAGGAGGTATAATTTGCCCCAAAGTTCCCGATGCAACAATAACACCCGTAGCCAGCTCTCTATTATATCCATACCGCAACATAATAGGTAAAGAAATTAATCCCATTGCCACTACTGTAGCAGCAACAACACCTGTCGTCGCAGCCAAAAGAGCGCCCACAATAACAACAGCTAGAGCTAAACCACCCCTTATTCTGCCAAATAATATCCCCATTGTTTCCAGAAGTTGTTCTGCAATACCGGATTTTTCCAACATTGCTCCCATAAATATAAAGTAGGGTATAGCCAACAAAGTATAATTGGCCATGATTCCAAAAATTCTTTGGGGCATTGCAGTCAGAAATATAGGGTCAAACACTTTTAAAGCAATACCTATTAGTCCAAAAATTATTGCCACACCCCCCAGAGAAAAAGCTACAGGGTAACCAATAGACAGTAGCACCAGTGCTCCTGCAAACATTAATGGGCCTAGCCATTCATATTCAATACTCAGATTCATAAAACTCCTTATCACCTGGTAGTTGACCTGTAAAAACCGCAAAATTTTTAATTGCTTCAGAAATTCCTTGGAGAAACAACAATACAAAGCTAACAATAATCATTGTCTTAATTGGGTAACGAGGTAACCCACCAGGATCGGGAGAAGTTTCAAGAATAGCCCATGAATTTAAAACAGCTCCCCAAGAAACAAAAATCACAATGAGACTGAAGGGAATTAAAAATAATATCGTACCAATCAAGTTAGCTAGAGCTTTTCTTTTGGGACTCCAGCGAGTATAAAAAATATCTACACGAACGTGTTGATTATGTTTGACACAATAAGCTCCACCAAGAAGAAAAACCAGATCAAAAATATACCACTGAATTTCAATAAAAGCGTTGGAAGTTAAATTTTGACCAACACTCCTACCTAGATAGCGTCCAATAACATTCCAAACACCAACTAAGACCATCAGTAAAACTAACCAATAAGTAAGACGTCCAATTAATTCATTCAATCCATCAATCATCCGTGATAGACGTAGGAGTCTTTTCAATACGAGTCCTCCCATAGCATTAAACTTAATAGTATGTTTTGGACATTTAATTTTGCCCCGAAACTTTAACTATATATTCTCAGAATACCTTGTACAGCATACGGCCTTAAAAATTTACATCTCACTCTCAAACTAGGGGCATCTTCATTTTGAATTAGATTATTTTCATGGAGATTAATATTTTTTCTATAAAATTTCAAGCCTCAAAAGCCCTACCATATATGAGATACAAGCATCATCTCCCTACTAAAAATAAAAAAGTTTGCTCAAAGGGGTTGACAGGCAAAGATAGAGTTGCTAGATTAGTAAATGCGCAGGGAGAGAGGTAAACACCTCCAACCAACGCCAGAACCTAGAAAACTCAATAGTTTGAAAGTTTAACAGCACTACATTCCTTGTTGAAAATATTTAATTAGGATCAAGAACGTAGTTCTAAATCCTTGATACAAGAAAAAACCCTCATAGTCAAGAGACTGTGAAAAAAAGTTAGAGCATCAAACATCATGGAGAGTTTGATCCTGGCTCAGGATGAACGCTGGCGGTCT
>NZ_JAAHHG010000309.1 GCF_010692555.1 Okeania sp. SIO3B5 | reverse complement strand
GGGAAGAGGGAAGATGTGGGCAGAGATAATACAAAAAATTCAACTCCTTCAGATGATTTTTCCTCACTCATTGATGCGCGAAAAGACTTGACTACCATAATTATATAGATCTCAAATGGGTTCTATACAGCGATCGCGCAACTACATTATCAAATATTCTCTCTCTTCAGACTATTAACTCTTCATTTAAAGACATTTGGTTGAGAAGATAAGCTCTGCCTATAATTGATAAATATTTTTTATATAAAAACTCTCTTGTTATCTATTTTGATTATGTATATATTAAAAGTATGAAGTAAAGCAGAGCAAAAGATATGTTTAGTAGCAGTTCAGAAAAGTTAACGATAACAACATTTACACAGGGTGCATCTCAATGCGTGAATAAAGCCAAAAATTTATCGCTTTTAGGGAACAGGGAACAGGGAACAGGGAACAGGGAATATATAGGAGAAAAGTATTTTTGCTTGCTATGAGATGCACCCTTTACACAGACATATTCAGCCACGAATTTACAAGATATAGACAGTGCTAAATCTCCAATTGCTTGGCAAATATATGAAGAATTTTTAGGCAGCATAGCTAATCAGCATAAACATCAAATAGCTTCTATGTTTAATGATTACTGTAGACAAAATCCTCATGCTATTGAGTGCAGCATTTACTCATCATAATTCTCTTAGTTTCAACTATATATCATCATTACAATCAATTCAAAATAATAGGAATAAAAAAATGCAAACTACTACTAATAATTACCCCCAAAACCCCATCGATTTTTTGCTACAACCTGGCCGTAATTTTATAGAAAATATAGATATTAATAATCCTATAATTTGCCAGAAAATTATGTCAATTAATTCCGACTCAATGCCCCTTTGCCAGAGACATTAAATTCTTTGGTCGTACAGTTTTGCATATTCCACCTCTATGTAAAATAAATCCTTTTTACTATGAACTAATGACTTTACGTTTTCGCGCCCTAACTTTCTTAGCTGATGTTTGTTTAGAAGATGTTACTCCTTATTGTTAAATATAATTCTGCATAGTAGGCAACAGATATAGCAATCCTATTTAGGTTGTAATATTTTGGTGGCAGTTAGGAGTCAGGAGTCAGGAGTAATAATTTTCAAGGTTTTTAGCTCAAATTAACTATTATAAAAATTGTCACAACCAATGTGCGAATTGCTGTATATGATAGACTATTTGGTATTATTATTTACGATTATTTAGTGCTTTTGGTGGTAATTGTATAAGATTTTTGTCTATTAAGAATGTTGCGTAATTATTTGCTAATACAGTAACTCCTTTTGGAGTGTAATGAACGAAATCAATAAAATATTCTTTGTTATCTCCCAATTTAGATTCATTATCTATGAACAATACATCAGTTTCTTCAGCTACTTGCCTAATTGCTTCATTAAAAGCTCTATGATGAGCCACAAATTCATTATGAAGAGGATATATAATTGTTGAATTATAAGGTTTATCTAACATATGAAGGAGAAAATATTCTTCGGTTGGCTGAAGTGCTTGATTACCAAACAACACTTTTATTTTATTTGCTTTTGCCAGTGCCACAAAAGACCGTAAATTCCTTTGAAATACTTCAATTGCTAACTGTGGTGGCTTAGTTCCGTATGACTTTCTCTGTAATTCTCTACTATTAATCACCCTATTAATTCGATCGCCAACAAACCAGTAAAGTTGTGAATGCTGAAATAGTAGATTAGAAAATGTCAAGGTAGATTTATAGGGAATAGAATAGAAATCATCGCTATATTTGTTGGAATAGTCGAAAGTGAAGTTAGGCCAGTATGCTGCTAGTAAATCATTGACATTATGACTAACTATAATCATATCTGGAGCCCATGAAAGCACATCCAGTTGAAATAATATTAAGGAATGGGGAGTCGCGTAAGCTGGATAACCAACATTTATTACTTCAATTGCTTTTGTGCCAAAAAATTCTCGTAATTCTGACTGTAGAATAAGAGGATAATGGGTTTTTGTCTTTTTAAATGAGAATCCATTATATGTAGTGGAACCACCAAAAACAACTATACGGAATGTACCATTTGGTTTTTTTATCGGAAACAATTCTCTATGAGTAGAGGATATGTATTTTACTTCCTTCTTATTTCTATAAAGTTTAAATCCAAAAGTTCTAAAAGGTTGTACTTGTTTGATTCTTTGAGATATTAAATTACGATGATTGGAAAAAAATCCACGTCCTTTTAGCTGATCGTATGTTCTGAGCATTATTTCTAAAACTAATATAGTTGTAATTAGAGATAAAACAGAAATTAATAAATTAGATTTCCATAATGATGGGTATTCTTTTTTCATAATATTGACTTATCCAATGCAGCAATTTTTGTTGATAGTATAACAGATTTTATAGATAGAAAAAACTGTATCTGATCGAGATAAGAAGCGCTATATCTTAGACTTTTCAGGAATAGTAAAATTCTCACATTTGATTCCTTATTGCTATATCTAATTCTGTATTATATTCCCTATTCCCTTGTAAAATAACTGCAACTTATGACATAGATAATAAATTTTCATACAAAAGATTAGCAAAAAATTCATTGCCAAATACAGAATAATGCCCATCACCTTCCAAGAATACTGTTTCTACTTTTTCATTAGGTATTATCTTTCTAAATTCAGCAATTAAATCAAGATAAATTATATTGTGCTTCTCTAATTTAACCTGTAGATATTGTCGCCAAAAATCAGATTCATTTCCATAATAGTCAAAACGAGTAGGTAAATAAATCACCACCAAAGTACTATTTTTATCTCTATTTATTTCTGCCAACTCCTCAAATATTTTCATGGCTATAGCAGGAGTTTGAGCAACATATTGATTATCAGTTTCTAACTTTCTAGGAAAAAATGTTTGCCATAGACCTAAAAATCTTAACTCTTGAATATATCTGCTGCCTTCTCTAATTTTTGGAAATAAAAAAGCACCTCATTAATTGTCTTAAAAGGGTAAGCATTTCCTGCAAGATAAGAAATATAGTCATTCTGAATAAGAATGGAACACTTTATTTAGCTGAAACTCTTTCAAGGTAAGAAACCTTTGTCCCAATCTTAACTGGAATGACTATAATATTTCCTTATATTCAATTCCGTAGCGGTTTTAACCAGAGGTAATTATCAATTATCCATTATCAATTAATTAGGGTTTGCTGAAAAAGTCTGATGGTGATGATAGGGAACAGGGAACAGGGAACAGGGAACAGGGAACAGGGAATAGTTTAGACTATCTGCTACGGCCAAATTTTCGGCATCGTCAGGGGAAAAGTATTAGCATTTTGAGGCTACAATAGCCAAAAACCTTGCACTTTTTCAAGACCTAAAAAGGCTAAAATCAATATCAGTAAATGCTTTGATATTTAATCAGCAAGCCCTAATTAATTGTTCTGTATCCTATTCCCTATCCCCTTGTAAAATAACTGCAACTTCTGGCAAAGATAACAACTTTTCATACAAAACATTAGCAATAAATTCATTACCAGATACAGAATAATGCCCATTACCGCCCAAGAAAGCTGTTTGTACTTGTTCATTTGGCATTCTCTTTCTAAATTCAGTAATTAAATCAATATAAATTATGTTTCGTTTTTCTAATTCAGCCTGTAGATATTGTCGCCAAAAATTAGATTCATTCAGATAATAGTCAGAAGATATAGGCAAATAAACAACCACTAACTTACTATTTTTCTCTTGATTAATTTTCGCCAATTCTTCAAAAAATTTGATAGCTATGGCAGGAGTTTGAACAACATATTTATTGTCAGTTTCCATTTTTCTAGGAAACAATGTTTGCCATAAACCTAAAAATCTTAACTCCTGGAAATATTTACTACCTTCTGTGATTTTTGGAACTAAAAAAGAACCTCTAGGCACAGGAAAATTATCATTAACTAACTCCCCATTTTCTAAAGACAATAATGGTTTCCCATAACCCAAAGACCTTGCCCGCTGCATCCGTACAAAATCATCAGTAATAAAAGCAAATATCTGAATATTATGGTCAAACTTAGTACCATCACGTTTGTACCATAAATAAGCCTGGTCAACACCATATCCCCCTTGACCCATATTAATGCTTTGTAAACGTTGATTGGTTAATGTTAATAGTTGACACCATGTTTGGTCATTACTAACACCCCATCCCATTGTGAAAGAATCCCCAGAACAAATTACCCTAACTTTATTAGGGGGAATATTAATAGTAAAGTCTTCATTATTTCTGAATGATTGAGAATTTGTCCGAAAATATATCCCCTGACCATACATATTTGGAATATCAGCATTAGGAATATTCACCCATCCTAATAATTCATCGTATTTAGTGTGGCGTATTTCACTAATTGGTTGAACTTTACTGATTTGATAAAACAGTAAAAGAATGCTAGATAAACCTTCAATTAAACTCAATGTAACTACTAATAAAAGCAGATTAATTAAACTAACTTTGATAATTTTTCTGCTCTGAATAAATCTCATATAGCAGTCCTATTTTAGTTTGGAAAAAATTAAATTATTGGAATTAGGAAACAGGAAATAGAAAATATACTTGAGTAGTAGATACACAAATAATTTTGCCTACTGGACTGACACAGCTAAAACTGTGCACTCTTACTACATCTACTGATTTTTCAGTGTTTTGAGAAACTCTATCTACTTTAAAGCTGACAAACCAACGATTAGCTTTTCTACTAATGATTACAGACTTGGAATTGATATTATCTGGTAATATTTAATGCATTTTTCACCCATCCAATTCGGGGTAATTTAATTTGATTAAGACCTACTGAGATTGAGCCATCTAGAGTGTTTGCGTAGCATTCCCCAGGAAAACTATCGTCTCTACCTTTTTTCTTGAATTTAGGTTGATCAGACACTTTGCTGAATCTTCGTTTCCAAGCATTTGATAAATACCTCAAAGCATATTGAGGCGCTGTTTTAGAGACTTCATAATACCAATAGTTATTCGGTTTAACCATTGCCACCAAAAGTTTATGCAGGTCGATTGCGGTAGGAAATTTCAGTTTACTATCAGGATTATTTGAATTGTGATCGAGAATGTTCCTAGTTAACCATAGTCGCCAATTATAGGCATGACGGGCTACAAAGCGCGTGTTTAGCCAGCAATGTTTTTTGCACTTTTGTGGGGTGTAACTCAGTATGATGTCCAAGTAGCATAAACAGATAATCCCAGATTTTTATAGATAAAACCAGATTTTAACCAACAGTTACAAGCCCTCTCGCTCGGTTCGCCCTCTGTTTGACGACACAAGGTTATTGGTTCACAATCCATACCAACTATTTCTTGTACTATATACATGATGTTCTCCTGATTTGAATTTATTCTTCGTGACCAGAAAATCAGGTATCAAGCCTACTACTTCAATAATGAGGTACTGATAACTGATAACAAAAATGACAGACTCCCGACACTGAATCAGAGATTCTAGTGCAGGGCAACATCTGAGTCAGTCTTTTAGAGCTGTGACATCTTAAAAGACGTTCCCAGAAACTTATTTCTGAATTTTTTGAGCTAGCAGCCACTATCAATTTCTTGATGTTCTAAAGTATGTAAGCTGGAAACTTGGCAAGAGAATCATCAAAGTATACCCAAAAGGTACATCTCAACATTGTTGGGAGTGTCTAAACAGAGTGTCTAAGAGCTTGTCAGAGCGCTGGCATTCTTGCCCTAGATGTGCTCAAGAACTAGATAGAGACTATAACTCACCCACCCCTCTAGCTCCCCTCCCGGGAGGGGATGGGGGTGGGTTGGATTGTTATCAACACAGGGGGAGGACATCACCTCTGTTAAAACAGCGGTCAGGGTTTCCCTGGCGCTCAGAATCCCGCGTTGTCCCGTAAGGGCAACGTCGGGAGTATGTCAATACCAACCTACTTACTACGATGCTCATTATTGTACTTAATTCTAGCGCCAGCCCATTGTAGTTTTTCTCTAAGAGTCTGGAAAAATGAATAATTTTCCCGCAAAATAATAAACTTAGCCTGACAATCTGCTATTCGTACATCGACTCGTTGTCCAGGCCAAATAGCAGTACATAGGACTCCATCTGCCCAGAGCTTTGTAGTTAAATCATTATCCTCTAAAGGCCAAACACTAACTATACAACCAGGAGGAAGCACAATAGGACGACTAGAAAGACTTAAAGGACAAATTGGAGTCACAGAAATAGAAGCCATACCAGCGTGCATAATTGGTCCATTAGCAGAAGCAGTATAACAAGTTGAACCAGTAGGACTAGCAACAATCAGTCCATCCCCTTGATATTGGTCTACTACTTCTCCATCAATCTCTACTTCCAAAATTGAAGTGGGCATCCGGTCCGCAGAAGCAGGTTTAATACAAAATTCATTCAAAGCTAAAAAGTGATCGCTTGCTGGTTGGAGGTTAGTGCGATCGCCATTAAACACCGCTGACTGTAACATCATCCGTAGTTGTACAGCATAGCGGTCTTCAAATAACCTATCCCATACTTTCTGTGTATCCTTAAAATCTTCAAAATTTTCTGTCAAAAATCCCAAATTTCCTCCCACATTAACTGCCAACATTGGAATACCTAAAGCTGCTAAATGTCTTGCAGCAGCTAAAGCGCTACCATCCCCTCCTAAAACCACTGCTAAGTCAATTTTATGAGTGCTAGAGGCCAGAAAAACTGGATATGGATTATCTTGTGGTCCACTAGGCCCCATTAACACTTGACAGCCTCTATCTTCCAACTGTCTAGCACATTGTTCTGCATAATGCTGACTCACATCATCTTTGGCCTTATGAGCAATAATTACTCGTTTAATGTCCATAGTTAATATTATAGATTTTAGATAGAGATTGGCAAAATTCCTGTACCACTGAATAATTGTATAGCAATAGCTAGAGCCTTTAGAACTAGGATAATTTCTGTATCACTTATGAAAAACTTATTTTTTCGGCGAGTATCTAGATTTTTCAAATCAGATTTAGTATGGCTCTAAACAACCTATTTTATTATTTGTCAATATGATTACCGAAGTGAGTTGATTATAATCATTTTTGATCGATTAATTAGTAGCCAAATACCCCTGTTAGAATCACAGCAAAAAGTAAATATAGAAAAATTATTAATCTGATGTCAAATTGAGGAAGAACAGCTATAATTTCTCTTGTTGTTATGTACAGTAACTGTTAAGCAAATGTTTTTTCAGTCTCATAGTAGGTTCAAGTTATTAGGAAAATCTATTTTTGTACTGTTACTGCTCACTTCTGTTTATGGATGTGAAAAAGTAGTTTCTAGCACCGTTGGTAATAGTCAAGCCATTGCAGTAGAAAAAATCGAACTACCATATAAATTAGTAGCTCAGTTAATAGCACAAGATGGGAAAGGTACAGACTTTTCTGGAGTACCAATTTTAGCATCTTCAAGATTTGTGATTATGCCTGATAAGCGAGAAGAATTTATTAAATTAATCAATGATATTATTCCCAAAGTGAGAAAGGAGTCTGGCAATATTAGCTACAGTTTATATGAGGAGATCAATAATCCTAATTCTTTTCTGATTTTTGAAGAATGGAAGAGCAGAAAATCTTTGAATAAATTTATAGGGACTGATATTAATAAAATAAAGATAGAGAAGATTAGACAAATATCTGTTGAAGAACCTAGTTTCAAAGTTTTACATTTTCAAAGTATAGACTTTAAACTTTAAAAATTATTGTTATAGGATTTCTCATGCAGGTGAGGTGAATGGTATGTTCCTAAATTCTGTTGCCTAAAATCATAAATTTCGGATCTTCCTAAGTAGATATTCCTAAGTATAAGAAAAGCTATATTATAGATTTTTATTGCTAATTCAGCATAACTGGATTTTAAAGACTGAAAGTATTACTGGAAAAGGCTTACAACACCTACAGTTCTGAATGGAGAGTTTCTAACCTTGAGATCCCTGAAAGCCTTAGCTAGCAATAGTTATTCCAAGAACTTTGCACTGTCTAGTACGAAAATAAAAATTCAATTTTTTTTATCTCTTTTTCAGATACTTCTCTTTTCTCCTGCCTGTTGCCAAATTCTTCAAAAGTAAACTCTTGATCGAGTGAGGAAGTAATATGTTTAACCATCAAAAAATTATGGCAAAATTCAATTTGCACCAAGCCAAAAAATCTATTATTTTTATCATAGTATTAAGCTCTTTAATGGGTTGTCAATCTCAGCTAGAAAATACAAATAGTAGTGATGATTTCTTACCAACACTAGACTCAGTTACAGAAACAACTGCGCCTAATAATATTAATAATCAACCTATATTAGAAAACAAAAAAAATCAACCAAAAAATAACAACCTAAGTCAAGCTCCCATACAACCAAGAACAGAATTCATGGGATTACCTGTAGCTGTATCATCAAGATTTGTAGTCAAAGCAGACAAACGAGAAGAATTTATCAAACTAGCTACAGAAGCTACTAAACAAACCAGAAGCGAACCTGGTAATCTAAGTTATAACGTTTACGAAGAAGTTACTTATTCTAATTCATTTATATTTTTTGAAGAGTGGAAAAGTAGAGGCTCACTAGATAAGCACTTAGCAACTCCCTATGCGAAAAGTATAGTAGACCAATTTAGTGAATTAGTTGAAGGTGAACCTAGTTTGAGAATTTATTATATTGAGCGGACAGAATTCCGACGTTAATTTTTTTAAGAAGGAACGGGGCTTGTAACTGTTGGCTAAAATCTGGTATTATCTATAAAAATCTGGGATTATCTGTTTTATGTTACTTGGACATCATACTGAACTACACCCCACAAAAGTGCAAAAAACATTGCTGGCTAAACACGCGCTTTGTAGCCCGTCATGCCTATAATTGGGGACTATGGTTAACTAGGAACATTCTTAATCACAATTCAAATAATCCTGATAGTAAACTTAAATTTCCCACATCTATCGACCTGCATAAACTTTTGGTAGCAATGGTTAAACCTAATAACTATTGGTATTATGAAGTATCTAAAACAGCGCCGAGCTATGCCTTGAGGTATTTATCAGATGCTTGGAAGCGTTGCTTTAGTAAAGTGTCTGGTCAACCTAAATTTAAGAAGAAAGGTAGAGACGATAGTTTTCCTGCGGAATGCTACGCAAACACTTTAGATGGTTCAATATCAGTAGGTGTGTTTCATATAAAACTACCCCGAATTGGATGGATTAAAACTTATGAAATACTGCCAGATAATGTAACTCCTAAATCTGTAACTTAAGCCAGGAAAGCTGATAGATGGTTTATTAGTTTCAAAGTAGAAACCATACCCCAAATTACTGATAAATCAGTAGATGTAGTTGGTGTAGATTTAGGAGTAAAAACTTTAGCAACATTGTCAACAGGTGAAGTATTTGAGGGAGCTAAGTCTTATAGAAAGTTAGAAGCCAAACTCTCTCGGTTGCAATATTTAAACCGACATAAAGTCGTCTATTCGTCTAATTGGAAAAAGGCTCAACTTAGGATAGCTCAAGTACACAGCCAAATAGCTAATATCAGAAAAGATACATTGCATAAACTAACTACTTACTTAGCTAAAAACCACAGTCAGATAGTAATAGAAGATTTGAATGTATCTGGAATGATGACTAACCATAAGCTAGCTAAAGCTGTTGCCGATATGGGTTTTTACGAGTTCAGAAGACAGTTAGAGTATAAATGTAAGTTATACGGCTCGGAGGTAATCGTTGTTGATAGATGGTTTCCTAGCTCTAAGACTTGTTCTAACTGTGGAACTGTTAAAAAATCTCTGTTTTTATCAGAGCGCGTTTTCAATTGTGAACACTGCAATTTTAGTTGTGATCGAGACTTGAATGCAGCGTTAAATTTAGCTATGGCGGGCAGTTCGTCCGTGACAGCCTGTGGACTGGATAACGCCGACGTTGCCAGGTTGAAGCAGGAATAGGACAGATTGTTTAGAGAAAATCATAGATTTATATAGATAATCGTAGGTTTCTAAGAACGGATACAGATAATTCCCGTAATTAAAATTAGGCAAAGCTGAATACAAAAATAGTAATCTTTCTAGAATTTGAAACAGTAATCGCAGATGTGGTTTGAGAGGTTCAATAACTCAAATTGGTCTCCAGTCAAATATGACAGTGGAGACCAAAATTTTATCTTTATCTGTAGTTTGATTTATTTACTTTCCCTGGTTTGCTTTCGTATTCTCCTAATCATTCTGAAATCGTTCAGAAGATATGTTTATCATTATCCAATTCTAGGTTGTAAGCTGCTATGAATATTGAAAAGTAGTTAACCGAAGTATTGTTTAATTTTATCGGTAGAGATTCCCTGATATATACTTTGTATAACTTGAAGCTGAATTGAATAATAGATTAGAAGTAGAAGCGATGGAAATTCCCTAGTTTTGGGATGAAGGGATGCTAATGTTTGCATCATTTAGGTGGTAAAGATGAGAGTCAATTACTTATTTTTGCGCTTCAATGCACCCAGACCAGATCCCAATAAACCAAGACTTAGAAGACTCATTGTTGCAGGTTCAGGAATACTCTCACTCTCACTCAGAATACCGCTTCTTTCTTCTTGCCCAACTAGGTCAATGTTGACATCACCGTAATAATGTCTCACACGATTTTCTCCTTCTCCATTAAGACCATACTCTTCGTAGGTCTCTCTGTCGTCAGTATTTATCATATGAAACCAGTGAGAGAAGCCTTTGTTTACATTCTTGCCATTCGCTCCAAGACCAATTTGACCTTTGTGTGTCTCACTCATGTCTGTTAGGAAAAATGTATCTGTAGAATTATTATTACCATACCATTCTCCTATTTCAGTTAATAAAGACTTGCTACTATCAATGGTGTAATAACTCCAATCATTAACATCCACGATGCTGTAAGGGTCATTCCGATTCAATTGTTTTTTAGGTGCAAGATCAGGAGCGATCGCTCGTCCTTCTTGTAAATTTCCTAGTGAGTTGAACCAAACATCTACTGCAAATTTTTTATTCCCTGCGCCAATGTTACCAATTAAATTAATTGTGCCATCATCATATTCATTGAAGAAAGCATCACCCTCGAAATCAAAATCACTTGAGAAATTAGGTATCCAGAAGGCATGATTATGGTTAGCACTATGATATTCGTCTGAAACAGCTTCGGATGCTTGCCAAGTATTTACGATATTTGCTGCTGCTGCTTCTTTTGCTTGACTTAATGTACCTAATGCAATGGAACCTAAAGCGAATACGGAAGTTAATAATTTAGTTGTTTTCATTGGTTTTGTTCTTTTGAACTGTGTGTTGTTTGTTTCATTAGATCTAATATAACCACTGCAGAAGGTTAATAGGTAAAGGATGTGTAAAGATTTGGATGATTTTGATAAAGTTTAGATAAATAATACTTTAAGTCTTTCCCTGCTTTACGTTCATCTATTTTTAAAGTAGTAAAATTTGTGTTGACTCTGTAGATGCAACTATAAGTTATAACTTTTATGGCAAAATCATCTGCTTAAATCTGGTTTATTTGTCACTTATGGAATATTTTATGGGAAAATAATTGCTAGATAAAAACTCCTGAAAGTTATAGCGCTGCGCGCAGGCAACAGGCAACAGGCAACAGGGGGAATAAATTACTGATAATATAAGACTTTTAGCTATTGGACACCTCCTGTGATTTGTAAATATGCCAGCGCACATTGCTATATATAAATAGGGTTTGCTGAAAAAGTCTTTTTGTAGGGGGAGGAGACAGGAGACAGGAGACAGGAGACAGGAGAAATGGGAATTATAGAGTAGGTAGTCGGAAAAATTGTCCCAAGATTGTTCTGCCACAATAA
>NZ_JAAHHG010000308.1 GCF_010692555.1 Okeania sp. SIO3B5 | reverse complement strand
TGGCATCGGGAGCTTAAGTTTTTGTAGTCAAAATGAGTGAAAACCGTTATATAATTGTTTGTGGTTTGTGGAGACAAAGTACCTTGTCGAAGACTATGCTCATGCAGTTAGACCTTCTGCCTTCTTCAATATTTATTTAAACTACCAAAAATAGTAAATTATCAAGACAAAATATAATGCAAATTCGTCGCAGACCGCCAACTTCACCCGTAGAAATGGGTAATTTACGCTATGAAGTTGCTTTGCCAAATTCAAAACCTCAAAATATTCTGGAAGAAATTGTTTGGTATAAAGAAAAAGAGGTAGATTATCTGCGGGATAAACAACCATTAATTGAGTTAAAAAAGAAAATCAACTCAATGTCTGCTCCTCTGGATTTTTTAGCTATCCTATCAACAGGAAAAACTCAACCTGCTGTAATTGCTGAAGTTAAAAAAGCCTCCCCTAGTAAAGGGGTAATTAGAGAAGATTTTGAACCAGTTACTATAGCTAAAACGTATCAACAAAATGGTGCAACTTGTATTTCAGTTTTAACGGATAAAAAATTCTTTCAAGGTAGCTTTGAATATTTGTCAAATATTAGGAAAAATGTTGACTTACCACTACTGTGTAAAGACTTTCTAATTTATCCATATCAAATATATCTTGCTCGTTTATATGGAGCTGATGCTGTACTGCTAATCGTGGCAATATTATCAGACCAAGATTTAAAATATTTTATCAAGATAGTTAATGCTTTAGGAATGACTGCTTTAGTTGAAGTTCATAGTTTAACAGAGTTAGACCGGGTATTAGCGATAGAAGGAGTTAAATTGGTAGGTATAAATAATCGCAATTTAGCAGATTTTTCAGTAGATTTACAAACAACTTGTAAATTAATGGAAGCTAGGAAAAAGGAGTTAGAAAAACTTGGAATTTTAGTAGTAAGTGAGTCAGGGATACATGGATATCAAGATGTAAACATTGTTAAAAATGCTGGTGTGGATGCTGTTTTAATAGGTGAGTCTCTGATGAAAAAAGCAGACCCTGGTGCAGCATTACTACAGTTATTTACCTAATAATTAAGTAAGCATTTCCTCCGGAATGCTGCGCAAACAGCCGTCAGCTATTAGCTAGCCTCCTAGGTCGGAACTACGTTAACAGCTATTAATTTTGGAGAAGGTAAAAACAACCTTTGAAATTGAGAAAGAATAAAAATTTACTGCTAAAGTCCCATAATATTAAGTCCGATAGCATTGGTATTGTAAAGGTAAGGAAGAGGGAAGAGGGAGGAACACTTAAAAGTCTGAAAAAAAACTTACAGCGCAATTAATTTAAGTAGATTAAAAAATTATTTTGGATGAGGGAGTAGACAGTAGAAGAATTATTTGGCTACTGTAGTCTATCTATTTTCAAACTGCTATAAATATTCCTCTAGATATTCATACTTAGAATTACAGAAAATATCGAGCGCGGACATGAAATAACAGGTTAAATCTAAACTTTTTTTGCATCTTCGTCCAAGATGTCTACAATTAGTTATAGTTTGATTTAAATCAACTCTTTCCTTGTTCCTTCCTCCTTTTTCAAGAATAATTACTAATGAAGCAGCTCTATGATTTCTATTTCTTGTTGAAATTATTACATGGCATAATGAACCAATTTGTAAACCTCTATAAATAAAACTATGGAACCAATACCAGTTCCCTCCCGTATTCATTATGAACTGCTACTTCAGTTATTAGAAAAAAAGACGATTTTAGCAGTAGACTATAATACAAAGCAGCACGCAAAAGTACGGGAACTTATTGTAGCTGTGAGAAAAGCTTTAGCGCTACAAAAACAACTTGAAGAAAGTTGCAAGCAGGCAAATTTACCAATTGAATATCAATGGTCTCTCAATGAAACAGAAAAATAAATATTAAGTATGGTTTGCGTATGGAAAGTCTTTTGTAGGGGTAGGAGTCAGAATTCAGAATTCAGAATTCAGAATTCAGAATTCAGGAAAAATGGGAATTATAGAGGAGGTAGGAGCAAGAATTGTCCCTTGATTTTTCTACCATAGTCAGCCCAAAATATAGCAATATGATTTTAGTTGTGAGATATTGGAGACTTTTGCTTTAGGGAATAGGTATGGAGGGAATAGGGAATAGGGAAGAAACGAATACATAAGAATAAGATAATTGCTATATCCTATACTTTACAAGGAACACCTCAATTCTCACATCTGATTCCTGACTGCTATACTAACTTTTTGAGCTTTTTTCACCGAAAAGCTAGCACTTTTTTGAACCCAAAAAAGACTAATACCTTTATTTATTAATACTTTGAGAATTAATCAGCAAGTCCTAAGTACATTAGAGCAAGCAAAAAAAATATTTATGAATACGAATTTCCCTATCTCGCTATCAATCTTTGGTAGCAAATATTAACGTATTTCATATAACTTTTACCAGATAAATAGTTGCTTCAACTATTGAATAATCTCTTGGGTGCATCTCAATGCGTGAATAAAGCCAAAAATTTATCGCTTTTAGGGAACAGGGAACACCGGAACAGGGAACAGGGAATATATAGGAAAAAAGTATTTTTGCTTGCTATGAGATGCACCCAATCTCTTAATATCTAAAATGTAAATTCTATAGAAATAAAAATCCAAAAAATCCTCAAAAAAAAATAATTAAAATTAAATAATTCCTAAAATAACTAAAACTTTCTCAGGTGGGAATCTTAAAGAAAAAATAAGTTTTTTCAATGAAATGCTTCTCAATCAATAAACATATAAACTAACTCAAGTAACACAAAACAAAGGAATAGAAAAAATGAATGACAAACTAATGTTAATGATTCCCGGACCTACTCCAGTACCAGAAACAGCCTTACTAGCTATGGCCAAACATCCAATAGGCCATAGAAGCGGTGATTTTTCCAAAATTATGGCAGAGGTGACAGAAAACCTCAAATGGCTACATCAAACAAAAAATGATGTGCTAATTTTAGCATCTAGTGGAACTGGGGCCATGGAAGCAGGTATCATTAACTTTCTCAGTCCAGGCGATCGCGTACTATGTGGATGTAATGGTAAATTTGGCGATCGCTGGGAAGAAGTAGCTACGGCCTATGGTCTCGAAGTCGAAAAAATCACGGCAGAATGGGGCCAACCTCTGGACTCGGAAAAATTTCGTGAACAACTAGAAGCAGATAAAGAGAAAAAAATCAAGGCGGTCATTATCACCCATAGTGAAACTTCTACAGGTGTTCTCAATGACCTAGAAACTATTAATAGTTATGTTAAAGCTCATGGCGAAGCATTAATTATAGTAGATGCCGTCACCAGTATTGGGGCAGTCAATATACCAATAGATGAGTTGGGCCTTGACGTTGTTGCTTCAGGTTCTCAGAAAGGTTATATGATACCCCCTGGTTTAGCTTTTGTGGCAGTAGGTGCTAAAGCTTGGACTGCATATGAAACGGCCAAATTACCACGTTACTATCTTGACTTGGGTAAGTATCGTAAAGATGCAGCTAAAAATACTACACCTTTTACCCCACCAGTAAATTTATTCTTTGCCTTGCAAGCTACACTTAGAATGATGCAAGATGAAGGATTAGAAAATATATTTGCTCGCCATCAACGTTTAATGAGTACGACTCGTGCAGCAGTCAAAGCTTTAGGGTTGCCCCTATTTGGACCAGATGCAGTAGCTAGTCCTGCTATTACGGCAGTTGCTCCTCCACCAGAAATAGACGCAGAAAAAATACGGACTATTGTAAATAAGCGTTTTGATATTGCTCTAGCTGGTGGACAAAACCACCTGAAAGGTAAAATTTTCCGTATTGGACATTTGGGTTTTGTTAGCGAACGGGATATTCTCACCGCTATCTCTGCATTAGAAGTTGCTTTGCGAGAGTTGGGATATGAAGCTTTTACTCCAGGAGCAGGTGTAGCTACTGCTTCTAGAGTTTTAGCCGAGTCATAAGTTAGCATCGGTTAGTAGTTAGTATTGACATCCTCCCCGGCCTAAAGGCGCGGGGATTCCTACTGAGCCGTAGCTCTTCGGCGGGTTGACGCTTTGCTTCGCATAGCTGTCGCTAACACAGGGTGCTGCTTCCTTGGCGGTAGTCTGATGCTTCCCTCCACGTCCGCGCACGAGTTTCCGCAATTCGCAGCTCCTCCGGAGGAGGCGTGCCCCCCGGCAACTAATAATAGTTTAGCATATATCCAATTCACTTGCATGCTCAAATAAAAAGTCGCCCTACAAGGGCGAGGCTTTAAACCCAATTTTTCGGTAAATTGAGGATATATATCATCAAATTTATTTAGTTTTACTACTAGCTAAATATAGCTACATATTTAAAAATCATTATTTTTAATGTTTAATGATAGATTTTAAATTTAGTTCTGAACTAAATTTAAATTGACTGTTTCTAGTTATTA
The DNA here is from genome assembly GCF_010692555.1 of Okeania sp. SIO3B5. Taxonomy (GTDB): domain Bacteria; phylum Cyanobacteriota; class Cyanobacteriia; order Cyanobacteriales; family Microcoleaceae; genus Okeania. The sequence continues at coordinate 7,522 of NZ_JAAHHG010000308.1, read as the reverse complement.
TTCTGGCATTTAGTTGAAATCATAAGTGGTTTCTAGCCAATCAAATATTTTATCCAACTGTTCTAGAGTAACTAAACCATATTGCCATAAAATCATTGGAAAAGCACTAAAGTCTGGTTTACGATCTACTAATGTTGAACTAATACTAGCTCTTTCTGCAACTGCTATAGAAGCTGAAGAAATAGATAATTCATCTTTCAAGAAATGGATAAAACGAGCATAATTATTATTTGGTGTCATTTTTCTTTACCGATAAATTGTGGGTATGCGCCTCCCCTTTTAAGGGGATAAAAAAAAGAGAATTCCGTATTTCAAGCCCCCTTATTGCAGAGGTACTGATAACTGATAACTGATAACTGATAACTGATAACTGAAATGACCTCCTATTTTTCAGACACCATTCTCTTTGTAACTCTTGTTTCCAAGAAAATTTATAGAGTCACATATTTAAGAGAATTATCATGTCAATAAAATTGATATTTTTTTTGGTATGTTATCGATAGTTATTTACTATTATCAAGCAATAATTTTTCTTGGGTATTGCTAGAATATGCCAGTTTTTTATCTGTTTACTAAACTCTACATTTTTTCAAAAAATTTAGAGTGAAACTCAACAAAAACTACTACTCTTGGACTATATTAAATTTTGAGAATAGCTCGATTTAAACCTACATAAGTTGCTTATGCTATTCCGCAAAATTAGCTATTAATTTATAGAAATATTTAGTGAAATTATCGTAACTCAAAATGTATATACATTCAGGCTGAAAAACAATTCACTATCTGTCTGAAAATTACAGAAGACTTTCTATTGAATTCTCTCTCTAGTCAAAAGATATAAACGTCGCAGTTAAGCACTTCCTGCGGACTGCTGCGCAAACAGCTATTAGCAGTCAGTTCTTCCGTTTGTCATACTGGGCAAACAGCTTTTTAATAAATTAAGCAAGCATTTTCTTCACTTCTACTACATTTTTAAACAAAGAATTGAAGCACAAGAACAACAAGCTTAAATTGTCCATTAAAGGTAACAAAGCTCATAGCTGATAGCTGACTGCTGTTTGCGCAGCATGACCTAGGAAATGCTTACCGTCCCAGACACAGTATCTAAGTAGGTGGTTGCCTTTTTTCAAAAAATTACTACTTACGAGGCTAAACTTGGTCGAGTCAATTTTTGAGAAAATAACTACTTTCTTTTAATATTTGTATGTATTTTAATTCACAATACAAACAATCTTTTATGCGTAAATGCGCAAAAATATACAACTAGATTTTCACTTCTAGCACAAAATATCATTATCCTCACACCAATCAACAGAATTAAATTAAGCAAAGCAAAAATAGACTCTTGGCAAGACAAGTTTTTCTATATCTTCCATACCTTCTTGGTCAAAGTAATGCTCGTAACTCAGTTCAGCATTATCGATATTGTCCAAATATTTCTCTTACAGCTTGCGAAACTTAATTTATTTTGATTTATTTCCGATGAATAGAATAGCAGTATTACAAACCATGAAAAGCCAAAGAATTCATATTCTGAACTTTGGGTTAACAATACTTTGAATCCATCTAAATAATGTCTGGGTTACCAATATAGCAAACTAAAACTTGAGTGTAAATATATAGTGAGTAAAATAATAAAAAGTTTTATTAGGTTTTGTCAACATAATTCACAATTTCGCGATCTTTTAGCTTGTTGTACAAAAATTATAGGTCTGGGGAATAGCAAAAAATAAATCATCCAATTTTTGAACTCAATCTTTTTGTTTTGTAGCAAAAGGAAGATGGAAGAAGTTTGATTATTGATATTCCGTTATTTTTGCTGCGAAGTAGTATGCACACAGCTATTTCATAAGTCAAATAAAGCAATAAGTGTAGGTTGGGTTGAGGGACGTTAGCGAAGCTTATCCGTAGGATAAACCCAACATTAGTAAGGTTTTGTTGGGTTTCCCTTCGGGAAGCTCCGCTAACACTGCCGTTCAACCCAACCTACATTTTTAGGCGTGTCAGTCTACTACAACCTTCTTCAATGTCAATTCTGTCAAATACCTAAATTTTTGTAATCATTATCCGGTCTCCCACTTTCAAACCTAATTCCTTTGCACGTCTTCCCCGAAGTTCAATTACTTGATCGACTAACACATCACCTCCATAATTAGGGCAAGGGTCAGCTAGACAGGGAGGGACATTTTCAGCGATCGCCTGAACTATGCCAGAATTAATAAATATAATATCAAGAGATATTTGGCAATTTTTCATCCAAAAGCCAACTTTTCGAGGCGGGTCAAAAGAGAATAACATTCCTCGGTCATCAGCAAGTTTAGTCCTGTACATTAAACCTATTGCTTGCTGTTGAGGGGTTTTCGCCACTTCTAAATTAATTATCTGATTAGATATATGAGCTTTTGCCGTAATTGGTAAAATTTGGCCTTGTGGAGATATCTGAGAATCTGATATATTTTGAGCTTGTGCTGGAGTATTAAAAACTTGAACAAATATTATTTGTAGCAAACAGCAAAGCAACAGAAATAAGATTATTCTAGACTTAAGTAAACAAATTTTACGATCCATAACTTAGTATCCGGATAATTAGTTATTGTATAATGATAGGAGTCAGGAAGAAGAAAGGATGAGGGTTGGAATAATCTGGGGATAAGTAGTCATTTTATATCTGCATTGCATGGAAGTAGAAAGTACGATGACTGTATAACAGGATTTTATATAATTAATTATTTATCAGATATTCTATGTATGTATATTTTGATTCATAAATAGTAATTTTTTTGATATTTCACTAGATATTTCCAATGATAAAAAATAAAATTTATTATTGCACAGAAATTATCAAAATAATATGGGTCTAAAACCCTGCCTTTTAAGGCGCAATATTTTTGGAGAGTTGCTCAAATCCCTTACTTCCCCTCCTGACTCCCCTCCTGGGAGGGGCGGGGGTGGGTTGGGGAGGGGCAGGGGTGGGTTAACTTCTGACTTCTGACTTCTGACTTCTGATTCGTTAACAATCCTTTCTTCCTATCGCCTACTTCCAGCCTTCCTCTTTTCTTGAGATGCCTAAAGCTCCCAACTTTCATGTCGGCAAGGGGTGTCCCGTTATACAAATGTTAACGGGAGGGGAATTGCCGACCAACAAATAAACCGCGTAGCGTCCACTTAGGAACTTGCATTGTGTGCTTTTTTGTGTTATTTTGACTATATTAGGAGTAGCGGTAATACGCACCTGATAAAAGCACATAGAAAGCGACATAGAGTATGGGGTTCAATTGCTGAAGTTAAGCGTCAACCCGTGAAAAGGTAAAACTCTTGAAGGAACTTTCTGGAGTACAGAATTGTTTAGTACAAAAAGGCGGTGTGTCTCATCGTCTCTGTCTGTGGAGGGTTAAGTGGTTGCACTCCTTTTGTTTCGCTCCGCAACATGTAACGCGCAGCGTTGCGCCAGCAAAACAGAAAGCCCGCGTCCGTGAGGTGGGCAAGCCTACATCATAATCTTTGATTTGATGTAGGAGAACGTCACGACTCTAAGTTTCCCTCAAAACATATCCAATACCACGGACTGTTTGAATTAATCGCTTTTCACCTTCTTGTTCAATTTTCAGACGTAGGTATCTAATATATACCTCAATTACATTAGACTCTCCCAAAAAATCATAACCCCAAACATTTTCCAAAATCTGTTCGCGACTCAATACTTCCCGAGGATGCTCCATTAAAAACCTTAATAACTCAAATTCCTTCATAGTCAACTCAATACTACGACCATGACACAAAACTCGCCGAGTAGCCAACTCTAAAATTAAATTGCCAAATCTCAATTGGTCCTTTTCTGCTACAGTAGGTTGTAAATAAAAACGGACTAATTTTAAGAATTCATCACTGCGATAAGGCTTGAGAAAATAATCATCAGCTCCAGACTCCAGACAAGCAACTCGGTCATCAACTTGGTCGCGAGCCATCATCAATAATATAGGCATATTATTACCCATTTCCCTCAAATGACTGCACAATGATAGTCCAGACTCACCAGCCAACATTCGGTCAATTACAATCAAAGCAGGTTTAATTTCTATTGCCCTGTGAAGACCCGTGGTAGAGTTAGTAGCTACAATTGGATGATAGCCTGACTCCTCTAGATCCAAACTCACATATTGGGCGAGAATTTCATCAGTTTCTATTAGTAATACAGAACGATCTCGATCTATAGTTAAGGTACTCATAGTTCATAAAAATATAGCCAAATATGATACATCCTTATTTTGCAGGTGTTACCATGACGCTCGTGAACTACAACACCCTCTATCCCATAGCTAAAAGCATTTGGGAATACTTTTTCTTTTCCTCTTTGCATGATTATCTCACTGATTCAATTTCTACTTGGTCATAATATAGAGGCTTGGACGTAGGTTCTGATGTGTCTAGAGGTAGCGTGTCAGTCGGTGGAATTTCACCCTATTGAACTCAGATCGTTGACTATGCGTGGCTATTTGTTTCTCTATTATCACAGACATTGTTAGATTCTGTCAATAGTTGCCCAAATTTATGGAGGCCATATGACTACATATAACTATATATGACTATATATCACTATATTTGTGTTGAATGTTTATGATACTAATGCCTTCTGATATAATCCTGGCATATTGAAGTTAACCTAGGTGAGAATTGCGAAAAATAACTACCAGGCTAATTTAAGGCAATTCCACAGAAGTTGGCTTGGCAATATGTGGCAGTCCCCATCCCAATTTCTCGCGCAGAACATGGAAAAATTCTGGTGGCTTGAGTCGAATGAAACGTGCTTTATAATGCGATCGTTTCACTCGTACTCGGTCCTCTGGCAAGACATAACATCCTCCATTACCATCTACAATCATCATCATACGATTTGGACTAGCAGGGAAAACAGTTACTGGTTCAGTATCAGCAAAAACCAAGGCACGGGATGCTAGAGAATGGGGACAAATAGGTGACAGTTCCAAAACGGGAACTCCAGGAGTCACGACGGGGCCACCTGCTGATAAAGAATAAGCAGTAGAACCAGTAGGAGTAGAAATAATAATACCGTCTGCCGCAATATCTATAGGAGCGTGCCGACCAATTTGAATTTCAAAATGGCACATACAGGTCATAGGTTCCCGATGTACAACCATTTCATTTAAACAAAGGGCTTCCCATAATAATTCATTATCTCGGAACAGACGTACTTCTAGCATTGTCCGTTCTTCTATTTCATAGTTTCCTGCTAATACCTGTTCAATAGCTGGATATAACTGATTGACAAAAGTCTCAGTTAAGAAACCCATGTGACCTGTATTGACAGTCAATAGTGGGATATGGCAAGGTGCTACTTGACGAAATGCAGATAATACTGTACCATCCCCTCCTAATACAACACCAAATGTCATGTCTTTGGTAAAGCCAGAAGGAACTAATTGGTCTATAGAAGTATGACATAAGGGACGTTCTAGGCTGGGATAACCTAAGATTCCTCCCGATCCACTGTTTATCTGAATATCATAGCCATAAGCAGTGAGCTTGTCTTTTAACTCATTAGTTATGCGACAAGCTATTGGTTTGGCATCGTTATAAATGATTCCTATTTTTGACACTCGAAAAAATCTAGTTCAGGGTGATCATACCGTTTCACGGAATTCAAAAGTCAAAAGTCAAAAGTCAAAAGTAAGATTTTATGGACTCATAACTTTAACGCTCAAGCAATTTCAGGCAATTATTTCACATATCACATATATAGCTTGTATAGTTTACAACTATTTTTTTTTGACCAAAAAATAAGGTCTCAAGTCTCTAGTTTTCCTAGGTCATGCTGCGCAAACAGCTAGAGGTACTGATAACTGATAACTGAGATGCTCGCCTTAAAAATTGGTATTAAACTTTTTTAGAAAAAGAAAGGTTTATTCTTGGAATTTGATTTTCCTAATTTTGCTTGCTCGTATTCTATTTCCTTCAACTTTTTCATAATCCGACTATAGTATTCTTGCAGATAAGATTCTAGTGTAGTTATTTCTTCAGGATTAATGCCAAATACAGGATAAACATCATCCATTGAAGCTGTTAATGGCTGACTGTTGGCTAATACTTCTGCAAAAGCTAGTCTATCCGAGACGTTCCAACCCCATTGAAATAGTCTAGTAAGCTGACGGAATGTACGCAGTAAGTTAATATTGGTACGGGTTACTTTTGCTTTTTCTCCAGACAGTCTTTCACACATCCGAATAATTTCACTAGCATCCCAAGCACGGGGACCTACTACGGGAAAGCTTTGATTTTCTGTTTCGGGAACTGAGATAGCACGGACAGCAAACTTAGCAATATCTTGAGTATCCATATATGCAATAGCTGTTCCTTGACCAGGAACCCAAACTGCTTGCTTATCTAATATTGGCACTGCATACTGGCCAATCAATCCCTGTAAAAAACCACAGGGCTTTAATATTGTGTATTTTAAGCCAGATTCAGCAATAAAAAGTTCTGTACATCGCTTAATTTCTAGGAGAGGGACTTGGGGGTATTTCTCTGCATTTAAAAAGGAGAAAAATATGAAACGTTCTACACCTTTAGCCACTAGAGCTTGAATCAGCGCTACTTTTCCTTCCCAGTCTACCTGTTTAATACTCAGAGAGTCTGTTGGTCTCGAAGTTGCAGCATCAATAACTGCATCAACTCCTTCCAAAGCTGGTAGTAAAGTTTTAGGCTTACAGAGATTTCCTCCTATTAGTTCAGCCCCCCACTCTTTCAAAAAAGATGCTTTACTGTAGCTTCTGATTAAGCAGCGTACTTCATAACCTTCGTTTAGGGCACAGCGTACTATTTGTCTACCAAGAGTACCAGTAGCCCCTACGATTAATAGTTTCATAAACAGTTTATTAATTATATTAAAGATTCTTTATCACTCTATCAAACTTCTCTCATTTTTTTACAAAACTTAATATTTTGAGTTAAATATGTTTGAGTTTATATTTATTAATCTGTTTAAGCTACCATAAAATTAATAGAAAGTAAATATAACGCAAGTCAAAAGTCAAAAGTCAAAAGTCAAAAGTAATCCCTGACTGAATTTTTCCTAGGTCAATGCTCCGCAAACAGGATCTACCGTAGTGCTATACCACCATAGGCATTCCCCACTAAATAAAAATCAATGAGGAAATGCTCCTGTTGTATAAAGCTCAGTCAGCTAAGGGGTCATACTACTTTAAACATTGGGAAATTTGATTATTCGCCTCCTTGTAATTTAAGTAATAGGAAGCCTCCAGCTAAACCAATCAGAATTACAGAAAAAGACAAAATAGCTGCATTGAAAATCTCACCACTCATATTCTTAAAATACTCCTATGTAATTCGCGATATATATTTTAAGACATTTTGACTTCTCCCCAGACTCAAAGTCATAAGTATTCTTTAATGCAATAAATACACCCCTTCGGAAAAGAGGGAGTAGTAGGGACGTTGCATACAACGTCCCTACTACTCCCTCTTTTCCGAAGGGGTGTATTTATTG
>NZ_JAAHHG010000307.1 GCF_010692555.1 Okeania sp. SIO3B5 | reverse complement strand
TTATACTTTTCTTGGCAGCAAGCTAGACTATCATTCCAAACCACACGGACACAACCAAATAGCTTTGCTAATCGGTATTTTTGTCCCGGTGTTGGATAGATACGATACTTAAATCTAGCTTTCATAACCTGACTTTTAAACTAAATACATGATAACATATTTATTGAAATAAAATCAACTACTAAAAAGTCGCCCGCTTATGGGCGAGGCTTTAAACCCAATTTTCTGGTAAAAGTTCTCACAAAATCATTTTCCGTATTTTTTTCCTAAAAACATCTTCCCTGTTCCCTGTTCCCTGTTCCCTACTGTTACAAAAAGTCTATATCTTTTTTGGAGATGTATAATAATTGTAGGTAAAAACTATCCTCAAATCAAACAAATATGGCGTTCAAATATTGGAAACATTTTTTACTAGGATTATTCCTAGCTTTTGCCATTGCAGCTTGTGGTTTTTTTAACACAAGTTTAAAACAGGCAAAATTACCCATAGTAGACCTCATAATTACTCCTCCACTACCGGAGTGGATAGAACAAATTAGTCCGACGGGAGAAGCAGAACTTTTAAGTCAAATTCGGATTCGGTTTAAGGAACCTTTAATTCCTTTGGAAACTTTAGATTCTCTAGAACAACAGGAGAAACTTAAAAAGTTTGAAATTTTCCCAGAATTACCTGGTCAATTCCGATTTTTGACTCCGAAAATGGTTGGTTTTCAACCTGCGGAGGCTTTACCTAAATCTACGAGAGTAAAGGTTACTTTGAAGTCTGGTTTATCCGACCTGAAAAATAATCAATTAGATGAAGATTTGGCTTGGACTTTCAATACTGAACCAGTTAAATTAACGAATTTACCAACTACTAAGCAGCAAAATAGAAGACCACAACCAATTGATATAAATCCGACTTTGAAATTCACTTCAAATGTGGAGTTGGATGTAAATTCAATTGAGGAAAATTTAAAATTTTTACCAGTAGGAGAAACAGAAACTTTACCTTTGACAGTTAGTTTAGAAACATTGGAAACTAATGCAGAGGAAGAAGAAGTTTTTACAGCAGAATTTGACTCTTCATTCCATCGGTGGAATTATTTGTTCGCTCCCCAAGTTACTCTAGAAAAGGGTACTAAATATCGCTTGGAATTTGACTCAGGAATTGAACCTGTCAAAGGTAATTTACCCAGTCAAACACCTTTTGTGAGTGAAGTAGAAACTTATTCCGCTTTTGAATTTTCTGAACTGAAATTTTCCCAGGGTGGCGGCAGATTTGTGAAAGGTAATCCCTTGTTGGAATTTAATCATGGTGTTGTAGCTGAATCAGCAGTAGAAAATATTACGATTGAACCGGAAGCAAAAGAGACAAAAAATCTGATTCAAGCTTATGATGACTATAATATTGTTAGTCTCAATTCTTGGGCATTTGAACCAGAGACAAACTATACAATTACTATCGGCGCTAATATCAAAGATAAATTCGGGCAAGTATTAGGGAAGCCTGTTGTTTTAAATTATCAAACAGGGGATTTAGTCGGAAATCTTTCGGTACCTGCGGGTTTAAATATTTTTCCTTCTAGTCAGGATTTACAACTGAATATTTCTACAGTAAATTTGCCAGAGTCGGAATACAAAGCGGCTTATCAAGTTGTGAAACCCACAGATTTGGTTTACGCAGAATCGGCTTATCCCAGAACAGATAGAAAAAATTTATTACCAGGAAATGAAAAGTGGAAAAATTACCCTGTTTCTGGTGAAAAAAATCAGATTAAAGAAGTAGCAGTTCCTCTCAGAGAACAACTAGGCGGTCAGACAGGAATGTTGGCTTATGGAGTAAAAGCACGGACGAGTTATTATCAAGAAAATGGTCAACAAAAATGGCAAGAACCAAAATTTTATGGATTGGTACAACTAACTAATTTGGGAGTATTTGTTCAGTGGTTTCCAGAGTCGGGAATTATTCGGGTAAATCATTTGGATGATGGTGTGCCTGTTGTGGCGGATGTGGAGATTTATCAATCTCAATTAAATGCTAAATCTCAGCCTAAACCTACTGCTTGTGCCACGGGAAAAACCGATGAAAATGGTTTGCTAAGTTTGACTAAGACAGACTTACAAAAATGTATGAATGGTCGGCGTTTTTCCCAAGCACCGGAATTATTAGTAATTGCCAAAGAAAAGGAAGATTGGGCTTTTGCTAGAACTAAAGAATATAGCGGTACTTATGGTTATGGGATTTATTCTGGTTGGGATAGTGGCAAGGCTGAATCGCGGGGTACTATTTTTTCTGATAGAGAACTTTATCAACCAGGGGAAAAGGTTTGGTTGACTGGAGCTGCTTATTATTTGGAAAATGGTAACTTGAAACAAGCGGAAAATATGGATTATCAAGTTACTATAAATAATCCAGATGGAAATAAGACAAATTTAGGTACTCAGACTACTAATGAATTTGGTACTTTTTCTCTAGAAATTCCTCTGGATAATAATCAGTCATTGGGTTATTACAATGTGGAGGCTAAGGGAGAAAATGGCATAGAATTTTACGGAGAATTTCGCGTGGCTGAGTTTAAACCGCCTAATTTTCAGGTAGATCTAAAACTTAATCGAGAAATTGCTTTGATTAACGAACCAATATTGACACGAGCTGAAAGTAATTATTTGTTTGGTTCTCCAGTGCAAGGAGCAAAAGCTAAATATTATGTGACACGAGAAAAGACAGAATTTACTCCTGAAAATTGGCAAGAATTTAACTTTGGTCGTCAATGGTTTTGGCCGGAAGAAACACCGACTGTTCCTAATAATGTACTGGAAAAAAATGTAGTTCTAGATAGTGACGGCGCGAAGAATCAAGTATTTACTGTCGGAAAAGATTTGCCCTACCCAATGACTTATCGAGTAGATGTGGAAGTGACAGATATATCTAATCTTTCTGTGGCAGATACTCAAACTTTTACCGCCCTACCAAGTAACAAATTAATAGGTCTAAAAAGTAAATTTGTGGCCGATGCTAATAAAAAGTTTCCGGTAGAAGTTATTGTCACCGACTCTCAAGGAAAACCACTTTCTGGAGAAAATATTCTGCTGGAATTACAACAAATGGAATATAGCAGCGTCACTCAAGTAGTGGCAGGTAGTCGCAACCCTAAATATCAAGTCGAATATAAAACTGTTGCGAGCCAGAAAGTCAGAAGTGGCAATAAACCGAAAACCGTCAACCTCACCCCACCAGAGTCAGGTAGTTATCGCATCCGGGCTAATTTTGCCAATGCTGAAAATGACATTACTGGCACCGATATTCAGATTTGGGCAACCGGAGCAAACCGCGTTTATTGGGGAGGTCGCAACGAAGACCGTCTGGAAATTAAACTCGACAAAGACACCTACAAACCAGGAGAAACAGCAACCGCTTTAATTCAGTCACCCTATCCAGAAGGGGAATTATATTTTGCCGTCGTCCGCGACAAACCACTCTATGAAAAAATCGTCAAAGTTACAGGTGGCGCGCCAGAAATTCAGTTTCAAGTGACAGAAGATATGTTACCCAATGCTGCGGTAGAAGCAGTATTAGTGCGGCAAGGTCAACCACTCGCAGAAGTCGAACCGGGAACTGTGGAAAATTTGATGAAAGTTGGTTTTACTCCATTCAAAATTAATTTGGCAGACAAATACTTAAATGTAGAAGTCACACCCCAACGTCCGGAAGCACAACCGGGAGCTATGCAGACTGTGGAATTGGCAGTTAAAAATAGTCAAGGGCAACCGACTAAAGGTCAGTTTACGGTGATAGTCGTAAATGAAGCGGTATTACAACTAAGCGGTCATCGTCCCCCAGACTTAGTCGAGACCGTTTACGCCGAACAACCAATATCTACCCGTTTCAACGATAACCGTCCCGAAGTACAAATGGAGGCCATGTCATCCGCTCTGAGAAAAGGTTGGGGTTATGGCGGCGGTATATCATCTGCTGCATCTAGCACCCGCATTCGTACAGACTTTCAATCTTTGGCTTATTACAACGGTTCTGTAATTACAGATAATAAAGGTAAGGCAACGGTAACTTTTAAAATGCCAGACGATCTGACAACTTGGCGCGTGATGACTGTTGCCACAGATGGGAATTTGCATTTTGGTAATGGGGAGGCAACTTTTGTGACGACTCAACCATTAATGTTAAATCCTGTTTTGCCTCAGTTTGCTCGTATCGGCGATAAATTTGAGGGTGGCGTAACAGTTACGAATAATACTGGCAAAAAAGGAAATCTCAAAATAGATGGGGAAGTTAGTCAGAATATTTTATTTGCCGAAAATTCCCAAACTACCCAAATTTTTCAAACCAGGACAGACTCAGGCACCAACGCTTACCGTTTCCCCATGGAAGCAAAACAAGCGGGTGAGGCAAAAGTGCAATTTACCACTGACCTGAATAACCTGAACACAGATGGGTTTGAAATTTCATTACCCGTGCAGTCCTTGGCAGCAAGTGAAACAGTAGTAGAGTCTGGCACAACTGACTCTCAAATACAAATTCCACTAAATATTACAGAGAATGTAATGCCAGATGTGGGAGGTCTAGAAATTTCCATAGCAAGTACATTAATACCAGAAATTACTGCCCCCGCAAAAGCAGTATTGAAAAAAGACCAACTACCATTTTTAGAGCCTACCGCCAGTCAATTAGCGATCGCCTCCAACCTCCAAATATTGGGTGAGAAATACGAGCAAGCATTTGTAGACTTCAACCCAGAACAACAGGCAAAACAAGCATTAGAAAAATTAGAAAAGTTGCAACTGCCAGACGGAGGTTTTGGTTATTATCCAGGATGGGAAAAATCCAATCCTTATCTAACACCCTATGCAGCAGAAGCGATCGCCCAAGCCAAAAAAGCATTTCCAGATTTAGTAAATGGGGAAATGGTAAGTAGTCTGCGGAATTACTTAAACAATATTTTGGCAGATCCAGGCAAAGATGAATATTGCAGCGAACAACTCTGTAAAAATCAAGTGCGCTTAGACGTTTTAATGGCATTGTCAGAATTAGGCGACACCCGCAATAGCTTCCTGTCAGATATTTATCAACAACGGGAAAAACTATCTCAGGTAGACCAAATAAAACTAGCGCGCTATATATCCACCTTCCCCAAATGGCGCAAACAGTCAGCAGAAATGTATAACGAAATTCAGGAAAGCGTCTATGAAACCGGACGTAGTGCCACATTGAATATACCGCAAACCTGGGGATGGATGAATTCAACCACCGCTGCTCAAGCTCAAGCATTGCGACTATTTATTACCCGCGACGCCAAACCAGAAATATTAGACCGACTATTACAAAGTCTACTCAACCTCCGACAGGATGGCACCTGGCGCACAACCTATGATAACGCGGAAGCTTTGAAAGCATTGGTTACTTATAGCAATACCCAACCAGCACCACCGAATTTCGTCGCCACCGCAAAATTATCAGGCAAACAATTAGATGCTGCCAGTTTTAAAGGTTATGAAAATCCGAATCTCTCTTTGAATGTAGCAATGGATGGGTTGCCAAAAGGCGAATCAGATTTAGTATTGGAAAAATCTGGAGAAGGCAAATTGCATTATTTAGTCGAATACAGTTATCGCCTCCCAGGAAACCAAGCAGGAAAGTATAACGGTTTGCGAGTAGCGCGGGAAATTCGTCTGGCAAATGAAACGTCCGTTTTGCAACGCATGGATCTATCTGAAGTGGCGTCACCATTAGATATCAGTGCAGGGCAAGTCTTTGATATTGGCATTGAGGTTATAACAGACCGTCCCGTAGACCATGTAATTATTCGTGACCCACTGCCAGCAGGTTTAGAAGCAGTTGACACCAGCTTCCAAACCGCCACTTCCGCTGTCAAAGCAAAAGCAGATAGTTGGCAAATAGGATATCAACAGATATATCGCGATCGCGTCGAAGCTTATGCAGACCGTTTAAACCCAGGAGTGTATAGCTTACATTATTTAGTTAGGTCAGTGACTCCCGGAACATTTATATGGCCTGGAGCAGAAGCACGACTACAATATGCACCCGAAGAATTTGGGCGATCGGCAACAGCGACCTTAGTTGTTAAGTAGTCTGTCAATTTCAAAAGCGGGTTTCTTCAAGAAACCCGCTTTTTCATTACTGGAATAAATAGCAAATTAGTTATATAATAATAAATTAGAGTAAAAATGTAAGGGAAATATCAAAAATGTCACTATTACCAATTGAACAAAAAATGTGGCAAGAAAAAGCTACAGTAAAAACCAAAAATGGGAAGTCTGCAACTGATACTGATATTGTTGAAAAGTATAATTCAGGAGAAAAAAGAATACTAACTGAAATTAACCGGGAAAAACTTCCTAGTTTTGTAGAGTCTTTAGAAAAGAATGAATATATGGATTTACGACCATTTTATCAAAGAAGATCTCGTTGGGATGAAAAAAAACAATCTCGTTTAATCGAATCATTTATTATTAACATTCCTATACCTCCAATTATTCTTTATGAGCAAAGCTATAATTCCTATGAAGTTATGGATGGTCAGCAAAGAATTACAGCAATAAGAGATTTTTACGAAAATAAATTCAAGTTAACTGGATTAGAACTTTGGTCAGAATTAAATGGACTTACTTATCAAGAACTTCATCCAACTATACGGGCAGGAATAGACCGTAGGTCTATTTCTTCTATTGTAATTATTACAGAATCAACAACTAATCCAGAGGAAGCTATGCTTTTAAAACAGCTTGCCTTTGAGCGTCTTAATACTGGGGGAGTAGATTTAAGTCGGCAGGAGGTACGACATTGTTTGTATCATGGAAAATTTGATTTACTATTACTTGAATTATCCCGTAATCCTATATTTGCTAAAGCTTGGGGAATACCTACAAAAAATGCAAACTTAGAAAAAAATAATCTCTACAAAAAAATGGAAGATGCTGAGTTAGTGCTGCGTTTTTTTGCTCTGAGAAATATGGAGTATTTCCGGGATGGAATGGAAGGTTTCCTAGACCTTTATATGATAAAAAGTAAGCAATTTTCTGACGAAGATATTGAATCGCTCAGAGAGATTTTTCTAGAAACTATTGAATTAGCTAATCAACTTTACCAAAAAGATTTATTTAAACCTTTTGGCGCAAAAAAAACAATCTCTTATAAAGCTTATTATGATGCTGTAATGGTTGGTTTGAGTCAACACTTATCAAAGACAGAAGTATTAATTTCCAAAAAACATAGAGTTGTAGAGGAAACAAAAAAGTTACTTGAAAGAGATAAATCACGTCTTTTAACTGGTGGAGGAAAAACTAAAGCTGATATTCAAAAAAGAATTGAAATTTTTAACAATATGCTTTTACAAGTAATTGGAGAGTAATTCAAAATGTTTGAGAATCTCCTGGAAATTGTAAATGTAAATATTGACAGTATTCATAAAATTATTCAGACTAACGATAGACTTAGAAAAATTGTAGCAAAGGGAATAGTAAATATACAGGAACCAAATAATAATCAAGAAATTGTTGAATTAGTAAAAGGTGTTCCAAGTGAAAAACCGTGGAGATTATACGAACATTGTGCAGTAGTAACTCGTTTGTATGCGATCTATGAAAATTTTGTAGAAGATTTAATATCAACTTGGTTAAAGTATCTTCAAAACATAGTCGAAAATTATTTAGAATTAGAAGATAAAATTCAAAATACTCATAGAGAAGGTATAGGACGTATACTACTAGAATTTAAAAAAGATAGATTTAAAGACCTTTCTGAAAATCAGGTAATTAGAGGTCTATTTTATGGCACAACAAATCAGAATAAAAATTATCAGTTGTTGCCAGAAGCTTTTCTTCTACATGACCAGAATTTACGGAAAGATATATTAGAAAAATTATTTGCAGATGCCGGAATAGCTGGCACTTGGAAATGGGTAATGAATTACAGAAAAGTCAAACACTTTATAGAAGAAATTAGAGGAAATCAGAATACTGCTGAAGGAGAACTTAATCAATTAATTTCCTATAGAAATGAAGCAGCTCACGGAGTTGTATATCAGATATTAGGCACTCAAGAATTACTAGATTTAGGTAATTTTATTAAAGCTTTGTGTCAAGCATTAGCAGAATTAGTAACTTATCAAATAATTCAAAAGCAAACTTCTACAGATAAAGCCAAAGAAATTGGTAAAATCACAAGATGGTTCGATCGCTCAAAAGTAGTAAGAGCAAAAATTAATAATAGTAAGCTGTCTGTAGGAACAAGTATTTTTTTAGTCAGCGAAACATCTTCATATTGTCGCTTGGCTACAATTGAGAGTATTCAACTTGATAATATTCCCAAAGAAAGTATAGAAATAACCAGTGAAGCTGAAGTTGGTTTAAAGTTTGATATAGATGCTAAAAAAGGATTAAAAATTTATATAAAAGTTGCAGATTTAGAAGAATAAAACCTATGAAAAATGCTCTTGATATAGCAGTGTTAAAAAAAATAGTAGGGTTACGCTGACGCTAACCCACCGAAACATTATAGATTTGGCGGTGCGTTACACTTCGTTAACACACCCTACTGGCGCGTCAAGTTAAAAATAGTGTATTAGATTTTTGCTCAAAGGCTTGAATAGTAAGCATTGTAGCATTTTCCTAAAACACCATTTAAGGCTTGACGCGCCACTATGAGATTACTGGTTTCTATAAACCGGAAGGTGTGCGGAGGGGTAATTAACTGTTAAACTTAAACTGTAGAAAATAGTTGTCAAATGTAGAAAAGTATTGTAATATTAAATAGTTAATAGAAAGCATAAATTTAGGCAATGAATGATTTTGACCATGATAGTAGTCACAGGTGACTACAGCAAAATTGGAGGGTTAGTATACAATTGATTGTTGTTGACAGACATATAATTAGACGAACACATAACTTTTGGCGGGTGTGTGATGAATTAGCTTTTAAGTCAAAAAATCTGTATAACTTGGCTAACTATCACTGTCGTCAGCATTTTTTCACGACTGGTAAAAGTCTCTCACTAACTAAACTGTACCACGCCACCAAAGATAGCGATGCTTATAGAGCCTTGCCAACTAAAGTCTCAAAACAAATCATTAAATGTTTAACCGCATCATGGCGTGGATATTTTCAAGCTATAAAAGAATGGTCACGCACATCCAGAAAAATTTTTAGGTAAACCAAAAATACCAAAGTATAAGGATAAAACCAAAGGTCGATCGGGTAGTTATATATTCATGCATAATCAGTCTATAGAGCACGTCTCAAAGACGGTATTTGTCACTTATCTATGAGTGATATCATGCATACCTGTAGTTGTGGATACTGTAATCGAAGTGAGGATAGTACCTGCTACTGGTTGCTATGTAATTGAAGTAGTCTATGAAAAAAAATCTGTTGCACAAATCAACTCAAAATATTTAGCAGGAATAGATTTAGGCATTGATAGATTAGTTGCTCTAGCTACTTGCCAAGCCTGGTGTGAAACCATTGCTTGTTAATGGGAAGCCACTAAAAAGTGTCAATCAACTGTATAATAAGCGTAAAGCCAAGTACCAAAGTCATCTCAAAGGCAACAGAAAAACCAGTCGGATATATTGAAGCATTGAGTTATCATAGAAATCGTTTTGTGGAGAATTACCTGCATAACACCAGCAAGTTAGTTGTCAATTATTTAGTGACGAATAATATTGGTACTGTAGTAATTGGAAAAAATGATAATTGGAAACAAGGTGCAAACATCGGCAAAATCAACAACCAAAAATTTACCCAAATACCTCACTCCAAGCTAATTGAACAGATAACTTATAAATGTCAACTGGCAGGAATCAAGGTAATTGAAACAGCAAGATTGTTACACCAGTAAAACATCTGCTATTGACGCGAGAAAAACCAATATGCTATTGAATTCTATGTAGGTAAACGAGTCAAACGTGGTTTCCAAACGGAGTGGAACTGGTATAGTCATTAATGCCGATGTTAATGGCAGTCTTCAAATATAAGATAAGAAATTCCCAGGGGCATTTACTGCCGTTTGCGTAGCATTCCGTAGGATGGGAATAGTGAGCTGTGCCGAGAGCGCCAGTATTGGTTAATCCAATATCAAGATATTAAGCTCAGATCGATTTTCTACAGTTTAGTTCGTACGGTAACAGAACCCCTTGTTTATTGTCAAAAACTATGTTCTTTTTCTCCTAATAACTTCCCTAATCTTTGAAAAACCTGAAACTTCAAGGAATTCAAATCGCAAGTCACCCGCGAAAAATTGTCATCGAAATGGGCAGGTCCGGCATTTGTTACAGTATAGCTATGAGATGTTAATGAGGTAGTTTTCAGCTTTCCTGATAACTGGAAACTACCACTTTTATGAGGGTAAGGCCAGAAAAAAGCCGATGATATCAGAGAAATAATTTTAAAATCTGGGTCTTCTTCGCAAAGTAACTCCGCTGACATAGAACAATGTACGTCACCAGATAGAAAAACTACCCGTTTAATTTTATTGGTGCGGATAAATTCCAAAAGTTGGGTGCGTTGGTGCAAATATCCACTCCATTTATCTAGCTCAGTCTTTTTAAAGTCTGGGAAAAATGGAATTGCAGAGGCAACAAACTTTACTCGCTCTGACCCATCTGCTAGCCATTTTTTTAAAGCTTCAAACTGATCTTCATTAATTATTTCTCGCTCTTCAAATGCTGGATCGGAGGATTCTGCTTCGTCACGCTCTGTGCGCGTATCGGTTACAAAAAAGTCACAGCATCCGTCTGTAAATTTGTACCAGAGTTTTGAGGGCGAACCAATAACATCAGCTTTGTCATCTACAATCTCAAATAACGGACTGTGACTCATCTGATAGGTAATGTAAGCATGAATTGCTGTCGGGAATAGAGTCACCCAATCCTTCGGCGACGCTTTGGACGGCCAGTTATCCTCTATTTCGTGGTCGTCAAGAGTCATGTAGGTAGGAATTTGCCCCATCAGTTCGCGAATATGGGGTTGAGTAAAGGTCTCTTGATAGCGACTAAAAAACTCCTCAATTGTGCGATCTGCACCGATAGCATTGAGGTCGTCGGCATAAATTTGGTCTCCTACCATGAGCAAGGAATTAGTAGTTGTACCAGAGTTTATTTGTTTGAGAATAGATTCAAAAGTTTTGTCGCCGCGATCGTCAAACCAAGAACCAAATAATTTTAGCAGATAACGACAAGAACCAAAAATAAATGAGCGACTCTTTTTCGGATCTGTGGAAGCAGTCTGAAATTGCTTGGTATGTGCTTTCGACCAATCAAGGTTTATGTTTGCTTGGTCTACTTCCTCTTTTTTTTGCAAAAAATAGCCAATTTGATATTCATACTCTGTTTCTGAGGATAGTTCGTCGAATACTGCTACTCCGGAGGTATCAAAAGCAGGAGACATCTTGAAGAAGATGGGGGGGTCATAGTCTGAGGAGTCTAGGGCACGAATTCTGGCAACTCCTACACAAGAGAGAACACTTTTTTTGTTTCTAGAGAGTTTATATTCGCCACGACCAAATATGCGTGCAGTGTCGCCCGTGACTGCACCCAGGATCGGACCAACGGTTAAAGGTTTTACTTTCATTGCTTATCTAAATAGTATGCTTTTTAAGCTATTGCATAATATCGTTATTCTTTGATTAAGTCAATGCTCTATGAAAAAACTATCTGTTAAAATATAATTGTATTTAACCCACATTCCGCACGACAAAATGTAGTATTTAACAGCGAGAAAACTTGAGTAAGTATTTATACTGTTCAAAAAGACTTTTTCGATGTGGCTGAGTGTAAATTCAACCATGAGGTAAGCATTCAGCCGTCAGCCGTCATATCAAATCCGGTTAAACAGCCATAGAATGGTTAAGCCAGGAGGAGTCAGGAGTCAGGAGTCAGGAGTCAGGAGGAGAGAGAATTACAAAGATGAGCGTAGTTATGACGATTGGAGAATTTTTTTA
>NZ_JAAHHG010000306.1 GCF_010692555.1 Okeania sp. SIO3B5 | reverse complement strand
GGGTGGGGAGTAGGGGAGGAGGGGAGTAGGGGAGGAGGGGGGTAGGGGAGTAGGGGAGTAGGGGAGTAGGGGAGTAGGGGAGTAGGGGTTAGGGGTGGGTTCCCTGTTCCCTGTTCCCTGTTCCCTCTTTTCTGGAGATGTCTACTGATTATCCGGACATGATATTACAATTAACAATTAATAATTAATAATTAATAATTAAATAATTCGCGCCTTGAAGCCTCCCCTTTTAAGGGGAAAAAAGCGGTCTCCGGATGGCGATCTTCGGAGCGGCTCTGATAAGAGCGGGTCCCCTCGCCATATCCAATCAACCAAGAGAAGAAATAATATTTCCTTATTTTCAATTCCGTAGCGGTTTTAACCAGAGGTAATTATCCATTATCCATTATCCATTATCAATTAATGAAATGAACACTTATATTCATCCCGCCCCTCAGCAATGCCAGTAAAAGTATTGAAAACAAATTAATACTTTCTTAATGGCAGGTAGATAAGAGAGATAATATAATTGAGCGCTCCTGATTTCCTCTAGTTCCAGTTTTGAATAATGTCAAATATTAAACTTGACAAACTACTCTGCTATCGTTACTATACTAAATGAAAATAAATGTCAATTATTTACATAAATTAATGGATAAAAAATATGAAGATAAATCAGAGTTTAATGTAGATAAAAAGGAGAAACCATGGGGATTTACATTTCTGGGAGACAGCAACAATATTGAGTTGGAAGAGGAAAACAACTATCATACTCTTAAAGAAAATTATCAACAAGTATTAGAAACTACCTTTCCACTCACACAAGCAAAACGAGGCGATCGCTTACATATTATTACTATCAATGCTATAGGTGAAATGGCTCATCGCTTGAAAAAAATGGGGTTGATAGTAGGAGTTGAACTAGAGGTAATTAGTAACAACCCCAGTGGTTCGGTAATTGTAGCAGTAGGAGACCGCAATATTGGTTTGGGACTTAACCCTGCTAGCAATATTATTGTCTCTGCCAAAATTATTCTTTAAGAAGGCAGAAGGCAGAGGGCAGGAGGGAAAGAAAGGTTCAAATAGAGAAGGTTTTTGATCGCCAATTATCCGAACATGATATTAAACCGCCACAGAAAAGATAACGTTAGAGGTAATCAAAATGAATGTAGCCGATTTGAAAACAGGGCAAATGGCAATAGTCGATCGAGTGTTAAGTATTGGTCGCGATCGAGGAATTGTTGAGAGACTCGCAGCAATGGGAGTAGTTTCTGATAGACCAGTGCAAGTCTTGCGAGCGGGGAGCTTTCAAGGGCCTTTGCACATTCGAGTCGGTTTAAGCACAGAAATAGCTATCCGACCCCATGAAGCAGAAATGATCGTGATTAAAACAGATGGGGATGAGGAAACAAATTCATCAGCAGATTATGAGATGCTCCCCAAATCTGTAATGAAGTTAACTAAACAAGTTAAAACTCTCTCATTACTGACATTAACTGCCATTGTTGTAGTTGTTCTGGCTGAAATTTATCAACTTTTGAATAATGGAAATATCGATGGAGGCGATCGACAACAAACTACTGCTAATATTGTTTCTAATTCAACTTCACAATTAACAGAAAATGAAAATTTAGAGACGGTAGATACAACTTTATCTGCACCAACAATAGTCGGAAATTCGGATGCCGTAAATGATAAATCTGGTTCCCTTGAAACGACAAATCAAGCAACTATTGAAAATACTATTAATCCCGTAGTAACAACAACTAATTCTGCGGTTGAAAATGTAGAATCAATAGGCAAAAAAATTACTGATAAAAAAGAAATTGCTAGATTAGAACAAAAACTCTATACTGATATCGATAAAAACTGGAAAAAACCAGTCAAACAAACAGCAATTTATCTAGTTAAAGTAGATAAAAATGGAGAAATTATTTCTTACGAAGCTTTTAATCAAATAGCAAAAAATCATCTGAGCAGTACACCACTGCCGAATTTAGTTAAGCCTAATGCTACGAATAAAACAGAATGGACTGAGTTTGCTATTTTACTTTATGCAGACGGTAGTCTAGAGATAGAGCCAAAGTAATGAACGAAGGCAGCTATGCTGAGGGCAGAAGGCAGAAGGGAAGAAAAGTTTAGAAAGGATAAGTTCAACAATTAATAATTAATAATTAATTATTACTTCTCCTTGAAAACTTATAGGATTGACTCAAAGGAAAATTGAAAATTTTTTCTTGTTTCTCCTTTAAAGGAAAGGCTTTAAACCTTAATTATTCCCTAGAAGGGAGTTATGCTGTTTGCGCAGTATTCCGCAGGAAAGGTAGAAGGGTGCAAAAGTATGGCTCTGGGTTTTGAAAAAAATTTCTTATAGTAAAGAAACAGAGATAAGAGTTTTATACTTTGCGCTCTATTTCTGAATTGTATATCCTGCATGAACTGACATATTTTCATTTGTACAGTTTTCTATAGAAAAGAGAAGTAGAATAGGGAAGTATTTAGGGTTGAGAGCTGATTTATAACTATAAATATTCAGCTTTTCAATATTTGCCGATCGCTTTGCATTTCTGCTTCTATTTTTCTGCTTTTTTTGCTCTATATAAACATAAGCATTTCCTGCGGAATGCTGCGCAAACAGCTATTAGCAACAAAATTCTCTCCTTAAGGACAGTGTTTAAATGGATATAGACTTTAAGGGCAACGGAGCTAACTTTTCTAGTAAGACAATTAATAAAGCTTTTATCCTAAACTAAAAGCAATAGCTGTTAACACAGTTCCTCCGATAGGAGGCTAGCTGCTGGCTGAATGCTTACATATAAACCCTCGAAATATTCTGGAAAAATCTCCACAAAAACTAAAAGACTTCTAAAAAGAATCCCTAATTTTCAGAATTTATGTTTATAATAAAGCTATAAAAATATCTCGCTAACTTTAAAATCAATAATTCAGTAACAAATGACGGAAAAATTATGGTCAATAGCCTCCCCCTTTTAAGGGGATAAAAAGCGGTCTAGGGATGGCAAGGTTTCGGAGCCATATCTAATCTAATCGACCAAAAAAAAGAGAATATTCCAGATTTTAAGCCTCCTTATTGCAGAGGTACTGATAACTGATAACTGATAACTGATAACTGATAACTGAAATGACTTGTCACGCCACTAAACCTACAACAATATCAAAATCCCAATCTACAAAGAGAGTTGCTTTAATTGGGATGCCAAATACTGGAAAATCTACATTTTTTAATCGAATTACTGGAGTTTCTGCTCATGTGGGAAACTGGCCTGGAGTAACAGTCGATCTTTTGCAAGCTAACGTCAAAATAAATGGTGAAACAACTGAATTTGTAGACCTACCGGGAATTTATAACTTTAACGGTTTTTCAGAAGACGAAAAAGTTGTTCAAACATTCCTAGAAAACTATGCCATTGACTTAGTATTAGTGATTATCAATGCTGCACAAATTGACCGTCAAATTCGACTGCCATTACAGATAAAAGCCTTGGGTTTACCAGCAGTTTTGATGCTCAATATGTCCGATGAAGCAAAACAATATGGAATTAAAATAGATACAGAGGAATTATCAAAACGATTAGAAATGCCAGTGTTTCTAATTAGTGCTAAATATGGCAAAGGCTATATGAATGCTTACATGGCAATTTCTGAACAGTTAAAAAAGGTAGAAAATTCCGTCAAATTAAATAATTTAACATCTTGGATAGAAGCACAGGAAGATATTTCTCTTAGCGATATAGATACGGTCTTAAATGGTGCTGTAGTTATGCCTTCTCAAATGGCAAAAAACTTCACAGCTCAAGTTGACAAAATACTCCTTCATCCAGTGTGGGGTTTACCCTTATTTTTCTTAGGAATGTTCCTTGTTTTTTGGGCAGTTTGGAACATCGGACTTCCCTCAATAGACTTGCTCGAAATAGTTGTTGAATGGGTACAATCATCAATTGTTGAACCTCTAGTTCAACCTTTTCCACAGATACTTCAAGATTTTCTCCTTAATGGAGTTTGGGCAGGGGTAACTACAGTTGCTTCTTTTGTGCCATTAATCATCGTATTTTTTATTATTATGGCAGTACTAGAAGATAGTGGTTATCTATCACGTTCCGCCTATTTAATGGATGCCTTTATGGCAAAATTAGGTTTAGATGGACGTAGTTTTGTACTGCATATAATGGGGTTTGGTTGTAATGTACCAGCATTAATGGGAACTAGGGTAATGCGATCGCCTGCTTTGCGGTTATTAACTATGTTAATTATTCCTTTTGGTTTATGTTCGGCGCGACTGCAAGTATTTGTATTTATTATTGCTGCAGTATTTCCTAATGGCAATGGAGCGATAGTTTTATTTTCTCTATATATCCTCAGTTTTCTGGTTGCTATTATCACCGCAGCATTATTTCAAGGGGTATATAAAAATGAAGAACCTTTCATTCTAGAATTGCCTCCTTATCGTTTACCTACATTAAAACAAGTTTTACTGAGAAGTTGGGGAGAAGTAAGAGAATTTTTAGTCAGAGCATCAGGCTTTATTACTGTTGGTTGTATTTCAGTTTGGGTACTTACAAGTTTACCACCAGGTGCAACAGGATTAGATACAATTGGTGGTCAAATTGGTCAATTTATGAGTCCAATTATGGACCCAATTGGGATTAATCCTTATTTAACATTATCTCTATTTTTTGGCTTTATTGCTAAAGAAATAGTAATTGGTTCTTTGGCTGTTATTTACAGTATGAGCGAACAAAATGTTAGTAGTAATATTGCCGAGACAGTTACTTTTATTCAAGGATACAGTTTCTGTATTTTTTGTTTGCTTTATACCCCATGTTTATCTACTTTAGCAACTATAGTTAAAGAAGCAAAATCATGGAAATTTTCCTTACTTTCTTTGGTATTTCCATTAGTTTTAGCTTGGGTTTCTAGTCTTATTTTCTATCAAGGGGCTTTGGCTTTAGGTTTCTGAAATAAATGTTAGTTGAAAATTAGTTTATAGCTTTTTGTTAAGGTAGGGAGTAGGGAGTTTAGGGGACAGGACTTACGCAAAGACACTACATATAGTAGATAAAAACTATAGCACTATGGTATATATAGTGCTTTTACTATGAAAATGCGTAAGTCCTGATTATGTCTTAACAATAGCAAAAATCTTGAGGCGATCGCTATAAAACTTTAAGCAATCGCCTAAATTAGTAGACGCTATATATAGTGTCCTTGCGTAAGTCCTGATGAATATAGACTGTTTCAGCCAGCTAGAGAGCGTAAGTATAAATTCTGACTCAATTAGTAAAGCTTTTATCTCAAACTAAAAGCAATAGCTGAAATTTGCAGTTCCTCCGTAGGAGGCTGGCTGATAACTCAGTTCCTCCGACAGGAGGCTAGCTGACGGCTGAATGCTTACCTACTCCCTACTCCCTACTAAAGAGCAAAAAGAATTTCCATACGCAAACCCGAATTAGAAAATTTCTGTGAATTCTTGTTCGATATAGTAAAAAATATTAATTCGGATTTCTTTGTTTATCCACAGACGCAAAGTGATGCTGAACTAATTAGGGCCTGCTGAATAAAGTTTTTTTTTCAGCAAACCCTAATTATTAATTGTTGAACGTTCCTGACAATCTGGTTTGAGACACAACTGCGGTTAGATGGTGATATTATTGAAGTTAGACCAATACACTATTTTTGCATATTTTTCTTCTATCCTTATATATAGGTACATAGTTGACATCCTCCCGACGCTGCTCTACGAGACAGCGCACCGATTCCCATCCATCAATCAAACATACTGTAGGGGCGATTCGCGAATCGCCCCTACACTGAAAGATTCAGGGCGGGTTGACACCTCACTGGAAAATGCTGGCAAAGCCAGTCTAACGCTTCCTCCGTGTCCGATAAATAATCGACCAGTGCCCCTCGGCGACTTGATTGAACAGTTACAGTAATCTTAACCTTGGTTTTTAGTTAAGCAATATTTGTATGTTAACAGATTATCTGTAAAACCGCTCTTATTGATTGGCATTCCCATACGACGCTCCCCTACGGGAGAGCGCGGATCTTCTGCCAACATTTTGATAAAACCGGATAAAATTAATGATGCTCAAGAGATTTCATCGGCATAAACCAAAATTTTCCGGTCTTATCTAAGGAGCCATGTAGAAATAACAGGAGCCACTTGACTATTCCCCGCAGCTATTGCCGAGGGGATTCTAAGTTGATACTACACAACAGGATAAATTCTTGTTGCTTCGTTTCTCATGATTCGGACCAAAGATATATTCTTTGGGGACAATTTCCGCGGTGCCCCTACACAGTCGGCTTAAGTCTAAACCATGCTTGGCTGCTTACTTTTGTATATCCAGGTAATAGCACAGGACAACTAAAGTTGTCTAGTCTAAACGACTCGCTTGTTTTCATCCCCCGGTTAAAACACGCTTGCTCTCAACGTCGCTTTTCGGTAAAAATAAGTTGTACAAATTTTATTTGGGAGAAATTGTGAAATATAGCTTCCATTAAAAAAACTGTTCAGGTTATTTTTGCACAAGTCCTATCCTTAGTGGCCTCACAGACTAAAAATTTACCGAAAAATTGTGGTTTAAAGCCTCCCCTTTTAAGGGGATAATAAAGAAAAATTTTCATTATTAGTCAATCCTCTTCTTTCAAGGAGAGGTAATTATTCATTATTCATTATTCATTATTCATTGTTGAAGGACAGTTAAAATGCTTAGTCACTCAAACCAAGAACAGCAAACAAACAGTCAAGAAACTAACTCAACTGATAGTGCCTACGTTTCAGCACCTCCTACGGTCTCCCTTCCTGAAGGTGGAGGGGCAATACGAGGTATCGGTGAAAAGTTTTCTCTTAACCCTGTAACGGGAACAGGTTCCCTGAGTATACCCATCTTTACATCACCAGGTCGCTCAGATTTCTCACCGGAACTTTCTATCAGTTACGACTCTGGGGCTGGAAATGGAGTATTTGGTTTAGGATGGAACCTTTCAATTCCTTCAATTACTCGGAAAACCGATAAAGGTTTGCCCCAATATCAAGATGCACAGGAATCTGATGTTTTTATTCTGTCTGGAGCAGAAGATTTAGTACCCGTTATCAGACCTGATGGCACTCGTGAAGTCTTAGATTCCCCCGATGGTGAGTTTAAGATTCAACGCTATCGTCCTCGAATAGAAGGCTTATTTGCTCGGATTGAACGCTGGACTGATGTGAATTCTGGCGAAATCCACTGGCGTTCTATTTCTAAGGATAATATCACTACTCTCTATGGCAGAACGACTGAGAGTAGGATCGCAAGTCCTGATAATCCACAACGCATTTTTAGCTGGCTGATTTGCGAAAGTTACGACGACAAGGGCAACGGGATGCGCTATGTTTATAAGCCTGAAGATTCAGAGGGGATTAACATAGCCTTAGCCCATGAATACAACCGCACTAATGAGATCCGCTCGGCAAACCGCTATCTGAAACGCATTCAATACGGCAATCAAATACCTCGAAAATCTAATGAAGATTTAAGTTTCAGGAAGGATTGGTTGTTTGAGGTGGTGTTTGACTACGGAGAACATGACTCAGATAATCCTACTCCCAATGATTCTGGAATTTG
The DNA here is from genome assembly GCF_010692555.1 of Okeania sp. SIO3B5. Classification (GTDB taxonomy): domain Bacteria; phylum Cyanobacteriota; class Cyanobacteriia; order Cyanobacteriales; family Microcoleaceae; genus Okeania. The sequence continues at coordinate 4,358 of NZ_JAAHHG010000306.1, read as the reverse complement.
GTCGGTTCGCAATGACCCCTTTTCATCCTATCGATCTACCTTTGAAGTACGGACTTATCGTCTGTGTCAGCGGGTGCTGATGTTCCATCATTTCCCAGATGAAGCGGATGTGGGGCAAAACTGTTTGGTGCGTTCGACCGATTTTACCTATTCCTATGAACAAAACCCTGCGGATGTTCGCAATCCTATCTATTCTTTACTGTTATCGGTGAAGCAAACAGGTTACAAGCGTGATTCCCAGGGTAACTACATTCAGAAATCTTTACCGCCTCTAGAATTTACCTATAGTGAACCCCGAATTAATGAAACTGTGCGTGAAGTCGATCGCGGCAGTCTGGAGAATTTGCCCCAGGGGTTGGATGGTACTCGCTATCAGTGGGTAGACCTCGATGGAGAAGGGTTATCTGGCATATTGACAGAACAGGACGATGGGTGGTATTATAAGCGCAATCTCAGCCCGATCAATACCATTCAGGACAATGATCAGACCCATATTGAGGCTAGTTTTGCGCCAGTAGAACGGGTGGCTACTAAACCTGCTACTGGGCTAAGGAATGGGGCACGGTTTCTCGATCTGGCGGGGGATGGGGAACAGGATTTAGTAATGCTACAGAGTCCAACACCGGGTTTCTATGAACGCACCCAAGACGAACATTGGCAAACCTTTGTTCCCTTTAAGTCGCTACCCGAACTGGATTGGGATAACCCCAATTTGAAATTTATTGACTTGAATGGGGACGGCCATAGTGATGTTCTGATTACTGAGGATGATTGTTTCGTTTGGTATCCGTCTCTAGCGGAGGAAGGGTTTAGTGCAGCAGAGCGAACCTACCAATCCTGGGATGAGGAGAAAGGACCTCGAATTGTGTTCGCGGATAGTACCCAATCTATTCACCTGGCTGATATGTCTGGGGATGGACTGACGGATATTGTGCGGATTCGTAATGGGAAAGTATGTTACTGGCCAAACTTGGGATATGGGCGCTTTGGGGCAAAGGTAACGATGGGCAATGCTCCTTGGTTCGATGTACCCGATTTGTTTAATCAGCGTTGGATTGTATTGGCAGATATTGATGGAACTGGTACTACTGACATTCTCTACTTAAGCCGTGAAGGGGTGCAGGTTTATTTCAATCAGTCAGGGAATAGTTGGTCAGCAAAAAGGGTGTTGCCATCGTTCCCGGCCATCGACAATGTGGCGTCGGTAACGGCGATCGACCTTTTGGGTAATGGCACTGCCTGTTTGGTATGGTCTTCATCCCTACTGGGTAATGCCCAGCGCGTCATGCGCTACATTGATTTGATGGGTGGGCAAAAGCCACACCTACTGGTTAAGACAGTGAATAATCTGGGTGCGGAAACTGTTGTGCAGTATGCTCCTTCTACTAAGTTCTATCTGCAAGACAAATTGGCAGGTAAACCTTGGATTACAAAGCTACCATTTCCAGTTCATGTAGTAGAACGGGTGGAGACTTACGATCGCATCAGTCATAATCGCTTTGTGACTCGCTATGCTTATCACCACGGTTATTTTGATGGGGTGGAACGGGAGTTTCGCGGCTTTGGCATGGTGGAACAGTGGGATACGGAAGAGTATAACGATTTTCAGAAAGCTGGTCTGTTCGATCCAGGAACGAATGCCCTAGAACAATCTTTGCACGTTCCTCCGATTCATACAAAGACCTGGTTTCATACAGGGGTTTATCGCGATCGCGACCATATTTCCCAACTCTTTGTGGAGGATTATTATCGAGAACCCGGCATCAGCGACCAAGATTTTGCTGCTCAGTTGTTACCCGATACGGTGTTGCCAGAGGGGCTAACGCTACGGGAAGAGTATGAAGCTTGTCGTGCCCTCAGAGGTCAAATTCTACGGCAGGAAGTCTACGCTCTGGATGAGTCGGAGAAGCAAACGCATCCCTACACGGTCTCTGAGCGCAACTATGTGCTGCAACTGTTGCAGCCTCGGCAGGATGACCAATATTCGGTCTTTTTTGCCCATCCCAGTGAGACTCTCGACTATGCCTATGAGCGCAATCCAGCAGATCCTCGGGTGAGCCATCAGTTGACGCTGGCGGTGGATGATTATGGCAATGTCACTGAGGAGGCGGCAGTGGCTTATCCTCGGCGGCGATCGCAATCCTCCCATAGCGAAACGGTTTTAGAGGACCAAAGCAAGGTTCTCATCACCCTGACGGAAAACTGGCTGGAGAATCGGGCCGATGAAGCGGATTGGTATCGCATTGGTATCCCCATTGAAACACGGGTCTACGAACTCACGGGATTGCCACTGTCTTCAGAGCGTTACACCTTGGATGATTTGCGCACTGGAGTTGCAGTGGCAACTGAAATTCCCTATGAGGCAAGTGCCAGTCCAGAGGTGTTGCAACGGCGGTTAATTGAGGGCGATCGCGCCCTTTACTACAACAACGATCTAACAGCGCCTCTGCCTCTAGGGGAAATAGAGTCTCTCGCATTACCGTATGAAAGCTATCGTTTAGCCTTTTCCCCTGGCTTGCTGGAACAAGTTTATGGAGAGAAGATTAGCGCCAATGCCTTCATGGACGTATTACGAGATGAAGGGGAATATCGGGAATTAGACGGGGATGGTTATTGGTGGATTCCCTCGGGTCAACAGATTTTTGACCCAGCCCAATTTTACATGGCCACAGAGTTTCGCGATCCATTTTGGTTTGCAAATCGGGGGACCTATCGAACTCGCTATGATACCTATAGTTTACTGGCGCTTGAGACCCTTGATCCCCTAGAAAATAAGATTCAGGTCCGCAATAATTACCGAACACTCCAGCCCCAGCAGATAACTGACCCCAATGGTAATCGCTCAGAGGTTGCATTTGATGCCTTGGGCATGGTGGTGGGCACAGCTATCATGGGGAAAGAGAGCGATAACGAGGGGGATTCCTTAGCGGGGTTTGAGCCAGATTTGGATGAAGCGATGATTCAGTTTCATATGTTGAATCCGTTGGCGGAGACCCATGAAATTCTAGGCAATGCTACAACGCGGTTAGTTTACGACTTGTGGGCGTACTATCGGGCAAAGGATACTGTTCCGGAAGGGCCGATGTTGGGTCATGCCCCGGTTGTGTATACCCTGGCGCGGGAAACCCATGTCTCGGATTTGGCTCCTGGAGAACAATCCCTGGTTCAGCATAGCTTTCTCTACTCCGATGGATTTGGTAGAGAGCTGCAAACTAAGATTCAGGCGGAACCAGGTTTAGCGCCGTTGCGGGATGGGGTAACGGGTGAGCTGATTCGAGAAAATGGTGAGCTCAAACTTGGGGAAACGAATCCTCGATGGGTGGGCACGGGGCGCACGGTGTATAATAACAAAGGCAAACCAGTTAAGCAATACGAGCCATTTTTTAGTGCGACTCATTTGTATGAATCAGAAGCGGACTTGGTGGAGTGGGGTGTCACGCCGATTATTAACTATGATCCGCTGGAACGAGTAATTCGCACGGATTTACCCAATGGTACTTTCTCAAAGGTGGCGTTTGATGCCTGGTATCAGGAAACCTGGGATGAGAATGACACGGTTTTAGAGAGCCAATGGTATGCGGAGCGGGGCAGTCCAGACCCTGCTGGACCCCAGCCTGCAGCTCAAGAGCAACGGGCGGCATGGTTGGCCGCGAAGCACGGTAATACACCGGGTGTGACTCATCTGGATGTGTTGGGGCGATCGGTGTTGGTGGTGGCCGATAATGGGATTGCCGAGGATGGTTCGGTTCAGAAATATGAGACGTACACGGAGCTGGATATTGAAAATAATCAGCGATCGGTGACGGATGCCCTGGGGCGAGCGATCATGGTGTATAACTATGATATGCTGGGAAATGTGGTGCGGCAGCGAAGCATGGAAGCGGGCACTGTCTGGATGGTAAATGATGTGGCGGGGAATCCCAGACGACAGTGGGATAGCCGTAACCATACCCAACGGCTGCGCTATGATGAGCTGCAACGCCCGACCCATGTATTTGTAGAGTTTGAGGATGGAACCGAGAAGCTGGTGGAGCGGATGGTGTATGGGGAAATCCATCCAGCGGCGAATCGCAATTTGCGCGGACAGCTTTATCAGCACTATGATGGGGCTGGGGTAGTCACCAATCAGCGGTTTGATTTTAAGGGTAATGTGCTAGAGAGCAGTCGGCAACTAGCCCAGGAATACAAAGAGACAGTGGATTGGTCGGTTCTGTCAAACTTGACTGAGCTACAGGCCATTATCAATGCGGCCTGCAATCAACTGGAGCCGGAAGTTTTTACCAGTCGCACCCAGTACGATGGACTAAACCGTCCGGTGATGATGGTGACGCCTCATAACAATGCCACTCGCCCCAATG
>NZ_JAAHHG010000305.1 GCF_010692555.1 Okeania sp. SIO3B5 | reverse complement strand
AAGGTGCAAACGCTACAAGGAACGGTAGCTATAGGTTTTTAGAGCGGTTGAATACCTTTCCGCTCTTTTAAGCATAACATAAAGTCCCCCTAAAAGGGGGAGGCTTTAAACCCAATTTTTCGGTAATATCATGTCCGGTAGCACCGTTTGTGTATAAAATTAAGGTAAAAATGGGAGAAAACCTTCTGCCTCCTGCCTTCCCCTCCTGGGAGGGGTTAGGGGTGGGTTGCCTCCTGCCTTCGGACAACCATTGTCTAATTATTCAACCGGACATGATATAAGTCCTGCTTATGTTAAGTTTTGTGTGCGTTTGCCCTGGCACCAAGTGCTTTAATATCATGTCCGATAGCATCGGAGCGTGTATAAAATTAAGGTGACACTCTTGAGAAAACCTTCTGCCTCCTGCCTCCTGCCTCCTGCCTTCTGTACACCAAAGTCTAACTATTCAACCGGACATGATATAACTACAAATCCTGATGACGAATCCATTCAGAACGGCGATAACCCCGCTTGAGATGGGTTTTAAAGCGAACGCCACTGTTGTAAGTCTCGCGGAGAGCCTGAATTGCAGTGCGCAATTTTGGCAGCACCTCCTTGAACTGGTTAAAGGGAATCAAAATAGCAAAATAGTCGTTGTCAGACAGACGAATAATCAGCTTGAGCTTAATACTATCAACTTCAGTGGCAAAGTCAAATCCATCTTCCTTGGCAATTTTACGCACCTGAGCCAAGATGGCTTGTATTTTCAAGTCTTTCTGTTTTTGGCGCTTGGCAGCCTGGGCTTTTTGCTGATCAACCCGCTTCAAAAATGCTTGAACCAGGGCAACCACCTCACCAATGTCTGAAACAGGGGCAGGCGATCGCTCTCTGCCCAACTCTACCCAGAGCTGTTGCTCCGGACTCCTGAGCAAATGTAAATGGGTATGATCTCGATACCAGCGATCGCTTGATTCTTCCAGCAGAATAGAACAACAGAGAGTGTTGCTGGGGGGCTTGTCTCCATTTGCCCCCCCTTGGAAACGACTATAATGATGACAGTTATCATTCCGCTTAACGCCAGCGAGAGGCTCAACTCTTGCCAACAACTCTTCCGCCAGTTCTCGGGCTTGTTCGGGGTCAACGTTGAGGGGTTTCTCCCCCGAGATATTGTCCCGGAGGAGCTTTTGCAAACTTCGTGATGTGATAGACATAATACAAACGACCTTCTTTAGCTGACATTTGACGATCGCATGACTAGATTGGGTATCTCTCTGGCAGAACGTTTGAGATAGGCCCCTTGCCCCAGATGCTGTAGATTTGGATAACAACTCTGTTGACATCCTCCCCTGCCTAAAGGCGAGGGGATTCCCACATCACTGCGGGACTTTCCTCTTTCCTCGAGTCGACTTACTTGCCTGAGTTTCCTCAACCAAGCAGAGGTCGTTCTCTCCAGAGGCCGTTATTCCAACTGTGCCCCAGGGTAGTTGCTAATTCTCTTAATGCTGATTGGAGTATGTTGATTGCTGCATTCTCGTCCCTGTCGGCAACATAACCACAGTGTGGACATTGATGAGTCCTGGTGCTGAGAGTCTTCACAACAGTTTCACCGCAGCTTGAACAATTTACAGAAGTATATGCAGGTTCTACTGCTACTATAGGCACACCATAGACTCTGCCAAAATACTCCAACCATTCTCGCTCACCTGTACCATGCTGCATCTGCTATGGACTTCGCTAACTTATGGTTTTTCATCATCCTTTCGCACTTTCAGGTTTTCTATCGCTACCAAGTCGCACTTACTGTATGACGCGCTGTGCTAATTTAACTGCCCAGTCGTTACGTCTGCGTGAAACCTTTAGATACGCTCTGCCTAACCTATTTCTCGCCCTAATCCTGTTTTGAGCACCTTTTTGAGTACGAGATAAACGGCGTTGTAGTTTTTTGATTTTTTTCTCATCTTTCCTCAAAAATCTCGGATTCTCGATTTTTTGGCCCTTTGAGTCAGTGTAGAAATGATTTAAACCTAAGTCTATTCCTAATTGCTCTCCTGTGAGATTTTTCTTCTCCTCTCTAGTATGGTTGATCGAGAATTGAGCATAGTAGCCATCATGCCTTCTGACAACTCTGACTCGTTTGATTTGATTGAGTTGATAAAAATGAAGGTTTCGACTACCCCAAAGCTTAAAAGTACCTGCTTTGAAGCCATCAGTAAAAGTTAAATAGCGTCTATCTTCTGATAGTTTCCATCCGCTAGTTTTGTACTCTACTGAGTCTCTCACAAGGTATTTTTTAAACTTGGGAAAACCCTTCTTACCAGCAACATTAGCTTTACAGTTTCGATAGAATCTTTCTATTGCTGCCCATGCTCTCTCAGCATGAGCTTGTCTTGCCATGGAGTTAAGTTGCTTTGTCCAGGGGAACTCAGGATTGTGTGCTAGTTTTGTACAGTATTTGTAGGCATCGTTACGACTATGAATTTCTCTATCTATCCATGCTCGGATAATGCTATTGCGCACAAATCGACCAGTCCTAATGGCTGAGTCTAGCCGATTATACTGGCCTTGTGTGCCTTGCAACTTCATTTCATAGATGAGCATAGAAATGTTTTATTTTTTAATGCTACGATAAAACCTTACCACACAGTTGAGCATATCTGCAACTAGATATATGCATTAAAAAGTCTCCCTCAAAGGGGGAGGCACCTACCCCAATTTTCCGGTAATCCCGGTGTTCCTCCAGATACCACCTCTGCACAGAGCCAAAATTCGTCCCTCCTCGTCCCGTTAACTGGACTTCCCGATGGTCCTGACGGAACGTCGTCATAATTATGATAGCACTCATTTTGGTAGGGCCTTTAGAATCCCACAAATGCCATTTGCCTCTACTAGCTAGATATGGTAGTTCTGCCTAAGTCCTGATTTAAGATAAATACTTTTTCTCATTTATCCGACTGGACAGTACAAAGTTCTGAGTAGGAAAAAAACATTCCTCTCTAAAACTATTCAACCTGACATGATATTATATCGCTTTTTTGACATCCTCCCGACGTTGCGCTTACAAGGGCAGCGCGGGATTCCTAAACCTCGCGGCTCAGGACTTTCTGCTTCCTCTTGACAGAGGAGCTGCGCTTTTCATGTCGCGAAGCGAAACGTAGCACCTGCTGAGGAGGCCAAACCTCTTTCTGGTCTAAAGGCGCGCTCCACAGACTGAAACTGCTAGCCCAGCAGCCTAGTTCTATGTTAGGATAGCATACCCTTGTAAGAACCGCTCTTATTGATTGGTTTTCCCATCTCTCCGCTCCCCTTCGGGAGAGCGCGGGTCTTTAACCAACGTTGAGATAAAGCAGCAATTTCTCTAAACTTATGGAACAACAATCACTTTCATCTGAACAATTATTTCAGCTTTTAGAACAAGTTCACAGTAAGCTTGAAACAGTCGATAGAGAAAAAACAGAACCCATTGCCATTATTGGAGTCGGTTGCAGATTTCCTGGTAACGCCAATGGCCCTGATTCATTCTGGCATCTATTACATGAGGGTATTGATGCAGTAACAGAAATACCATCAGACCGCTGGGATATTGAGAGCTACTACGACCCAGATCCAGAAGCTCCCTTAGCAGCATATACTCGACAGGGGAGTTTCATTCAACAAGTTGACCAGTTTGACCCTCAGTTTTTTGGTATTTCTCCCAGAGAAGTAGTAAGCTTAGACCCCCAACAAAGATTGCTCTTAGAAGTTACCTGGGAAGCACTAGAAAACGCTGGAATTGCACCAAATAATCTGAAAAATAGTAAGACAGGGGTATATGTTGGAATTTGCACCGATGACTATACATCAGTCCAGCTCGCCACCGCAACAGCAAAAATAGTTACCCAAATTCTTGACCAATCTTCTAAAAGCCAGGAGAATAATGTTTCTGCTGATGCCTACTCTAGTCTAGGTAGCGCCCGCAGCATGGCAGTCGGTCGTATTTCCCATCTACTGGGTTTACAAGGCCCAAATATTCAGTTAGATACAGCCTGTTCGTCATCTCTAGTAGCGACGCATCTGGCGTGTCAAAGTCTGCGCTTAAAAGAATCCAACTTAGCTCTAGTAGGGGGAGTAAATTTGATTCTCTCTCCTGGGAATACAGTTGCTCGTTCTAAAATTAAATCCCTAGCTCCTGATGGCCGCTGCAAAACTTTTGACGCATCCGCAGATGGTTATGGTCAAGGAGAAGGATGCGGAGTTGTTGTTCTCAAGCGTCTTTCTGATGCTATGGCAGACGGAGATATAATTTTAGCAACGATTCGAGGTTCAGCTATTAACCATGACGGACCAAGTAGTGGTTTGACTGTTCCCAATAAAAAGGCACAGAAAGAAGTTATACAACAAGCACTGCAAAATGCCAGAGTAGAACCCCATCAGGTGAGCTATGTGGAAGCACATGGGACGGGAACAACTCTGGGAGACCCCATAGAATTAGAAGCTTTAGCAGCAATTTATGGCAAAAAACGTCCAGAAAATCAACCCTTGGTAGTGGGGTCGGTGAAAACTAATTTCGGGCATTTAGAAGCAGCAGCAGGAGTTTCATCTTTAATCAAAGTAGCACTTGCACTTCACCATCAGGAAATACCTCCTCATTTACACTTTAAGAATCCTAATCCCTATATTCCTTGGGATCGGATTCCTGTAACTATCCCCACTTCTGGAATTCCCTGGTCTCAGGGAGAGAAACCCAGGATGGCAGGAGTGAGTTCCTTCGGGATGAGTGGGAGCAACATTCATATCATTTTGGAGTCTGCTCCTATTCAAGTCAAAAGTCAAAAGGCAAAAGGCAAAAGTGAAATTCAACTCAAAAGTCAAAAGTCAAAAGACAAAAGTGAAATTCAACTCAAAAGTCAAAAACGAGTGCGTAATTCTGAGGTTTCCTCAGAATGTAAGACGCACTCAAGACAGTCAAAAGGCAAAAGTGAAGAAAGTTTAGAACGTCCGGTTCATTTATTAACGTTGTCAGCAAAAACTCAACCTGCTCTTGAAGAGTTGGCGAAACGTTATTGTGAGTATTTAGAAAATCATGTAGAGACGTTTCATGGAACGTCCTTACCAGATATTTGTTATACAGCAAATGTGGGGCGCTCTCATTTTCAACATCGTCTTGCCGTGCTGGCAACTTCAGAAAATGAAATCAGAGAAAAATTAGAAAGCTTTAATACTGAAAATGAAGTTTTAGGGTTGTTCTCTAGTCAACTTCCTAACACTACCAGTAAGCCTAAAATTGCTTTTTTATTTACTGGTCAAGGTTCCCAATATGTAAGCATGGGATGGGAGTTGTACCAAACTCAACCCACATTTCGGAGTGTTTTGGAGGAATGCAACAAAATTCTGCAACCTTACCTAGAAAAACCTCTGTTAGAAGTGCTTTTTGGGAAGACTGCTTTGATCGATCAAACTGCATACACTCAACCAGCTCTGTTTGCCCTCGAATATGCTCTAGTCAAGTTATGGAAATCTTGGGGAGTACAGCCAAACATTGTCATGGGTCATAGTGTTGGAGAATATGTGGCAGCAACTGTAGCGGGAGTTTTCAGTCTCGAAGAAGGTCTGAAGCTGATCGCTACTAGGGGAAAATTAATGCAACAGTTACCTGATGGCGGAGAAATGGTGTCAATATTGGCATCTGAATCTCAGGTCCGGTTAGCGATCGCTCCCTATAACTCAGAAGTAGCTATTGCTGCTATTAATGGTCCGGAAAGTATTGTGATTTCTGGAGCAAGTGGAGCTATTGGAGAAATTTGTAGTCAATTGGAATCTCAGGGAGTTAAAACTAAACGCCTACAAGTATCCCATGCTTTCCACTCTCCATTAATGGAACCTATGCTGGCAGAATTTGAAGCGATCGCTAGACAAATTACTTATAATCAACCCCAAATTCCATTAATATCAAATATTTCTGGAAAATTAGCTGATAAAAGCATTGCCACAGCGAAATATTGGGTGAATCATATCAGGCAATCAGTACGGTTCGCTCAGAGTATGGAAACTTTGGATCGGCAAGGATATAAAGTCTTCCTGGAAATCGGACCAAAACCAGTATTGTTGGGAATGGGGCGTCAATGTTTGCCTGAAAATCAAGGAATGTGGTTGCCTTCTTTGCGTCCGGGTAAAATCCCCCTCCTGTCTCCCTTAGAAAGGGGGAAGCCAGAGGATGCTTCGCTTTTGAACGATGGGAAGCCAGAGGAAACTGCGCTTTTGAGAGGAGAGTGGGAACAAATACTTTCTAGTTTAGCAGAGTTGTATTTGCAGGGAGTAAAAGTTGACTGGTTAGGGTTTGACCAAGATTATATTCGTTGTAAGGTGATGTTACCGACTTACCCGTTTCAACGAGAAAGGTATTGGATAGAAACTATTCAAAATCTACAACAACTTCTAGATTCTGGGGAAGGAAAAGCATTCAATATTGCTGAAAAGATTAATACTCCTATTATTAATCAACTCAGTCAAGGAAATATTGAAAATTTATTGAAAAAACTAGAAAAGAACGGTAATTTATCACAGGAACAACTTAAAATATTTCCGGATTTATTAGCATTATTATCTCAGGAATATCAAAAAGAACTAGAACAATATGCTAGCAATAATTGGTTATATGAAGTTCAATGGAAACCTAATACTAACAATAAAAAGACTATCGAGCAGCCCTGTCATTGGTTGATTTTTGCAGATTCGACAGGAGTAGGTGAAGCAATAAAAAATAAATTACAGAAGTTGGGAAATGAATGTAGTATAGTTTATAAATCCGATAGTTATCAACAGCGTGAAACAGAAAATTATCAAATAAATCCATCTAATCCCCAAGATTTTGAAAACGTATATCAAATAATTACTAAAACCAGCAAACTTCCCTTACAAAAAATCATTCATCTGTGGAGTTTAGACGTTAGTTCGGAAGAAGATTTAACAAATTTAGAGGAAGCACAATTATTAGGATGCGGCAGTGTACTGCACTTATTACAAACTGTAGCGATCGAGCAAAACTCAAACTCACCTAAACTTTGGTTGATTACTAGAGGAACGCAACAAGTATTATCTGAAACAGAGAAATTAACAGTGGCAACATCATCTCTGTGGGGATTAGGTCGAACGATCGCTTTTGAACATCCGCAACTTTGGGGTGGTTTGTTAGATTTAGATCCACAGAGTTCGGAAGAAGAAGCGGAAATACTATTGCAACAGATAACAGATAGTCAAAAAGAAGACCATCTAGCAGTGCGCGATCGTCAAACTTATGTTCCTCGTCTAGTCAAGCACTTTCCCCAAGAGTTTCAACCCTTGTCATTGTGTTCCGATGCCACATATTTAATTACTGGAGGATTGGGAGCGCTTGGCTTACAGATAGCAGAGTGGATGGTAGAAAAAGGTGCAAGAAATTTAGTTTTAATCAGTCGTCGTCAACCCTCAGAGCAAGCACAACAGACTATTCAAGGTTTAGAAAAACTAGACGTTCAAGTAAAAGTTTTGTCAGCAGATATCTCAGTAGAAACAGATGTAATCAAAATTCTAGAGCAAATCCAGACACCTCCATTGCGAGGAGTAATTCATGCAGCAGGAGTTTTGGATGATGGTGTACTGCAAAGAATGAATTGGGAGCGCTTTACTAAAGTAATGGCACCAAAAGTCAACGGTGCTTGGCATCTACATAAATTAACCAAACATTTGTCTCTAGACTTTTTTGTTTGCTTTTCTTCCACTGCTTCCTTATTAGGTTCCCCTGGTCAAGGAAACTATGCTGCTGCCAATGCTTTTATGGATGCTTTAGCTTATTATCGTAGAGGGATCGGATTACCTGGATTAAGTATTAACTGGGGAGCATGGTCTGAAAGTGGAATGGCAACTCGTGTCGCCAGTCAGTATCAAAACAGAATGGAAACCGCAGGGATAAGTTCGATTTCTCCAGGTAGAGGAATGCAAGTATTAGAGCAACTTGTACAGAGTAAGTCTAAAGCACAGGTGGGAGTGTTACCAGCAGATTGGTCAGTGCTGGCAAAACAATGGGGTTTAGCAAATCCAAGTTCTTTACTTTTGGAACTTTTACAACAGGAAACAACATCAAAACAGACAGACGAACAAATTTTAGACAAATGGAAAGCAGCACCAACGACTGAACGCCAAGAGATATTGAAAACTTATATTCAATCTCTAGTAGCAAAAAGCATGGGAATTAAATCATCAAAAATTCCTGCTGATGCTAATTTGATTGAACTGGGTATGGATTCGTTAATGACTATGGAAGTTGTTAATCAACTCAGTCGCGACCTGAATTTCATCATCTACCCCAGAGAGTTTTACGAACGACCAAAAATTAACTCCCTAACTCAATATTTGAGTGCTGAGTTGAATAATAATACTGCTCATCAACCCTCCCCAACAAGTTTAGAAATCTTCGATACCCAATCTATTTCTCCACCTCTAGCTTCCAGCTCAGAACGTCTTCCTGGTATTATTTTCATTCTTTCCAGTCCGCGCTCAGGTTCAACTTTACTCAGGGTGATGTTAGCTGGTCATTCGTCTCTCTTTTCACCACCAGAGTTGCATCTTTTGCCATTTAATACTATGAAGGAGCGACAGGAAAAACTTAATATTTCTTACTTGGGTGAAGGGTTACAAAAAGCGTTCATGGAAATTCAAAATCTGGATGCAACAGCTAGTCAGACTCTGATTCAAGATATGGAGTCACAGAATTTATCTATTCAGCAGGTATATGGAATGATGCAGGAAAACATAGCACCTCGTTTGCTAGTAGATAAATCTCCTTCCTATGCAATAAATAGAACAATTTTAGAACGAGCAGAATCCATATTTGCCAACTCCAAATACATTTATTTGGTTCGTCATCCGTACTCAGTCATAGAATCATTTGTACGGATGCGGATGCAAAAACTTGCTGGATTGGGAGATGAAAATCCTTACCAAATAGCGGAGCAGGTATGGGTTAAAAGTAACCAGAATATTCTAGATTTCTTAAATGGGTTAGAACAGGAGCGTCACCATCAAATTCACTATGAAGAATTAGTGAAGGAACCAGAACAAGTGCTATCCCAATTATGCGACTTTCTGAATATTGATTTTGAGTCAGAACTTTTGCAACCTTATCAAGGCGAGCGGATGACAGAGGGTGTTCATCAAAGCTCATTATCAATTAGTGACCCCAACTTTCTCAAGCACAACACTATTGATGGGAACTTAGCAGACAAATGGAAAACTATTCAACTACCGCATCTGTTGGGAGTAGAAGCTCAAAATATAGCGAAGCAAGTCAATTATGAATTACCTAGTATAAACCAACAACAACAAACTCAAATTTCTGCACCTCCTACAACAGAACAACTAACTATGGAGGAAAAATTTATAGAGTTTCGAGGAAATCAGATTTGTTTATGTAGTTGGGGTTCTTCAAATGCTCCTGTAGTTTTGTGTATTCATGGTCTTTTAGAACAAGGATTAGCTTGGCAAGAAGTCGCACTTCCCCTAGTAGCAAAGGGTTATCGGGTAGTAGCTCCTGACCTATTTGGCCACGGACGTTCCTCTCATTTAGAAATGGTAACTTCTTATAATTCACTGACATTTTTAGCTCAGATAGACCGAGTAATTCAGGAATTTTCAGACCAACCTTTGTTGTTAGTAGGTCATTCTATGGGGGCAATGTTAGCAGCAGCGATCGCTAGTGTACGATCTGAGCTAATCAAAAGGTTAATTTTAGTTGAACTTCCACTACCTGCGGAGGAAGGTAAGCAGGAATCTACTGTCAATCAGCTTGCAACTTGTTTAGACTACCTGATTTCTACTCCTCAACATCCTATCTTTCCAGATGTGACAACTGCTGCGAAAAGATTACGCCAAGGGACGCCAAGTCTGTCAGAAGAATTTTCACACATCTTAGCTCAACGATCGACAAAACCAGCTAGTGGCGGAGTGTGTTGGAGTTGGGATGCTATTCTTCGTACTCGTTCTGTTTTGAGTTTTAACAATTTTAATGGCGATCGCTCTCAATATTTGGAGATGCTCAAATCTATTCAAGTTCCTACTACCTTAGTCTATGGGGATAATAGTAAACTAAATCGACCAGAAGATTTACAACAACAACAAATAACAATGACTCAAGCAAAACAAGTTTTTCTTCCAGGAGGACATAATCTTCATATTGATGCTGCTACTGGTTTGGCATCGCTTATCTTGACATCACAGGGGAGTAGGGGAGTAGGGGAGTAGGGGAGATAAAGTAAAGATGTGACAATGATAGAAGATAAGACAATTTTTTTCTACCGAATTAAACTGATTTGATATAATATCATGTCTGGATAATCATCAGTTATAAAAAAAACCTTCTCCCTTTAAACTTTTCTTTCCCTTCTGCCCTCTGCCTTCTGCCCTCTGCCTTACCTCCTCCAAAGTGTAACTATTCAACCGGACATGATATTACTCATTGAACAATTAAAGGTTATTCAATAATGAAAAATAGGGAAAAATTTTTAGCCATCGAACTATGGTGGGAAATTCCACTGGCATTGTTATCTTTTATATTTTTTAAAAGTGTGAGATTCTCGCTCCGCACTCTTGTTAATATTGCTACTAACTCTAACAAAAAGAAGGTTTATAAATGGCTAGTTTTTTCAGCGGAACTTTTAGAAAAGCCTCTAGTACTACCCTCTCTTTTAACTACTGGCCCCCGATGGAATCCTCATGCCATTGCTGCTGGTGCTGGACCTTTTGAAATTGTAGAATCATTAGCAATAGAAATCAGTTCTTGTGTGGCTTCAGCTAAGTCATGGAGTATAGGTATCTATAAATTTCCTGAAGCAAAAGCTGTCAAATATATAGCATCTGATGGTTCAAATTCTCAGGAACAATGGCATAAATTAACACTCGAACCTGGAAAATATACTCTGGGGTTAAGATATTATAATTGGTACAATGAAGTAAATTTGCCTGCTGTTAAGGTCGATAGTAATCTCATCATTAATGCTGAATCAGTTGATGGTAATAATGTCAATAATTATTTTCAAAATTTAACAGCACGAGATAATCTTTTTTACCGTTCTCTCAATTATTATATATTTACTATCTTAGTCTGTCAGGAAAGGTTGCCTCAAGAATGGGTGAGAAAAGAATATTTACCTGTGGGAGACCCTAATAACGAGTTTATCTATGGATTTATTTATAAAAATTACTCTTTAAGTCTAAAATTAAATTCGTTATTACTCGCTAATTATGATGTTTATTTAACAATATATAATCGTTCTAGTCTGCCGATTATTTATTCTCAAATTAATTCTGAAAAATACACATCTCCTGTGATAGAAACAGATGGTTTTTATTTGTTGAGACTGCGCTCCAAGTCCAATTTGGGCAATAAATTATTTGAGAGAAATTGGATTAGTACAGAACTTTTACAGCAGATTTCGGGCAAATGATGTACAGGATAAATCGTGAAAATATTGTAGTGCGGGCATCTTGCCCGCGCGGGTGTACCTCATAATATCATGTCCGGTTGAATACTTACACTTTGGAGGTCCGAAGGCAGGAGGCAACCCACCCCTAACCCCTCCCAGGAGGGGGAGGCAGAAGGGAAGAAAAGGCGCTCATGAGAAAAAGTGTTTTATCACGCTATTATCCGGACATGATATAACAACGAAAAGCGCTGTATCAGATGATATCAAGTAAGTAGTGTGCCACTACAGCAAGGTTTGAGAGATCTACAAACTGCTTTTCCTACGGAATGCTACGCAAACACTAACTTTTTTAGTGGAGGTGCTAAATATCGTAACCCACATTCCGCATGACAAAATCTAAAATTCTGTCTCCTGTCTTCCCCTCCTGGGAGGGGTTATATCATGTTCGGATAATCAGTTATAAATAAAATTTAATGACTGATAGTATCGACAGTACCAAAGAAATACTGAAATTCTCTTTACTTTTCTCCAATATTTCCTCTTTTTCTCCTTTCTTCCCT
>NZ_JAAHHG010000304.1 GCF_010692555.1 Okeania sp. SIO3B5 | reverse complement strand
GCCTTATTAATTGTCTTACTACAAAATTTGGCTTCCTTACCCTTAAAGTCAGTTGTTAATTTAAACACTGTCCTATATGAGAGAGTCTTGTTGCTGATAGCTGACAGCGAGCTAGCTGAATGCTTACAGCCTTACTAATTGAGTAAGAATTAAATTTTACTATAAAAGCTGGCTGAAACAGTCTATATATTAAAATCCCCTCATCAGAGCTGATAGCTGACAGCTAATAGCTGAATGCTTACGATATAGTTAATGAGAAATTGACTTTACTGACTAATAGCAGAAAATGCTGCCCAATAAAAAGGGTCTTTAAAAGGTTGGTCGTTATCTGATAGTTTGCGGAGTTGATATTTAAGGTCATGTCTAAGAGTTACATCAATAGGAACTTGATTATTTTTAATCCATTCCTGTAATTCCTTTTTAGTGATATCTCGTAACCAAATTTGAGCTTTATTAAGAGCAACTGATACAGTAAAATTTTGACGAAGGTTTTGATAAAATTTAATCATTAGAAAAGCAGTAGATAAATCACTAACTTTCCACAAATTACTAACAACATTAGAACTTCCTGCATAAATGAAACTGCTAGGAAAACTAATATATTCATCACTAAGATCGGTAAAATCTGTTAATCCAGTTTCACAAGCTGATAAAGTAACTAAACGACATTGACTTAAGTTAAGCCCAAAGACTTCAGCTAAGGTCAAATTTTCGGTTTTAGTTTCAGTATTAGACATCTCCGATAATTCACCTGAAACTCCTTTACAACGGTTATTGAATCCTAATTTATGGAGAGAGCTATTAGCTAATAATAGGGATGATTCTAAAGGAGAATTTATATTAAAATAACCATGGCATGAAAAATGAAGACAGTTAATTGATGAAAAGTCATTATAACTATTGAAGGCAGTTTTGGTTGCTTTTTCTTTCGCTAAAATTTCAGCAGAATCAAAATATGAACTAATTGTTTCTACTTCTAAGTCAGTGTAACTTAAGTTATTCGTAGGATTTTGAATAGCAAATAATTTTTCAAAGTTAGGACGTTGCTGGTTTTTAATCAGTTGCAATAATTTACAACTTGGGGAATAAGTTATTTCATAACTATCTAATAAATAACTACCATCATTTAAAATCAAAGCATGAATTGGTAATAAGTGTAAAAAGCGATGGGGAATTAAGATGATTTTTTGGCATTGTTGAGGAATATGGGAAATAATTTTATCTAAATGGAGAATTTGAGCAAAATTTCTTAGATAAAATGATAGTTCACTTCGCCACTTTTTTTGATCGGAGTAGTAGAGATTTAGATATTTATTTATGGGAGCAACAAATTTATCAAAAGCGTGTTTATCTTGAAATAGAAAATTTTTGTTAATTGGTATTTCGTAGGCAATTTCAACAATTAATAATTAATAATTAATAATTAATAATTAGGGATTGCTGATTAATTCTCAAAGGATTGACAGGTAAAAGCTTGAGCCTTCTTAGATTCCCAGAAAGTTCTAGGTAAAGAGTCAAAATCCTCAAAAAGTTAGCATAAAAGGCAAACTAAGGATACAAAAATTGAGGGATAATTCTTACTTCTACCTCCTCTAAATTCCTCGTTTCTCCTAACTCCTAACTCCTGACTCCTACCCTACCAAAAGACTTTATTCAGCAAACCCTAATTACTTATTCTTGAAAAGAAGAGGATTGACTAAAAGGAAAAGGAAAATTTTTTCTTGTTTCTCCTTTAAATGAGAGGCTTTAAACCTTAATTATTCGGTAATTTATCCTGAAATTAATCCATCTAACTCTTGTTGAAGTTGATTAAGTTTACTATAGTCAGTTAGTTGAGGTTATAACCTCTCTCTTTCAGTAATTACCCTCAACTTATGATTATTTTGTTCAATAGCTAGTCGCTTTTCTTCAATAGTAATCTCTCTCCTAAGTCGGTCTAATTTTTGAATAATTGTGGATGAAATATTGCCTTTAGGATATAAGTCGCGGTTAGTAATAAGTTCAACTAAAGTTCTATTTTTACTAAGTTCTACATACTCTATGGCTTTATCTATTTGTCCCAAATTAATGTAGGATTCAACGATGCAATAATAAATAGTAATAGCTTGAGAGATAATTTCTTGGCGACGTATTTCTGTTATTGCCCAACTACAAGAAATTTTTACTGCTTTAATAGCAATTTTGTAGGTTTCAATAGCCCATTGCCATTCTGCTTTTTGAAAGTATAAATCATCTAAATTATGACTAACCGTTAAACATTCAATGGGCAGATTTTCAGGAGTAAAAATTTGCAAGGAATTTTGAAAAGCTGTAATTGCTGTCTCAAGATTTTCAGCTTTATCTCCTATTATTTTTTTTCCATAGGCAATAGCTAAATTATTCTGAGTTTCTGCCCATTTCAAAGGTAAATCTTGTTTCGTATAAACCATTAAAGCTAATTGTAAAGAAGCGATCGCCATTTCAATATTTTCAGCTTTATTTCCTCTAATTCTTTCTCGATAAGCATTGCCTAAATTATTTTGAGTTTCAGCCCTTTGAATTTATGCCCATGTTGTTTAGTAAAATTTCTAAAGCTGTTTCTGAACAAACCCTCGCCATTTGAATATTTTTAGCTTGATCTCCTTTTCTTCTTTCTATATAAGCATTACTTAAATTCTTTAGAGTTTCTGCCCTTTTAAAAAGTAAATCTTGTTTCGTATAAACCATTAAAGCACTTTTAAAACAAGTTATGGCCATCTCAATATTTTCAGCTTTATCTCCTTTTATTCTTTCCCGATAAGCATTACCTAAATTGTTTTGCGTAGTTGCCCAATCTTCAGGAAAACTTTCTTGAGTATAAATTTTTAGAGATTGATAAAAACAATTAATAGCTTGCTCTAAATTTTCTTCTTTGTCTCCACATATTCTATATATATAAGCATTGCCTAAATTATTTTGAGTTTTTGCCCAATCTACAGGAAAATCTATATAAGTTCGTACTTGTAAAGCTAGGAAATAAGTACCAATAGCAGTTTCTAGATTTTCTTCTCTTTTTCCTCTTATTCTTTGAGTATAAGCAATAGCTAGATTATTTTGCGTAGTTGCCCAATCTTCAGGAAAAGTTTTACGATTCCTAACTTTTAATGCATATAGATAATAAATAATCGCCTGTTCTAAATTTTCAGCTTTCCCACCAAAAATACGATTACTATAAACATAACCAAGATTATTAAGAGTATTTGCCCATTGTTCCGGAAAAGTCTCGTAGGGATGAAAATTTAAAATAGTTTCTAATCCAGTAATTGCTATTTCAAAAACATTTGACCATTTTGCCCAAGAGAATTGAGAAAGATCCAGACAAAGACTTTCTACTATTCCTAAAATTGCTTCTTTTTCTTCTGGATTAACTTCAGAACAAGTATGAATTATCCACTTTTGTAATAATCTGGCAAAAAAGTAATCTAATTTATCAATATTAGATTTAATAACAGAGTAGAGAAATTTTAAATCTCCATTATTTTCATACTCTAACAAGAGAAGTTTTCCCAGCAACAAAACATACTCTTTATGATCTATATCTATGTCTTTATTTTGATCTAATGCAGAATTTTCAGGTGCTTTCCTTTGTTTTTCTTGATCAAGATAACGCTCAAAATTATTTTCATGGCCTAATAAGAGAAGCTTTCTCAGCAACAAAAAAGACTCGTGAGTATCTATATCTTTTTTTTGATAAAATAATGCAAAATCTTCATATACTTTCCTTTGTTTTGCTTGCTCAAGATCACCCTTAAATGGAACATAAGATTGTAGTAAATCAATTTCGTCCCTTTGTTTTGCTTGCTCAAGATCACCCTTAAATGGAACATAAGATTGTAGTAAATCAATTTCGTCGTTATCTACAGGAAACTCAAATACTCCAGAACGCCAATCAAAAAAATCTGGGGCACGACGCACTAAATATTTTAAAGTGTATTTCCTGACTATAAAAACTAAACAGCAATTAAAATCATCTCTAAATCTTTCCCTTTGCCAATTTAGATGACCTAATAAGTATGATACTGAACCTTTTTCGTGATAAATTTTTGGTTTTTCTAAGGTACGTTTAATATAATCCTCTAAAGCTAAGGACTTTTCAATACCACTAATAAATAAGATATCAATTGGATTATCTTTAACCTTCTCTTCAATCAAATCATATAAATTATCAATATAATGTTCTAATTTTAAAACCTCAATTTTTTTGTCTGGAATATCTTGCTTAACTTTGCCAATAATCAAACTTTCCTGTACAAAAGAACACTTAACAAATAGAATACCAAAACCATCACGCCAAGACAAATCGCGCTTTAGGGTCAGATAAATTTCTTGTTCATCTGGTCTACATTTTTCTATGCGACTGACTAAGTTATTACTCATTAGAAATTAATCTATTTAATGCCGATTGAAACTCAGATGTTCCTTCAATTAAAGGATGAATGTCATACCAACGTACAGGATTATCTTCTGCATCAACATCTCGATATTCCAATACACAACGACGGAATAATAAACTGCGATATTCTTCATCGTTAGGAATATTTTTTGAGCGATAAACTGTAGCTAACTTATCCCATTCTTCAGAATTAACTGCATTTCGATAAGTACCATCTCTAGCATCACTAATAGCACGATTAACCGCTTTTATATTTATCGGAAAATCATCAACTTGACGCATAGCAGATTGCATTAATAACATCAGATCTCGGACATGACCTCCAGTCATCTGACAAAGCTTTATTCGAGTTTCTGAATTGTCAAAAATTTGAGTATCAATATCAATCACAGGGTCAATCAAATGAACCCTTTTTTCAATAATTTCCTTTAGTTTATCTAATCCTTTCCCATAAGATTCATTTTGACGATCTTTAACCATAATCATTGGTAAAACTTGGGGACTTGCATAAATATTTCTTAGTTCAGTTGCTTGACTTGAATAAGCTAAAGAAATAGGAATCGTATAAACAACATGACAGTTTAAAGCAGTTAACTGATTACTATAATCCAGAAAAATTTCATCGTGGCTTGTTCTTTCATTACCTCTTTCAATAGGTATAATCCTATCTAAATTATCGGGAATTACAACTATTTTTGATTCTGCTTCAGGCAATTTTTTTTGAGCCTCTTCAATAAATTCATTTAAAGCCTTAATTAAAGAAACACTATGATTATCAACCTGTCTTCTAATTGTTTCACGGCTACTAGGAACCCGCCTCAAACTCGTAGTTAATTTACTAAAAACATTAATTTTAGATTCAATACTTAGCTTTTCAAACTCCACATCTGATAAAGCTAAATCTTTTAATTCATGCCATCGAGACTGTAACCAATCTAATAAAAGATTAGGAGAAGCATAAGCTTGAAGCTTCTCCAAAATATTGCGAGTACAAGCCAAAATAATGTCAGTATATTGAACATCTAATTCATCAATATCTCCTTCCGTTGCTGGAAAATAAACCACAAAACAACCATTGTTTTGTAAATAATCTTCTAGGCGTAATAATTCTGTTGATTTACCTACACCTCGATGCCCAGTGTAAAGTTGACAGGTAGGCTCATCTGAATAAATAATAGTCTTACCAACTTCCTTAAAAATATCATCATCTCCCCTCACTTCACTACAGTTTACATAAGCTGGATCGTGAGCAGGTAAAGGGTTAAATGGGTTAAATTTATTATATATGTTTTTAATTAAATTCATAAGCTAGTATCTATAACGAAGTTAGAAGTCAGAAGTCAGAAGTCAGAAGTTAACCCACCCCTAACCTCTCCTAGTGGACTGACAGACCTTAAATGGTGCATTAGATTCAATTCAAAAGTCAAAAGTCAAAAGTCAAAAGTAAGAATTTTCAAGTTAAAAACTAATGCACAGTTTTAGCAGTGTCAGTCTACTAGGAGGGGAAATAGGGGATTTGAGCTTCGCTCCAAAAATATTGTGCCTTAAAACTGGAGTTTAGACCCATGTTATTTTGATAAAAAGGATTTATTAGTCTATGTTCATTAATGGATAATTGATAATGGATAATTGATAATTACCTCTGGTTAAAACCGTTACGGAATTGAATATAAGGAAATATTATTTCTTCTCTTGGTCGATTGGATATGTCGTAGGTTTCCTCGCCATCCCATCCTACGGAATGCTCCGCAAACGACCGCTTTTTTCCCCTTAAAAGGGTCGGCTTTAAACCATAATTATTTAATTATTAATTATTAATTATTAATTATTAATTATTCGGTAACTCTCTAAAAATGAGATTTTAGCATAACAACTCCAGATAGAAAATTAGATATTTTACTGAACAAATAACAAGAGGATAATTCATCTGAAGATTAATTCTTTACGATGATAATCTTGAGGGATAAAAATAATTAACCATATTCCTTAAAAAAATAACTTTATGAGGAAAAAATTATGACAACAGAACCTTGGTATGATAAATAAACCATTTTAGTAAGCTTTGACAAAAGGATTATCAACAGAACAAGCTGAAACACTATGTGATTTTACCTTGAATCAGTTTCAATCTCAATATACCTTAGAAAAATTTCAGAAATTAATGAACAAAACAGTATAAGGAGGAAACGCCAGAAGAATTAATAGAAGTCGGAGAGATTTGTGCTGAAGAGTTGATAAATTAGGTGGTAGGTTTTAGGTGATAAATAGTTATTTCTATTGTTTTTCCATTTTTTTCAATATGTACCCCTTCTTCCTTCTTTCGTAGGGACGTTCCATGCAACGTCCCTACCATTTGTAACAAACATTTATCAAATTGATATTATACAGAGGAAACATCTCTATTCTCTAATTGGAGTTGAGGTAATTTGTCCCAAGTTCAATTAATACCATTATGGTTCCAGGACTGCATACCTACCACCTACAACCTACAACCTAAAACCTAAAAGATACCACCTATGAAACAATCTAAAGCAAAAAATCTACGACAACGCTGGAATATTTCCAGATGGGCGATCGCTCAACCATGGTTAACTATTTGTTTTTGGTTAAGCGTAGTAATAGCAGGTATTTTTGCCTTTAGTAGTCTCAAATATGGTTTATTTCCAGAAGTCAGTTTTCCAGTAGTAGTAGTACAAGCAACAGCAAATTTTGACAATACTATCGAAACAGAAACGCAAATTACAACTCCCATCGAAAAAGCTGTTAAAATGCTCGAAAAAAAAGGAATGTATGAATTGCGCTCCTCAACATATCCAGGGCAAGCAGTCATCAACATAGCTTTTACCACCCAAAGCAATTTAACATCAGCAACAGCAGACGTGGAAACTACACTCAAACAAGTACCTCTCCCTCCAGAAACTAATTTAGATATAATCAGTATTGACTTAAACGAGTCAGCAGCAATTAGCTACGCCATTATTAGTAATAGTAAAACCCTCAAAGAATTAACTGCCATTGCTCAAAATCAAATTATCCCTACTATTTCAGAATTACCAGAAGTTTTAAAAGTCAATCTACTTGGTGACTCTTCCTTAAAACAAAAAGACACTGACACATCACTCCCTAACACTTTCCCAACCTTAGTCAGTTTCAATAATCAAAATGCCATAGCTTTCCAAGTAGTAAAACGTGCTGATGCTAATACCTTAGAAGCCGTAAGTAAAGTAGAAGCAACCGTAGCAAAAATGCAGTCTGACTTGCCAGAAATAAAACTCCTCTTAGCAGAAACTCAAGCAGACTATATTCAGGAAGCAACCCAAGCTACTATTGATGCTTTATTATTGGCAATTATTCTAGCAGTAGCAGTCATTTTTCCATTCTTACGGAATTTCCCGGCTACCATAATTACAGCTTTAGCAATACCTATTTCTCTATTAGGTACTTGTATTGTCATGGCAATATTTGGATTTAAACTAGAAACTATTACCCTCCTTGCCTTAGCAATAATAATTGGAATTATTGTTGATGATGCTATTGTAGATGTGGAAAACATTGCCAGACATCTCGAAGCAGGAGAAACTCCCAAACAAGCCGCCATCAATGGTACTGATGAAATAGGTTTAACCGTTGTTGCTTCTACCTGCACTATTGCTGCAGTATTTCTCCCAGTCGCTTTTATGGGGGATACCCTTGGTCAATTTTTTCAACCCTTTGGTTTAACAGTTTCTGCAGCAGTATTAATTTCTTTATTAGTTGCCCGTACAT
Source organism: Okeania sp. SIO3B5 (assembly GCF_010692555.1). Lineage (GTDB taxonomy): Bacteria > Cyanobacteriota > Cyanobacteriia > Cyanobacteriales > Microcoleaceae > Okeania. The sequence continues at coordinate 3,795 of NZ_JAAHHG010000304.1, read as the reverse complement.
TATCCCCAGTATTAGCAGTGTGGTGGTTAAATGAAGTCAGGAGGCAGGAGGCAGGAGGCAGGAGGCAGGAGGCAGGAGGCAGGAGGCAGAAGGCAGGAGGCAGGAGGCAGGAGGCAGAAGGCAGGAGGCAGGAGTTAGATGGAAATAATAATGAAGTCAAAAGTTATTTGAAACAAGATGGTTTATTAAATCAAACACCAATTAGAAGGCAGGAGGCAGAAGGCAGGAGGCAGAAGGCAGAAGGAAATTATGATGAAGTCAGAAGTCAGAAGTCAGAAGTCAGAAGTTCTTTTTATAACCTAGAGAGTTTATTCAATCAAACACAACAGTTGGAGAAAACTTTATCTGATCGATACCAAAAATTACTTAACTGGTCCCTAGATCATAGAAAAATTGTCATAGCAATAGCTTTACTCAGTTTCATTCTTGGTGTGGCAATGATTCCTCTAATTCCTAAAGGTTTAGTACCACAACTAAACCGAGGAGAATTTAATATTACCTACACTTACCCTCTACCTAATTTTGCGAAAAATACTGAAAATGTTCCCTCTCCCCAACCAACTCAAGCACCTGCCAATAACTCAATTTTTGCTGAAGGAGCATTTAAGTGGATTAGTGATTTAACTAAATCTCCTACTAGAATATTATTGAGAAAATCTCGTAGAGTAGCGCAACAGATCGAGGAAATTGTTTTATCCTCCCCAGAAGTAGAATCAGTCTTTAGTATTGCAGGTTTCCAGGGCGAACCAAATCATGGTAAAATATATGTAAAACTCAAAAAAGAGCGATCGCTCACTACTGCCCAAATACAAGAACAAACTCGTAAAGCTTTATCTGAGTTAAAAAATATTAGTATTAGTGTTGAGGATATTCCATTTGTTGAGACTGGTGCCGGAAAACCTTTTGAGATAATGCTATTAGGAGATAATCTAGAAATTCTCTACAACACTGCTCACAAAATTCAAACTCAAATTGCCAAAATACCAGGATTTGTCGATTTAACTATTGCGCCTCAGTATAATAATTTCGATAACCCCATGGAAATAACTCACCGCGCTCAAAAGCAGGTTATCTATATTACGGCTAATCTTTCTGATGGTTTAGGATTAGGGAATGCTATAGATTTAGCAGTAGAAATAGCTCAACCAATTCTACCTCCTAGTGTCAAATTGGACTTAGGTGGAGATTCTTTGAGAGTAGGGGAAGTCTTTGGTAGTTTTTTTGTGACTTTAGGTTTCTCTGTTGTATGTATGTTGACCGTCTTAGTGTTACTTTTTGGTAGATTTTTAGAACCTTTGGTAGTAGGTTTGTGTTTACCTTTGTCTATTGTGGGGGCAATGTTAGGATTATTATTTACTCAGAGTGATTTTGGCGTTATTTCCTTACTCGGTCTAATTTTTCTCCTGGGTTTACTAGATAAAAATGCTCTGTTGTTAATGGATTATATTAATCAACTGCGTCAGTCAGGGTTAAACCGCAGACAAGCTATTTTGCAAACTGGTTTGGTGCGACTGCGACCAATTTTAATGACGACAAGTTCGACAGTTTTAGGAATGTTGCCGATCGCCTTGGGATTAGGAGCAGGAGCAGAATTACGACAACCCCTAGCTGTAGCAATTATTGGAGGGTTAACTACTTCTACTTTGTTGAGTTTAATTGTAGTTCCTGTTTTGTACACCTTATTAGAAGATTGGTGGAAATTGAAATTGGGTTAGGGAGTAGGGAGTAGGGAGAATAGGGTGAACCTGGAAAATTATGTACATTAGTAGCTTGAGTTCCAAGCAATAGTTATTGTTAATTATTTTGATGTTTAATATCAAATCCGGTTAATCAGTGATAAAAAAACCTTTTCCCTTCTAACCTTTTCTTTCCTTCTGCCTCCTGCCTCCAGCATAGCTGCCTTACCTTCTCCAAAGTATAAGTATTCAACCGGATTTGATATAATTCTCGCTTTCGGAGGTTGTATGCAACGTCCCTACTAACTCCCTTACTACCCTGCTCAAGCTGATATTTACTTCTCCTCTACTCCCCTACTCCCCCACTCAAGAAAATGTAGCAAACATTGATCGCGCTTGGTATTACACCACTTTTCAAATTGATGAACCACATCATCATAACCAAAACCCTGTAGGGACCTTGCATGCAACGTCCCTACTGTGGTCTACTGAAATGAAAACCGCTATAAAACTCTCTATTCTTCCCTCCTGAATTCTGAATTCTGAATTCTGAATTCTAAATTCTAAATTCTGACTTCAAGCTTCATACAAATTTATAAAATTTTAAACTTTTGTGTAGTTTTAGCTACATTTTTTGATATTTCTGCCACTATAAAAACATATATAGCAGTCGAAGCAAAGGGTGCGGACAGTTCAAAAGTTTAAAACTCAGACAAAGTAATACTTTTCCAACTTTGGTCCCCCCTTCCCTTTCAAAGGGGGGACGCCTTCTTCCTTCTGCTATAACCATCTTTAAAAAACTAATTTTATTAAACGGAGTCGAAAAATATGGATGCTCAAAAATTCCTGAGCCGCTACTCTATAGGAAAACGTTATTTCCGAGGAATTTGCCTCAGTAATGCAAATCTGCGTGGGGTAAAACTGACTATGATTAATCTAAATCAAGCTGATTTAAGTGGGATTGACTTAAGTGGGGCAAAACTAAGTGGAGCTGAGTTAAGTCAAGCAAATTTATCTGGTGCCGATCTGAGTTATGCAGACTTGCGTAGCGCGAATTTAAGTGATGTTAATCTCATCGGTGCTGACTTGACAGGAGCAAAGCTAGCACGAGCTAATTTGAATCGAGCGGATCTGCGTAGTACTAACCTTACTGGTGCAGACTTAATTGGAGCAAACCTGAATGAAGTAGAAATGAGTGGCGCAGATTTGACAGAAGCAAATGTTAATCAAGCAGAATTAAGTGTAGCTAGCTCTCATTTAGGTGTTTCTCGCAAATGGGTGACATGGGCAGGAAGCCATTAAGTCAAGAGGAGTCAACCCACCCCTCGCCCCTCCCCCGACTGTGGAGGGCAGGGCTGTTTCATTCTCGATAGACACGGGGACGCGGTGAAACGGAGACACGGGGATGGAAGCTTTGAATTTATGATTAAAAGTTGACTTTTCACCATTTTAGTCAGAGCAAAAGGGACGCTTATTGGCGCTCAAAATCGACAAATTTTGGTAAATTTCGCTGTTCCATAATCCCCTCATCTCCCGTTCTCCCGCTCATCGTTAATCTACAATACTTTGAAACAGCCCTGCTCCCAGGAGGGGAAGTCAGGAGTCAGGAGTCAGGAGTCAGGAGGAAAGAGGATTTAGACAGATTTTCTAATATCTGATCTCAAATCCGGTAGCATCGGTGTAATAAGATAGTGAATCAGAATTCAGAATTTCCGTTTGTCATGCTCCGCAAACATAATCCAGAATTCAGAAGGGAAGAGAACTCAGAATTCTTTCCCCTCTGGGTGAAGATGGAATATTTTTTATACCGAATTAAACAGATTTGATCTGATATCATCAGGACTTACGCAAAGGCAATATATATAGCGTCTTTGCGTAAGTCCTGTTGAATATAGTTGTTTTTCCATGTTATTTCCTTGAAATTAGAACTTTGAGGTTTGGAAAAAGGTGATATACCTAATAAAGTAGGCAATAATAATGTAATCATCGCGGCTTGACATCCTCCCGACGCTGCTCTCACGAGACAGCGCGGGATTCCCTAGCATCGCTGTTAGGGGCTTCCTGCTGCCTCTTGACAGAGGAGCTGCGCTAACATAGCACCTGCCTGAAAGGATTTACT
>NZ_JAAHHG010000303.1 GCF_010692555.1 Okeania sp. SIO3B5 | reverse complement strand
TATGCGAAACTAATTTATCACTGACTTTTGAAGCAATTTCAGCTTTAACAATTTCTGCTATTTGAACAGCTTGTAATAATTTAGTTTTTAATCCTTCATTACTTAAAAAATCATCAAGCCGTTTTTGAAATTCTTTAATTCCAGTACCATCAAGAGATTTTCCTTGCTCTAAATTTTCTAAAGCTGTTTTAGCATAAACATCAAACACTGTATCTCCCCATATTTTTTCTGCTTCACCTTCATTTATATCTAAATATTCGCAGAATTTATCAACAAAAACTTCATGGATTTCTTCTTTTTCATATTCTTCAACATTTTCCCACTTATTGATTAAATAAAATATAGGTTTTGTGATTGTAGGGGTGAAATATTGGTTGATTTTTTTGGGATTGATATGCTTTTGAATACCCAATAGCCTTTTAATATAATTATTCTCTACTTGAGTAAGTGATTGATCTGCACTTAAAACGAAGAAAATAACATCACACTCCTTAATATAACCAAAAATTTGTTGATTCTGTGCTTCTGTATGATTTAATCCCGCTGTATCAATAAACTCTACTCCCCTAGATAAAAATTCAATCGGATAGTAAATCTCAGCATAGTCTAGAGAATTAAGCCATTGACTAAATATCCCTTGTTTAGCTTTAGCTCTAACTTGCTTAGAACTCAAACTATATCTTTTTTTGTATTCTTCTAAACTCAATTCTTCTGTCAAACCATCTTTATGACGAACAAATACTTTTTCTTTTTCACCATGTTTAATAAAAGTAGGAATTGCAGTAGTAGGAGTTACTCCCGTAGGTAGCAAATTTTGTCCAAACAAAGCATTAATAATCGTACTCTTACCACGATTAAAATCTCCAATAATCAAGATTCTAAGATTACCTATATCTAGCAGTTTTTTGATTGATTCTTGTAATGGAGCGACAAAAGGTTGACAATTAATTACACCTTCTTGCTGTTCAAATTCAGTAATAGTTGTAGCTATTTTATCTAGTCGTTCAGCAAACCAACAATAAGTTTCACTTGCTTCCAAATTAACCTTAGAGTTGCCTTTAAGAGCTAATTTTTTATGGCCTTTTATTTCGTCCAGGTTACGCTCTAAAGATAGTACCGACTTTTCAAGTTTATAATAGTTGGCTTTGTTAGAGTTCTTTTGAGCTAGAAAGTCATAAATCTCATTTACCTGAAGTGATAAAATCTCTAGTTCCTCTTCACTTTCTAAGTCAAATTGTTGTAAATTCGGACGAGTTTCAAAACGATATAAATGATAAAAAGAACTTAATAAACCAATGCCTTTAGCTAAATACTTACTGACAGTATCTTGCAAATTTAGACTATATTCACCCATTTGCCGATAAATATCAGGATTGTTAGGGTTTCCGATAGGAAGTTGAAAAGGGAAAAACCTTAAATTTAGACTTGTATAACTATCCTGTTGCTCCGGCAATAAATTCCAAAAAGTAACATGAGGGTGAATTCTTTGGACAAATTGTTGAGCTGAATGAACCCCTTGAATTGTTCCATGTACTAAGATAATAGGAACATCAGAAAGTACACTATAAATGTAATTTATATCCCGATCTGTTTGATATAAAGGTCGCTTAAAATAGCCATCTTGTTTAGATGCTAAATTATGCCAACTATAAGCAGTATTAAAAGCGGCGCGAAAATCAACATAGCCACCCTGTTCATTTTTATCTTTAGGTTTAGTATCATCCCAAAAAGGAGATACCAAAATGATTGGTAAACCTGTCTTTTCATGCAACCCCTTTATAACTTGTTGAGTTGTCTCTATCCCATCAAAAAAGGGACTATTTGCATCTTCTCTAGCTAAATCTGTAAAAGCTTTTTTTATTGAAATAGAATAACTTGATTTTAAGCGTTCAATGATTTGTTGTTCATTTATTCTAATCTCAGAATCTATAAAAGATTTAGTTATGCTCTGTTCGTATTGTTTTTCTAGTTCCTTTACACGAAACTGATTATATTGCGCATCTAGTTCCTTTAAACGAAACTGATGTTGTGTCTCTAGTTCCTGTTCTCGAAAACGATGAGCTTGGGGTTGTATGGTTTTGTAGTCAACCCATTTTCCTATGAGGTTACTTACAGCAATACCCACAGGATATGCTAAACATCCTAATAAGGGATTCATGTGGTTCTCATTTTGATTTGTAGAAGGTTGCTCTAAGGAAGTCATATAAAATCTGAACCTTAAGATTTCAATATTTTAGCAAAGAGCAAACGATAATTGTGGTAAGATGTTACTTTTTTTAACTAACCCACCATTTATAATTCAAAGCACTATAATTAAAGCAAGCAATAGAGGCAAATGTATGAAAGGATCGGGACTTACGCACGGACACTAAATCCAGTGAGGGCAAATGCCATTTGCCCCTACGGATAGCGTTTTCCAGGTGAACCATGAGTAAGTCCTAAGGATATAACTTTCTGTAGTTGCACAGAGAAGTCCAGAAATATTTTTGCCTGCCAGAATTTTTGATATGGAGTTTTACCACCATGAATATTCCTAATTTGCAGAATGCAGTTTCTATGTCTGATCAATCTGATGAATATTCAAATGAAATATTAGATGATTCTAGCCACTTGTCATATCAAAACGATCATTTATCCTCGCCGAGTTCAGGATATCCCGATCGCCCAGAGTATGGCATACCTACTACGGAGAATATTGATGAAAATCAGTCACCGTACTCTTTTGCAAATGAGTCGAATGATTATGAAACAGGAAAATTTGATAATAACTATAACTATCCTTATTATGGAGAAGACAACGGTTACTACCTCCCTACTAGCAATCAGCAAGAAACCGAAACACAAGATTTGAATTATGCGCTGGATAACCATTCGGACAACTTTTCCCCTTACTCTATCAATAGTACACGGGTAAATTATGCACACAGTTGGGAATATTCCAATCAATATAGTTTAGGTTCCCCCTATATGAACCAACCGCAACTTCAAAATAATTCTAGTTCAGAAGACAGCGATACAGACGATGACAATAGCGGAAATAGTAATCTATCTCAAAATGGAACTCAAAATAGTACTCAGACTTCTATAGAAACAATATTATCATTGGGATTTTCAACTTTCTCATTGGGATTTTCCCTGAGGAATGGAGAGTTAAACATTACACATTTTAATATAGAGGGAAACACGATAACAAGCCATAATTCAGAAAACACTAACATACATGGCGATCAAATAGAACAACATGGCAGTTTTGGTATAGGTATTAGTTTAGGAGAAATTGAGCATCAAAACACTAACATAGGTGTAGGTTATAACAACGGAAAAATCAACACGGATACACTAACTGAAAATATTTACGAAGCTCAAGAAAAAACTTTAGCTGAAACAACACCAGAAATGCAGGAATTCTTTCAAAAATTAGAAAAATTCAACTCTATAGAAACCAAGATACCTAACTTGACATTTCCTAAAGAAATTGAGATGTTTAAAAACAATTTCGTACACAAAGAACAAATTATAAGAGTGTGGAAACCACATCTGTAGAGAATGATATCTAGAATCCTCCAACGAAAATTGGTATAGTTTTCAATGTTGACATTGAACTCTCCAGGACAGTATTTTGTCCGCTAAATTCCCCACAATGTTGACAGGTTATGTGAAACTTCCCTACAGGTTAGAAAAATAGAAATTGATTATGGTTGTTCAACTGAACACAATATGACTGAAAATCAAATAGTATACATCTAGAGACAAGCACTATGGAAAACAATAATTCAAAAAATACCACTATATACGGCGACCAAATAAAACAACAAGGCGGTTTTGTTACAGGTGTTCACAAAGGAAAAGTTGAGAATCAAAACACTAATATAGGTGTAAATTTGAACAAAGGAAAAATCAACGCTGATACACTCATTAGAAATAGAAATATTAACGAAGCTCAAAAAAAAACTTTAGCTGAAACAGCAGCAGAAATTCAACAACTTCTCCAACAATTAGAACAATCAAACTCTACAGAAACCACAGCAGACAAAATGGCAGTTGTTGCTCAAGCTGTTGAAATTGTAGAAAATAATCCCAGATTAAAACAGCGAGTAATAGGAGCATTAAAATCATCAGGAATACAAACATTCAAAGAAGCTCTCAATAATCCAATTGCTAATGTTTTAGTAGCAGCTTTTCAAGGTTGGATTAAACCATAACTGTCGTGACTAGCAATATGCGATCGCTATTTTTAAGAATTTTCTACTGTACCTCTCATCATAAATCTGGCGATCGCAGGGAACTGTTCTCTCGATCGCTCTTTTCTGTCCCCTGTTCCCTACTTCCGCAGAATTTTGTACTTCATTAAATTAGAAAGTGCTTTAACAATTACTAATTACCTATAAACTCTACCTCTCCATTTTTTACAAGTTTTCATAGCAGATAAAAATATCCGCAAAACTGGCAAAGGATCTGCTAAAGGAGATAACCAAAATAACCAAACTTGCCCTACTAATTTGTGGATACATATAGGGTACTTGCGATTTCTATAAAATTAGTAGAAAATGGTATTAAAATATGTCAAAAAAACTATCCAATGGTACAAGAACAACTGCACCGACTCAAAGAATATGGAGATTCCATTATCCAAGGGATAGATTCATTATCCCAACAACAACCTCTGCCAGATTGGATACCCGGAGAGCTTAATAACAATTTACAAAAAGTTGAACAAGCAGCCCGAAAAACTATTGAACTTGCTTCTTCCCCAGTAAAAATTGGTGTAATGGGACAATTCAGTAGTGGGAAAACTTTATTACTCGGAAGCTTAATTGGATATGCTGATGGTTTACCAGTAAGTGTAACTCCTACCACAGGGAACGTTACAGCTATTCACCTACACCCAGTTCAGGCAGAAGACTTGCACAAGACAGAATTTGGGGAATTTACTATTAAATATCTGTCTCACAATGAGGTCAAAGAATGTCTGGGTTATATGCTTCAAGTAGCAGCTGAGAGGTCCCAACAATCTTCAGATACCCTCCAGAACTTTACTGCTACAAATATAGATATTAACGGCATCCTGGGATGGTGTAAACAAACCTGGGGCACGACCCAAAATAAAGAGTTACGTTCTTTGCTGCGGGAACTGGTAGGATTTTTGCTTACCTATAGAGTTTATGGCCAAAATATCTGCGATCGCCTCTATCAAGTTGATATGGCCACAGCAAAAGAGGGATTAAAATTAGGAGACCCACCAATGGATATTCTCCAACTCAATTTTGAAGAGTTAGTCGTTTCTCCTCAACCTTGGTCAAATCCTGCCCTACCATCTGCTCAAGACCTGCAAAACAGTTTTTCTTTAATTCGTCGGGTGGATGTAACAGTTAAAGTGTCAAAACAAATCTGGAATTTATCTGCTCTGGGGGAAAATCAAGAGTTTGTTTTGCTAGATTTTCCTGGACTGGGAGCTGCTGACTCTGGGGTGAGAGATGCTTTCCTGTCTTTGCGGGAACTGAAAGAAGTTCAAACAATTCTGCTTTTGTTGAATGGTCAGCATCCTGGAGGAGATACTGCTGATAAAATTCAGGCTATGATGGCGCGAGACCGGGGGGTACAAGACCTGAAAGACAGGATTTTAGTGGGAGTGGGTCGTTTTAACCAACTACCATTATCGGAGAATGATAAGGAAATTCTAGAAGATTTAGCTGGGGAATTAGCACTACTGGAAGAAAACGATGTGCTAGAGGAATTGAAGGTTCTTAAGTTGACGATGACGGGTGCTAGAGGTTTGACTACTAAAGCAGAGAGAGTTGTACTATTGTCGCAAATGTTAGCTTTGAAGGAGTTGGCAAAACGTTCGACTACTTTGGAAGTGTGTTCTCCAGAATTTATGCTTGAACTAGAAAAATATCAGGATGACATAGCTCCCAAATGGGAACAGTTGAGTAAAATGTTGGATTCTAGTTCGGCAGGAATTTTACAGCGACAACTGAGTGATTTTGTAGATGATGGGGGTGTGGGGAGGTTGCGATCGCTGATTATAGACCATGTAAAAGATTACGGCCTGAAACAACTAGAAGAAGATACTCGTCGTCAAGCTCGTGTTTGCCAACAACAGCAAAATGAACTTAGGGCAATATTAGAGACAATTCCTGAATATATACCTACTTCCGACAGTCAAGCTTTTATTGAACTGCGTCAAATCATTGAAGAACTTCTCAATGTCTACAATCGTTTGAAAACAGATTTAGATAAGAAAACATTACAAGATGAGATTAGTGAGGTAGTAAAGGAGGAAGTAACTAATAAAGTATTCTTTGAATGGAATGAGTGGAATTTACTTTTTAATAATACTAAGAATGGGATAGTATCTATAACTATAGCTGACGAAAATAGTGCAGCTAGTAAGCTTTTGCGTAAGAAAAAAAAACATGAGGATAAGAAGACTCCGACTAAGAGTGAGGATTTCTATCCAGCTTTTGAAAAAAGCCTTCAAGAACTAGAGAAATTTGCTCGCGACCGCATCAAATCAGCATTCACAGAGCTATTAACAAAATTGTCTCGGGAACTAGAACCTCAACGCAACAAGCTTCAAGAAATTATACCATCTAGCACTCAAGAAGAGGAAGTAAAAGAAAAGGAAATTGAGGAAAAGTTTGGTGACAGAGAAGTAGAACTTTTAGGAACTCTTTCTTTGCTTGCCAACGATCCACTTATTGAGGACCCAGACATAAATTGGAAGACATTGATCTTTGAAGAAAGTCAGATTGAAAACAATAGTTCAATCATAGATAATATTAGTAATAAGTTTCCTCTAGCTCGTGCAGAGGAAAAACATCAATCTCAAGTGTTTGACTGGAGTCCTAAAAAAGATGGAGTTACTCACAAACCATTTAACCATCAAATTATCGTTCTCAGACTCCGAGACCAAATTAATGATTGCATGGAATTGCACCTAGCAGAGTACGTTGGGGAGATAACCAAAAAAGTAAATAAGAGTTTGAAAGGGATTCTAGATACAGTAATTACTGATTTACGAGAACTTTCCAAAAAAGAAGCATTGCTAAAATATATAGCAGCAGATGAATCAGAAACTCAAACTCCAACCTGGTTACAAAATCTATCGCAAATTGCATCAGTTGAAGTTAAGTGATTGGTGTTTTTAGGAAACAGTTCATTTGGTAAAAGAGATTCGTAGCAAACATTTATTTGTAGTTGTCGTTGAAAGTGTAGTAGAGGTTCAAAAATGAATAACTGGCAAGACCAGGTCAACTTTAATCCTAAAGTTTGTCACAGGAAACCTTGTATTAAAGGAACTCGGATTATGATTTCGGTCATTCTAGATAATCTAGCAGAGGGGTTGACAATAGAAGAGATTGTTGAAGAATATCCACCCTTGACTTTAGAAAATGTGCGGGCGGCGATCGCTTATGCTGCGGCACTGGCGACAGCATTGACTTAATCAAAAAAATAACGATATAATATAATGTCCGGATAATTAGTGATAAAAAAACTTTCTCCTTCTTCTCCTGTTCTTTCTTCTTCTTTCTTCCCTCCTGACTCCTGACTCCTATGAAGGATTATCTGGTGAAGATGATGAGGTGATATGGCAGCAAATTTGTGCTGAAGGACGCTTTTTTATTACTCTAGACCTTGATTTTTCTGATGTCCGCCGTTTTCCTCCGGGAACTCACCCAGGTATTTTACTTTTGCGTTCGGGTAGTAGAAGTCGCCAAGCAGTGCTTGATATTTTGGTGCGAGTTGTGCAGGAATATCCACTTGCAACTTTGCAGGGTTGCTTGGTGGTTGCGGACAAAACCCAAACCAGAATTCGCCGTCCCTCTGTTTGAATAAGAAAAACTAATAGCTAGTTAACAAAACTAATAAAAAGGAAGATAAATCATGGCTGTAAAAATTGAGCTACTAACTCGTTATTTCTTGAGTACCAAATCAACAGACGATAAGGTACTAGAACTGCCTGTAATTGAAATAACTCCATCTAACAATATTCCCCATATCTCTAGTGTCAGTATCTCTGTTGAAGGTCACCCACCAGAACTGGCAGCAAAAATCAAGTCTGCTTACAGAGAAGTTACCTCTGCTAAACCAATTGAACTTTCAATACCTCGAAGATTAAGACAACATAATTGCCAGTTAGACGAACCTCTACCTACAGATGTTAGCTGTACTTTAACAGTAGAAGTCGAATATTTTGACTCTGATGCTGAGGGTAATCCCAACCTTTCAGAACCCAAAAAAACGACTGCTGAGTGCCAAATTGTCTCTAACTCCCAAATCTCAACTCCATCACCTTCAGCAATTCCAACCCCGCAACCTTCAGCAATTCCAACTCCGGAACCTTCAGCAATTTCAACAACTCCCTCACCTTTAGCTATTCCGACTCCATCACCTTCATCAACCCTACCCCAACAATCACCAAAATCTTATCCGGGTTGGTTTGCAATTGACTTTGGAACAAGCAATACAACTGTTACCTTATTCGATCCTAAAGTTACTGTATCTCCAAATAGTTTACCAAGAGAACAAGAAATGGAGTTGCGCAAAAGTTTAGCTGACTGGTTAAATGAAAGACCAATTGATACTAAACCTGGTGTAGTTACAAAAGAGTGGGAAAACGAGTGGCAAAAGTTAATTGCAGAGATTAGCAAGGAATTGCCAAATGTAGATAATACTAACCAAAGTAATCTAGGAAACCAAATATTTTTAGGAACAAGTAGTACATACTTGTTAGAAGCAATTCGCCTCATAGAACTTGGTTTATACCAATGTCGAGACTGGTTTCGCCGTTCTGCTAGTCAGGAACTTAATCGTATTTATCACAAAGTGTTTCGTGTTCCACCCTTAGAATGGCAAAGTTTAATACCAGTAGAACTTGATGAAATTCGCAAACTTAGTGAAATTCCTAGTGAATTAGAAATAGAAAGTCTTGAACCTGATTCAGTTAAAGTAATTCTGGGAGGACGAGCTAGACAAAACAGATTAAATACCATGGCTCAAAACCAAGACATAACAGGCAAATTTCACCACTCACCCAAACGCTATTTAGGTCAACCAAGCTCGCGGTCAATTGATGTCACCTTAAATGGCAACAGTAAAAAAATTAAAGTAGAAGAACTGGTTCAAGGTGCTTTTAGTCATCTGATTCAATTAACTTCAGATTATCGCGATCGCAACCTAGAACGATGTGCTCAAGGTCGCTTTAACAAAGCAGTGATTACTTACCCGACTATATCTCCTCCAAGAGTGCGCCAGGAAGTCAAAAAACTGGTGGAAAACCTGGGTATTGATAATGTCGATATTGCTTATGATGAAGCTGTCTCTATAGCTATCTTTTTCCTATGGCGAGAGTTTGGTGGAGACTTGAATGTAGGGATTGAATCTTTGAAAACCAGGTGTCGTCGCCATGGAGACCAATGGACGCAAAATGTTTTGGTATTAGATATTGGTGGGGGAACTACCGATCTAGCTTTAATCCGCTTCACACTTGAAGAAGTAAAAGTTTTCCAGGATGATGAAGACCCAGGATATGGAGGACGCTATTATAAACTGACTCCCAAACTTTTAGGTTCTTCTGGTCATTTACATTTGGGTGGGGAGCTAATCACCCTGCAAATATTTCATTTGCTCAAGGTTGCTATTGCTGACTGTTTGCTGACTGCGGTGACAGAAGGAAATATTCAACCAGATACATTGAGAATTCAGTTAGATGACCTAGATGAAAAATTCCTGGATCATGAAAAGAAGTTTCAAAGTGGCAATTTATTAGCTTTTGTGGACAAGGAAAATCCTGAAACTGATGTTGCTTATCAGGATGCTTTAAATATTGCGGAGAAAGTGTTACCAACTCGTTGGAAAAATGGAAATGCACCTGCTCGTCAGCAAACATTTTATACTCTTTGGGAATATGCAGAAGGAGCTAAAAAATCAATATTGGGCAAGGGTCAGACAGATGAAATTGTTGAACCTACTTTTGTTTTAGGGGGACAGCAAATAGCCGAATTGTTGGCACAAAGCGATCTACAACTACAAAGCGAAGCAGTTAATAATTTGAGTGTAAGTTTGACTTTGAGTCAGTTGGAAAAAGCCGCTAAACCTATAATTAAGGAGGCAGTTGGTATTGCTAAAGGATTGGTAGAAAGTGGTTTATCAAGACAAGAAGAATTTCAAAATTCTGCTGAAAAAGAACAATTAGATTGGTTGATATTGTCTGGAAAAACCTGCAATCTTTATTTGGTGGAAGAGGAACTTTATCAAGAATTTAATAAGTTTAAATCAGACCGTTTTGTTTGGAACTCAGAAAAAATTACTTTTGTCCCAGAATATACTAAGTTAGCAACTTCAGCAGGAGCGTGTTATGCACAGAAACTACGACAATTGATTTTTTCTCCAGAATCTTCTAAGAATTTGCTCAGAAAAGGGGCAAACCAGCTTTACATTGATGTCAAAAATTTGCTTTATTTTTTGCCATGTTCTTTTACTCTTGGCACTATAGATGGGAGTAGTAACTTAACTATTTTTAAAGCAGGTCAACCACTTTATCAACTTGACCCCAAAGAGTCAGTAGCAAGAGTACGCAGTGAAGAATCCTATGGAGCGCAATTATCAATTTTTCTATTCCGGAAAGATTTTGAAGATAAGAAAGAACAACTTTGGGGTAGTTATGATGCTCAAAAATTGGCAACAGAATTGAAAATGACAGGAGAGGAATTTAACGAAAAAATCAAAGTTGAATTTGAAATTGACCAAGAACTAAATATTAAGTTATTGTTCTGTCAAGGTAAACCCCACTACTTAATTTCTGTTCCTGATAATATTTCCAGTCTTAACGCTGCAGAAGTTATCAAAATTTCTCCATTAATTTCTGAACGTCGAGTGAAGTGCGATATTGCTGTGAATGTAGCTGAGTCAGCAACAGCAATGAAAACAGATGCTCATACACTTGTATTTGATATGGAGAAAGATTATAGTCAAAAAGTAGAAGTTTTTGAATATGATAGTGACAATAATTCTAAAGAAATTGGGATAATTAGTGATGCTTTACCTCCAGTTCCTTTGAGTGGAGAATATAGTTTTTATTTCCAATACCGCGATCCAAATACCAATCAGTGGGAACTAATTGGGAAGTTGCAACCTGATACTCAAACGGAATATCCTTGTGAGTATTATGCGAGTTTAGATAACAAGGGTATTTTACGATTACATGGAGGAACAATTCCCTATTGGAAATCGAACAATTCGGAATGTCTAAAGCAGAAAGGATATGTTTTTGAAGATGAGTTACAATATCAACCAAATGAGATAGAAGAAAAGCGGAATCCATTTTCGGGAACACATTAAGTTCAGTTATCAGTTTCCAGTGCGAGCATCTTGCTCGCTTTGGGGTGTGCCTCAGATTCAGTTATCAGTTATCAGTTATCAGTTATCAGCGTTTGTTTAAGACAATTACAGCAAATTCCCAGTAACAGATATTAAAAATGAAATGTTCCCAGTGCGAGCATCTTGCTCGCTTCGGGGTGTACCTCACTAAGGTGGAACTCGTCGTATCTGAAAACGCAACTGTTGATAACTATTAGATATCTCTAGAAAAGAGGGAACAGGGAACAGGGAACCCACCCCTAGCCCCTCCCAGGAGGGGAGGGGAATAATTGATAATTTATGGATAATAATTGATTTTATTTTTGATTTTTACCAGATGTCTATTACAGCAAATTTTAAGTAGTATGAAGTACAGGTATTAAAAATTCAATGTTCCCAGTGCGAGCATCTTGCTCGCTTCGGAGTGTACCTCACTAAGGTGGAACCCGTTGTATCTGAAAACACAACTGCTGATAACTATTAGACATCTCTAGAAAAGAGGAAACAGGGAGCCCACCCATCGCCCCTCCCCCTCCCAACCCACCACTCGCCCCTCCCAGGAGGGGAGGGGAATAATTGATAATTTCTGGGTAATAATTGATTTTATTTTTGATTTTTA
>NZ_JAAHHG010000302.1 GCF_010692555.1 Okeania sp. SIO3B5 | reverse complement strand
GGCGACTAATTACTCTGAAATCACGACCATATTTTTCAGCAATTCCATCTAACAGTGTCCTGAATTGCCTCCAACCTAAATCTGATATCGCTCTGGATAATTTACGGTTTTTCACCATACCAGAAACGTTCAAATCTTCTAAAACAACTGTTTGGTTTTCACGGATTATTTTAGTAGATAATTTATGCAGAAAATCTGTCAAGCGTATCTTTTAATTTGGCATGAAACTTAGCCACTTTTAGTCTCGCTTTTTCATACCTTTTAGACCCTTTAGTTTTCTTAGATAATGACTTACTTAACTTTCGGTACCTTTTAATATGTTTTTTCAATGGTTTAGGAGCATCAATCTTTGTACCATCACTAAATGTAGCAAAGGTTTTAATACCTAAATCTATACCTACTGAATTATCAGTTTTAGGTAATACTTCTGGTTGTATTTCTATTACAAAACTTAAGAAATATCTAGTAGGGGCGATTCGCGAATCGCCCCTACAATCTTTGATTACTGTTACTGATGATGGAGCAGTAGGTAACTCTCACGGGCGAAACTATTTTCAGCTTTCCAATCTTAGCTAAATAAACTTTATGTTGACCAACTTTAAATCCTCCCTTTGTAAACCTCGCAGTTTGCTTTGACTTTCTACTTTTAAATTTAGGAGGTCTAACAGGTCTACCTTTTCTCTTGCCTTGAATTGATTTAAAAAAGTTTTGATAAGCCTGGTTTAAATCATTCAATGATTGCTGTAATGGTATGTTAGAAACCTCTGACAACCATTCTCTGTATTTAGTCTTTTTAGCTTGAGTAATAAAAAGCTTTTGTAGTTCTGAATTAGTAGATTTCTTTTCTCCTGATCTATACCTCTGTTGGCAGAAAGCTAGACTATCATTCACTCGCCACACGGACACAGCCAAATAGCTTGGCTAATCGGTATTTTTGTCCCGGGGTTGGATATATACGGTACTTAAATCTAGCTTTCATAACTTGACGCATCAAACTAACAACACGATAACATATTTATTGAAAAAAAACAACTAAAAAGTCGCCCTAGAAGGGCGAGGCTTGAGACCCATTTTTTCGGTCAGGGAGTGGGGGAGTAGGGGATATTAAATTAAATATTGAACAGGACTTATATCATGTCCGGTAGCATCGTTTGTGTATAAAATTAAGGTAAAAATGGGAGAAAACCTTCTGCCTCCTGCCTCCTGCCTCCTGCCTTCGGACAACCATTGTCTAATTATTCAACCGGACATGATATTACCTACACATATCAAATCAGACACCATCTGTAGGGGCGAACGGCCGTTTGCTTGCGCATACTTCGTAACGCCCGTACTAGATATGCTAGTTCTGCGTACTATGGAAGTAATTTAAGAAATTATAAACAGATATTATCAGGACTTACGCAAAGGTACTATTTATAGAGTCTAAAGACTATTGTCCAATAGTTTTGAACGCTATATATAGCGTATCTACGTAAGTCCTAATGATATAACCGGATTCTATGTGCAATGAACCGGATTTGATATCAGACTCAGATTAATATTTGATTTACAAGAACGTTTAACTTATCTAGTGTAGTATTATTGAAGGATTTTTTTGGCAGTTTTGTCATCTGAAAACCTCATCTAATAGTTCCATACCTTATGAGTTTTGGTCTTATCTGTTTGCACAGCATGACCTTGGAAACTGTATTGACTGATAACTGATAACTGATAACTGATAACTGATAAAAGTCTCAGGATATTATGATGCCATACCTTTCTAAACTTGTTAAAAAAACTCCCATCGTTAGTACCATTTGTAGCAGTTTAATCATGGGACTAATTACAGTTGCTGTAGCTGGAGGGCCTCCCCCTGGTACTACTAAGCCACCTACTCAACCTTCAACAAAAGAACCTGCGGAAGTTGAAGAGAATACAGAACCTCGTCGTCGTCAACCTCCTGCTAGTCAGCCATCTGGCGGTCAAGGAAAACCAGTAGAGGCGGAACCAGAGAAAAGTGAGCCTCCTCGCCGTCAACCCCCTAATGTAGGAAACCCTGGTGGCCAGCAGCAAGAGATTAATCAAACACCACCACAATTTCCTGAACCTGCGGGTAGGGTTACGCCTGTTGAAGGTCTCATTACTCTAAGATTGATTAATCAAACGGATGCCGTAATTAAATATCAAGTAATTGGTGGCCGACATAGGACTCTAGGAGAAAGGTCAGTAGTAGAAATATATGAATTGCCAGTCCCATTAACGTTAACCTATCAACGTCCTGATGGAGGGTTATTATTAGTAAGTCCTCGAGGTATTTCTCCTAGAGTATTAGAGGTGAGGTTTAATTCCACAGAAAATTTTGATTTAGATACTAAATCACTAAATATTACTGGGACAGGAGGAGTATTTTTGAACTAGCGCCGCTATGTGGAAGTTAAAAGTCAAAAGTCAAAAGTTAAAAGTTAAAAGTTAAAAGTTAAAAGTTAAAAGTCAATCATTTTTGATTTGTAATTGTTTTAGGATTTTGTAAATGGTTAGTTATTTCTGCCATTCTGCACTAGGTTAATTTCAAGATAAATTTGAGGTCTAAAGTTTTTTAGCTAGCATCTACATAACATTTAATCCTCAGTTTTATTGAAAAAAAATCGACAAAATACCTACTTCATAGAGGACGTTTTGCTAATGCAAAGCTTTCCTAATTAATTCTATGGAAAAGCAAACAGCATGAATACAGAATAATTTTGTTATATAGCAAAGAAAGAGTTGTTCAGTAGATAAATTGATGATAAACCTCAGACAAGCAAATGTTTTTCCAACAGATGAACTGTTCCCTATTTGCTAGAGTCTTGACCTAAATTATCTCAGGGTTTTGGTTCTTTTGAAACTTGGAGAAACTGATTTATATTCGTACTAACCTGTTCCATATCATCATTAAAATATATAGCTTTAATATCCTCTGGTAAATTATTATCTAGATGATAGTATCCCTGCTGCAACAAAGACTTTACCTCCTCAGATGAAATAGTTTCTCCCTCAGCTTGGAGATATGCTGCAATTCTTGTTTCACTCCAGTGGAAAGTCTCAGACATTAACAGAACTAAACGCAGGAGTGCTTCTAACTGTTCTAATACTTGCCTAACATAACACCATAAAGGCGGTGGAGCTACCTGTAAAGAATAACGAATTGATTCAACAGGAGGAATTTCTGCTTGGTTAAGACTAACAGCAGTAACATTTATTAACCAATTCTGGAGAGTAGTATTTTCGTTGCTTGGATCTGCCCCCTCTCGTAAATCTAGGCCACGCAATTCATAAAATATATGTTGCCAAGTTTGGGCAAATAGATAATCTGCTTGAACGGGGGAACGCACGGAATGTTGAATTAAAGTTTGGACTATCATGCCATAGCGACAAAAAATTGTTACGAAGTATTTTCCTTGGTCTGGATAGTTTTGAAATAAGGTCAATAGTTCTTGGTCACTATGATGGAATAGGGATTTAACTATAGGATGATTAGATTCAGGAAATGTGTAAGTAGGCTCTGTTTTTAGCATAAAGTATAAAAAATTTAGATAAATGAATATTTGATTGAACCATTATTAATTTTAAGAGGTTTTCTAAGAAGTCCCATTTGCTACATCCAAGCCCCCGCGCATCCCCCAATTTTGGGGGACTTTTTAGAAGCAAATTGACTCTTATTACCCCCAAAGTTGAGGGGCTAGGGGGGCAAAATTCAGTATCAAAAAACTTTTCAGATATCCTCTTAGAGTGGTAATATAAAATCCCGTTATACAGTATATGTTTATAATTCTATCTACACTTCAATATTAAATCAGACCATCTCCCCATCTCCCCCAACTATATAATAAGTATTAAACCGGACATGATACAAGAAGTCTAATAGACATCTCCTAAAATTAAAAATAAAATCAATTCTTATCCATAAATTATCAATTATTTCTCCCTACTCCCTACTCCCTACTCCCTACTCCCTCTTTAGAAAAGAGGTCTAATATATTCTGTCCATGGCCCTATGTCCTCCCCATTGTTCAACAATTTTATCGTCGTATTCATCAGAAATTGCTAAAACTGCTCTGACTGATGCTTCTAATTCTGGTTTATCGCAAGTAGAACCGACTATTGTATGTTCAAATATAATGCTATTATTTTCGTCTATACCAAAAGCACCAAATCGCATTTTACTATTTTCTTGCAGTAAAAATTTCATCAAATCTGCTTTCAAATCTACATTTGTCACAACATAGGAGCGAGTATTAATGATTGCCTCATTATCTCCCCAAGCAAAAACAGATACTTCAACTAAGGCAGAACCCATAAATAAAGTAATACCTGGTAAGTCTTGTCTGACGCAGGGAAATTTATCAAATAATTCTCTCATCCAGAGAGAGATTTTGTTGTAGCAAGCTTCTTGTACATTCGTCTCAAATTTCATTATTTTTCTCCAAAAGCTTTAGTAGAAACTATAGCGCTATACGCAAGTCATTTCAGTTATCAGTTATCAGTTATCAGTTATCAGTTATCAGTTATCAGTTATCAGTACCTCTGCCTGTTTGCGTAGCATTCCGCAGGAAAGTCAGAGGCTTGAAATATTGAACTTTATTTTTTTCATCCCCTTGAAAGGGGAGGCTTGAGACCTTCTTTTTTGGTCAAAAATTAAAAGTCAAAAATTAAAAGTTAAAAGTTAAAAGTTAAAAGTTAAAAGTTAAAAGTCAAAAGTTAAAAGTAATCCCTGACTAACTTTGAGCATTTATAAAAGTTAAAAATTAAAAGTCAAAAGTAATCCCTAGTATAGCAGTCCAAGGAAAGGGCGTGGACAGATTAAAAGCTCAAAGCTCAGACAAAGTAAGATTTTTCCTTCTTCCTTCTTCCTTCTTCCTTCTTCCTTCTTCCTTCTTCCTTCTTCCTTCTTCCATATATCAATTTTTTAAGTTTGAGATAAAATAGACTATAAGTTGATTATTTTCGTAAGGATACAATTATGAGTGAAATATTAACACCTAATTTAGTACCCCAAATTCTCACTGTACTTGGATCGGTGGGTTTTTTATTCCTGGCAATTCAAGCATTGCAATTACTAAAACAATAATGACATTGATATATTAAACCTTTTCAGAAAAGAGGGAGTAGGTAGGGATGTTGCATGCAACGTCCCTACAGAGTAGGGAGAAAGAATTGATGATTTTTCACGATAATTGATTTGATTTTTGATTATCGAAGATGTATATTGATTTCTATCGGGCGATCGCAGTAATTTTTGCTCAAAAGCAATTTGTTCTTAGATGATTGAGCGATCGCTCTTTAATACCATGTCCACTTAAATAGACATCTCCATAAAAGAGGGAGTAGGGGCGAATCGCGATTCGCCCGTACAGGAGTAGGGAACCCACCCCTAGCCCCTCCGGTGGAGGGGAAGAATTGAGAATTTATGTGCGATAATTGATTTTATTCTTTATTATTGGAGATGTCTAATATCATGTTCGGTTGAATACTTAAACTTTGGAGCAAGGAAGGCAGAAAGCAGAAGGCAGAAGGCAGAAGGGAAAGAAAGGTTCAAGGCCAGAAGTTTTTTTTATAACTGATTATCCGAACATGATATAATATTACCCAAGACAAACTTTCTCTTCATATTCTTCTTTAGTCTTATATAAAACCCGATTACACAATGTATCTTTAATAATTCTATAATTACTTCAATCTCCCCTACTCCCCCACTCCCCTACTCCCCCACTCTCTACTCCCTATAACTTTCTAATGTTAAAAAATGTACCCTGCCAGAAGCTTCACCAACAATAATTTTTACTCCATCTTCTGCCACAGCACAACATTCTAAAGAACTCTCTCCTGTAAAATGAGCGATCGCCTGTCGTTTTTCTAAGTCCCAAACTTTGAGAGTACGATCGTCAGATGCAGAAATCACTTGCTGACCATTTGGTGTAACTGCAATTGAACTTACCCAGTCAGTATGACCACTCAAACTAAATAGTTCCTCTGCAGTTTCCAAGCACCAAACTTTAATAGTTTTGTCAAAAGACCCAGAAATCACTCGCTTACCATCTGGGGTTACTGCCAAAGCTTTTACCCACCCATTATGACCGACCAAAGTAGAAACTTCTTCTCCAGTTTCCAACCACCAAACTTTAATAGTTTTGTCAAAAGACCCAGAAATTACTCGCTTGCCATCTGGCGTTACTGTCACTGAACTTACCCAGTCAGTATGTCCTACAAGAGTAGCAACCTCTTTTAAAGTTTCTAAACTCCAGACTTTTAGAGTTTGGTCAGATAAACAGGCGATCGCTCGTTTACCATCTGGTGTAACTGCCACAGCAAAAATACATCTAGTGTTACCTTCTAGACTCAACAATTCCTGTGCTGTTTCCCAACTCCAAATTTTGAGAGTGTTATCATCAGAAGCTGAAATAATACGTTTGTCTGGTAATGCTGCTACGGAATTAACTCGATCAGTATGACCTTTAAGAGTACAAACTGATTTTGTTGTGTTTAAATTCCAGACCTTAATTGTATTATCCCAAGATGCTGATGCTGCTTGTCGATCTGGCAGCGCTACTGCTGCATTCACCCTATTAGTATGTCCGATGGGTGGTGGTAATTCTACAGAAGTATCAAGACTCCAAACTTTGAGAGTAAAATCATCAGAACCTGAAATTATGCGTCCATCTGGTAAAACTGCCACTGCATATACAGAGTCAGCATGACCTTTGAGAGCAAATAACTCTTCTCCTGTCTGGAGACTCCAAACTTTGAGAGTATTGTCGGAAGCAGCAGAAATTATTCCCTTACTATCTGGAGCTACTGCTACTGCATTTATCCCCTTAGCGTGACCTTTGAATGTCAAAGTAGTTTTTTGGCTGTGCAAATTCCAAACTTTTATTGTGTTGTCAGAAGAACCTGAAACTACTTGTCCTCCTGGAAGTTTCGCCACAGTTCTCACGCCACCCGTATGACCACTCAGTGTTAATAATTCCTCTCCTGTCTGAATATTCCAAATTTTGAGAGTACGATCGGATGAACCTGAAATAATTTCTCGTTCGGATAATACCGCTAACGAATTTACCCAACCTTTATGACCAGTGAGAGTAAATTCTTCTTTTTGTGTTTCTAGGTTCCAGACTTTAATCGTATTATCTGAAGAACCGGAAATTAATCTACCATCTGGTAATACTGCCACTGCTCTTACTCCTCTTGTATGACCAGTGAAAGTGAGAAATTCTTTAGTTGTTTCTAGATTCCAAATTTTGATGCTGAAGTCATCAGACCCGGAAACCACCCATTTTTCATCTAGTAATGCTATAGCTCTAATTCTGCCTCTGTGACCAATTAAGGTTGCTATTTCTTTCCCTGTTTCCAGGTTCCAAACTTTGAGAGTATTGTCAGCAGAACCAGAAATTACCAATCCTTCTGGGGTGACAACTACTGCATTTACCCAGCCTGTATGACCGATGAAAGTGCGCAGTAGTCTACCTCCTGGAGGTGTGAGACTTGGTGCCATTGGTCTTAACCAGGGTGTCCGGTTCCAGGATTTTGCTTGTTGTAGCATTTCCTGAATTTCTGGTATTTCAAAAGATAGCAGTCGCCCCCAAAGTTGTCCTGGTAGTTGTGTTTTATCTTCGACAAGGATATGAGATGATAGTTCAATTGCCCCTTGAATTAATTTTAGAGTTTTAACTTTTTCACTTGAGGTCCATACATTAGAATGCATGGCTTCCTCATAATCATTTAATAGATATTCTACTCCGAATAAATATAGTCTTGATTCGATAAAATCAAAATCTGTGAGTAAGCGATGCAATTGGTCTGTATCAGATTCACTCACGAGAAAACCTGGTAAAGTTTCTAAGAGATAGTATTGATCTTCTAGGGGCATTTGAGCTAAATTTTCTCTAAACTCACCCATTTCAATTTCCTTGTTATACTGATGTAAACTAATAGGTATTTATGCAAAATTAATTTAATATCTTGAAGCAGGAAGTAGGAAATAAAAAGATACTTGTTTGCTTGAACAGTAGATATCAAAATAATTTTGCCCATCTATTTAATATGACCATCAAATATACAATTAATTTAGCTTTAGTGCTTATACATTTTATACATTTTTGACACTCCCCGCGCTCTTCGCGACGGGGATTCTTGGTTCATCGACTCGCCATCACTTGACAGGCCGAAGCCAACCAAGCCAGAGGGCAAATCTCCCGCAAGCGTATTAGTTTCCCTGTGCCCCAAGGTACTGAGCGCTTTTTTTAGGATGTTTTTAGCTGCATTAATATCTCTATCTTCTACATAGCCACAATGAGGACAAATATGAGTTCTAGTTGATAGAGACTTTTTAACTTTCCCACCGCAATTAGAACAATTTTGAGAAGTATTTTGTGGCGATACAGCAATAGTTAATTTGCCGTACTTTCTTCCAAAATGTTCTAACCATTGTCGAAAAGTTGACCATCCAACATCACTGATTGATTTGCTTAAATGTCGATTTTTTACCATGCCTTTAACATTTAAGTCTTCGTAGGCTATCAAATCGTTAGATTGAATCACGGAATATGCTACTCCCTGGCAATATTCTTTTCGCTGCCTACTTACTCTTAAATGCTTTTTGGCATATCGACATCTGGCTTTATGGTAGTTTTTAGACTGCGGTTTTGCGCCCTTTTTGTACTTCTTGGATTTCTGTCGATTAGCACGGTTTAACTTCTTTTCCGATTGCCGATAAAACATTGGATTTTCTACAGTATTGCCATTACTATCTGCTAAGAAATATTTGATGCCAACATCTAAACCGACTGCTTTTCCTGTTGGCTCAGTTTCAACTTTGACATTTGCTTTAATAGCAAATTGGCAATAATAACCATCAGCACGTTTTATCAACCTAACCCGTTTAATCTGGTCTAGTTGATAATAGTTAAGGTCATAAGTTCCCTTCAACTTAAGCTTACCAATACCTTTTTTGTCCTTGAATGTAATCGCTTTCCTCTTCTCAGATATCTTCCAGCCAGACGTTTTATATTCTAAAGAACGGCAATACTTTTTGAATTTAGGATAACCTCTCTTGGTGCGCGTTCCCTTGCGACTGTCGTCATCGCGGGGTCGCACCGCTTTTTTGGCGGGTATATGCTTCTTGCAGTTATCGTAAAATCGACTAATCGCATTCCAAGCTCTTTCTGCCGCAGACTGTCGAGCCATTGAATTTAGTTCATTGACAAAAGCAAATTCTTTAGCTAATACAGCGCAATGTTTATTAAGGTCATATTTGCTTACACCTTTATTGTCCATCCAATACCTCAAGCACTTGTTTTGAATGAACTGAGATGTCCTAATCGCCTCGTCTATTGCACGATATTGGAATTCTTTTGCTTTCACTTTAAACTCATAAATTATCATAGCCCGACCTTACCATCTTTATGCTTGGTATTATACCATAATTGACTGAGAAAATGTTAAGAAAAGCGAAGTATTTTTTGTTAAGATATTTAACGGCGACTAAAGTCGCCCGTTCGCTCTTCATCGACGCGCTGAAGCGACGTGGTTTTCAAGAAGAGCGAACTTTTCTGATAATATTGAGAATGAGGATCTCCCCTACTTCCTGAAAAAGACTTTTTCAGCAAACCCTAATTACTATTATTTAGGAACTTCCTCTGCTGGAGTTAAACGTTCCAACTTCCACTTTAGTACATTCGCCACAAAAAGAGGAGGATGACGGTCAAATTCAGCTTGAGCTTTATTCGTATAGTCCAACCAATTGTCTAAATATTGTCCTACCGTTTCGCGATCGCGCAAATAATACAAAATTGTTGCATAAACTTGCTCCAAGCTAACAGTATGAAATAGTTCGGCAATTTCTTCTGCTGTCTTACTGTCAACAACGTACTTGTAAAGAATATGCTCGATACCTATCCGCGTTCCTTTAACTCGAATATCCTCCGGTGTCAGAAACTCAAAATAATCTTCTAATTGCATTTGTTATATCATGCCCGGTTGAATACTTACACTTTGGAGGTCCGAAGGCAGAAGGCAACCCACCCCTAACCCCTCCCAGGAGGGGAAGGTAGAAGGGAAGAAAAGATTAGAAGGGATAAAGTTTTTTTATCACTGATAATCCGGACATGATATTATACCAACTCCCAAAATTAATGCTATACTTGGCTGAGACTTCAATTATTAAGTAACTAACACAGGTTTAATAACTTATTTCCTAATTATTACTCAGTTAATGCTAATTATTCTGATGTTTGCCACTCCCCCACTCCCCCACTCCCCCACTCCCTTACTCCCCTACTTAAATGTGTTTCCTGACTTCCAGTTCCAAATCATAATTTCTAGGCATTTTTGTAAACCATTCCTAACAAATTATTTTTGATTTGTTTTTCCATACCTTCGATTTCAATTAATGACTCTACTTCTTGAACAATATCTTTTCGGTACAGAAAGTCTTGAAATGCAGCATGATATATGCTATAAACTGGTTTTCCTTCTGTTTGATAAATTCGCAGAAATTGTGCCCACTCATCCAGAATTTCTTGAACTATTAAGGAAATTTCTCCACTAAATTTGGCTAACATTCTACAGGATACTGGTTTACGAGTTTTTGTTAAGAAATATATGACTTTTAACTTAGTAATAGGCAATGGTTTGACATTCATTTTCATTCGATGCCAGTGTTGATCGTAATATTTCTCTAAACCTTGAGGTAAACTTTCTAAATTAATATCACTATAGTTACCTTGCTCAATATCATCAAGTACATATTTTAAGTACATGAAATTATTTTCACTATTGCTGGCTATAGATTCGACAAATTCTTCTAATGTTAAGCCTCTTTGTTCGATCCATTCTGCTAGTGCCGATCGCTTTGTACGCAGACGAATAAATAGTTTGACATCTTCTAGACTTTCATTGGGATAAATCATTAAGTCAAAAATTTTCTGTGGTGCCGAAATAACTAACGGTAGTGGATCAGACCTCTTAGTCAGCAGAAAATAAACTCCATTGGGTAAGTTAGCTGGTAAGTAAAGCACATTAGCAGCCCCACTTTGACTATTTAAATCAACTTCATCTAAAGCATCAACTGCAATTATTAGTTTTTCTCTTGGTGTTAGTTGGGCACTAATTTCGTTTAGTAGTTTTGATAGAAAGTTACCATTGCTAGTGTTATCCGGATGTAATGGTAGTTCATAAGGCAAATTATAGCCTTCAATTAACTGGGTACAGATACTTTTAAGAAAATCCTCAGCCCTAGTTCTACCTTCTGATAATAAATTGAAATAGGCAACACAACCATTGCGACGTACATATTCGGCAATGATTGTACTTTTACCTACTCCCGGATCAGCTTCGATGATAAAATATCCTTTAGATTTGTTATGGATGAAATCATCAATGGCATCAAAAACAAAACCTCGTCCAAGAAACCCTTCTGTTTTATCTGCTATTAAGGCAGCAAAGTCAGCAGGTATTGCCTGACATTGTTGCATCTGTTTACGCAGCAGTAATATTAACTGTTCTAAGTGACTATTAGCTCCACCAATACCAGAAATAATTTTGTCTATATCTTGACGGTAGTCACCAACAAATTGATCTACTTTTTTCTCTATTTTGTTGGTGACATCAACAAGACGACTGATATCTTCACCTGCTGTTGCTAGCATATCATGTACTAAGGCTTGAAATACTGTGCTTTCTGTTCTCAGTTCGTGGCGAAATTGATGGACTGTAATAGACACTAATTTAGTTTCCACTAGCACAGATAATTCTTTCGGAGCGTGTTTGAGCCACTTATCTTTGCTTTGCAGTCTAGACATCACGACTTTCACTATTGCTTCTTCTTCTCTACCTTGAGGTAGATGAGTTATTCTTTGCTTGTGTGTTTGCACTAAATCTAGTATCATTAGCGCATCTTTCTCCATTTCTGTTAGTCTGTTTTCAATTTCAGCTCGATCTTGCCTCCACTGAGG
>NZ_JAAHHG010000301.1 GCF_010692555.1 Okeania sp. SIO3B5 | reverse complement strand
CGAGGAGGTAGGAGTAAGAATTTTCTCAAGATGGTTCTGCCCTACTCTTGACCAAAATCCTGAATTTTTGAACCATTACCATTGAAAACCTCGCACTTTTTCCAGATCTAAAATTGCTCAAACCAATATCAGTCAATAAGCGCGATATTTAATCAGCAAACCCTAACTATACTATTTGTAGTTGAATAAAAAGTCATGCGTAGGCCCTGGGCGAGCAACACCCAATAATTAGGGCTTGCTGAAAAAGTCTTTTTGCTCTTTGTAGGAGACAGGAGACAGGAGACAACCCACCCCTCGCCCCTCCCCCTCCCAGGAGGGGAAGACAGGAGAAATGGGAATGTAGAGGAGGTAGAAGTAAGAATTGTCTTTCAATTTTTCTGCCATAATCGTCCCAAAATACTAGCATGCATGAGCTTTTTCCGCCGAAAAGCTGGTACTTTTTTCAACTCTAAAACGCTAAAACCAATATCAATCAATACTTTTAGAATTAATCAGCAAGCCCTAATTACATATTATTATAATTTTTTTGGCGATGCAAGGGGAAATTCCTTGCCGTTTTTTTCTGGAGCTTCACAGGATGATAATTTGATTTGGTTGTGAATATAGCGTTGGCAGAGCAAGTGCGGTAACTACATTACTTCTACATGAGTAAATATATGGCGTTGCATAGACATAGAGTGCGGGATAAATTTTAGGCTGGGAAACACAGGAAGTATAAAAAACAAAACATGGGATTTACCTTCTGCCAAAAGTTTTATTCCTTAATCCAACAACGCCTATGAGGTGGCATAGAATTATTTTTTCCCTTCTTCCTTGTTCCTTCTTCCTTCTTCCTTCTTTCTTCTTCCTTCTTCCTTCTTCCTTCTTTCTTCTTCCTTAAAAAAACTATTCAACTTGACTCAGACGACGTAAATTCAAAATATCACTCATATTTTTAATCTGAGTACAAGTCTTTTCAAATTGCTGACGATCGCTCACTTCAATACATAGATTAATAATTGCCGGATGACCGGGACTTGTTTTAACTTGAGCATTTTTAACATTAACATTATTATCCATCAAACGAGACAAAATATCTTTCAAAACTCCGACTCTATCCATCACCTCTATACAAATATTAACTGGATAAGTTTGAGGTCGTCCTTGATTTTCATTAGTATAATTCCAACTAACAGGAACTAACCTTTCCCCAGGAACATTTTCCACATTAGAACAACCTTGACGATGAATAGAAATACCATGAATGCGAGTTACACTACCAATAATAGGTTCACCTGGAATTGGATTACAACAACCAGCCAAATGATACATTAAACCTTCAACTCCAGCAATAGGATGAGATTTATCTGAAGATGAACTTTGAGTTGGGCGAGGTAGCATTAAAGAAGATTTTTGCTCAAAAAATTCTGCACAAATATCTGAATTTTGCTCAACTTGTGTAACTTCCCTAGTTGCATCTCGTAGTCGATTAACTATTAAATTTAAAGTTATTTCACCGTAGCCTAAGGCTGCTAGTAAATCTTCTACATTATGGTAATTAAATCTCTCAGCAACAAGTAGCATTTGCTCAGATTTGAGTAAAGATTCAAAACCTTTTTTACCCAATTCTTTTTCTAATAATTCTTTCCCTCTAGATACATTTTCTTCTCGATGAGAGCGTTTATACCACTGACGAATCCGGTTTCGCGCCCCGCTAGTGACAACAAAATTCAGCCAATCTAGACTAGGATGCCCATTTTTTTGAGTCAATATTTCGACAATATCCCCATTTTTTAATGGAGTATCTAAACTAACAATCCGATCGTTAACTTTCGCCCCTGTACAATGGTTTCCCACTTCTGTATGAATGCGATAAGCAAAGTCTACTGAAGTCGAGCCTTGTTTGAGAGGAATTACATCACCTTTTGGTGTAAATACATAAACATCTTCATAGAATAAATCACCTTTTATAGTCTCCAAATATTCCCGGTCATCTATCAAGTCACTTTGCCATTCCAATAACTGTCTTAACCAAGTAAATTTTTCATCTTCAGCCGTCATTTTAGTATTACTAGAACTGGTTTCTTTATACTTCCAATGAGCAGCAATTCCATACTCAGCAATATGGTGCATTTCTACAGTTCTAATTTGCACTTCTACAGGACGAGCTGTATTACCTATTACTCCTGTATGTAATGATTGATAACGATTAGGTTTGGGCAGACCAATATAGTCTTTAAATCTTCCAGGAATGGGGCGGTAAGAGTCGTGAACAATAGCTAAAGTTCGATAACAATCTTCCCTTTTATTCACAATAATTCTGAGTCCGGCAATATCATAAACTTCGTGAAATGCTTTTTGCTTGAAGTGCATTTTCCGATAAATTCCATACAGATGTTTAGGGCGGCCGCTAATGTCGTAGCATTCTATTCCTGCTTGGTCTAATTTTTGCCGTAATTTTTCTGTCATTTCTAACAATTTAGCCTCTCGATCAGCTCTTTTATCTGCTACTAATTCTTGAACTTCTCGATAAGCTTCTGGTTCTATATATTTAAAGGATAAATCTTCTAATTCCCATTTAATTCGACCAATGCCCAAACGATTTGCTAAAGGTGCAAATATTTCCCGTGTTTCTAATGCTTTACTTAACTGTTTATGACGTGGCAAATGTTGCAGAGTTCTCATATTATGTAACCTGTCTGCCAACTTAACAACAATAACTCTAATATCTTTTGCCATTGCCAAAAACATCCGGCGAAAATTCTCAGCTTGTAGCTCTGTTTTGCTAGAAAAATTAAATTTAGAAAGCTTAGTTACACCTTCTACTAATAAAGCTATTTCCGAGCCAAATTTTTGTTCTATTTCTTCAATAGTTACATCAGTATCTTCAACAATATCATGTAGAAAACCTGCAGCAATCATCGCACTATCACCACCGAGATATTTCAACAATCCCGCAACAGCTATAGGATGACATATATAAGGTTCTCCTGATTTACGATATTGTCCTTCATGCAACTTATAAGCAAATTCAAATGCTTGACAGATTAATGCTGTATCTAGGGAACAGCTAGTTAAATTATCGCTGTTATTTCTGCTATTGATACATTCTTGTAGCCAGTCAGGAATTACGCATGAAAGTACAGGCTTAGGTGCTAGAGTTTTTGTCTTCATAGGAGTTAGTTTATAGATAGGGTTAATTGGTTGTTGATTTAGCTAATTTAGACTAGAAATACCAGAGTTATATTTCGGTATTTTATTAACCGAAATTATCAATTTATAGTTGATGAGAAAGCGGTTTAAATTTCAATTAACTTTGTATTTTATAGTTACAGTTTTTTTGAAATTATCTGTTTTTTTTTATACTTTAATTCTTATAAAAAAATCGTAAGCATTCAGCAGTCAGCTATCAACTTCTGAGACATATCTATGTTTCTTGCCACAGAATTTTATAAGTTTTTAACTAAAGTTTGCTGTTCTTGCATTTCAATTATCTAATAGTATAAGTTAAAAGAATGCTGACTTCATTTATTAAAAAGTACAGACTCGCTGAATTCTGACTGCTAATAGCTGAATACTTACAAAAAATCTGGAAAACTATGTATAATCATTGTAATAAGATTATATTATCAAATCGGGGTTGATGTCTATGTATATATACAATATAACTTAATAATTGAGTAAGTAAACAGCCGTCAGCTATTAGTTATCAGCTATTAATTTTGGGGAAGGTTATTTCAGTTATCAGTTATCAGTTATCAGTTATCAGTCATCAGTTGTCAGTTATAAAAGCAACCTTTGAAATTGAGTTTGAATAAAAAGTTACTGCCAAAGTCCCCGGAATAAACTTGAGAAGTGAAGTAATGAATAATTACTTATTGCTGTTAACGTAGTTCCTCCGGAGGAGGTTAGCTGACTGCTAATAGCTGTTTGTGTAGCATCCCGCAGGAAATGCTTACATAATTGAAGACATAATAACTCTTGAGTATAAATACATTATGACTCTAAAAAAGTATCAAAAATATTCATCAAATCAGTAATCGTAGAGTGACATTAATTTCCAGATAAATTCAAACTAATTCTGTGACTTTACTGAATAATTAAGGTTTAAGACCTCTCCTTTAAAAAAGAAAAAAATTTTCCTTTTGCGTCAATCTTCTTCTTTTCAAGGAGAGGTAATAATTAATAATTAATAATTAATTATTAACTATTAATTGTTGAATGAGCCTCTGAATATCCTATATTATTACCTTATATATACAAACTTTAATTGATTTATATTATGTTACCAAAGGAGCATAATAAGCAATATCAAAAATTCAGTCAAATGCTGAATCAGTTGCAGCAACTTATGGCCCAAGAAAATCTAGAGCTAGAAAAAATTTCGGCCATAAGGAAAGAAGTCCAACAGTTTTTCGAGATTCAGATTATGAGTCTAGATAACTTAGAACTAGATCGATCTATCACATTTCAGGTAAAGTCTTACCTAACAGAGATACATAAGGAACTTCGACTGTTATATGTAGATTTAACCTTTTTGCAAGCATCTCGAAACCCTCAAACAACACAAAGGCGATTGGCCACTATCAAAGACCGCTTAAAAACCCTCATAGGCTATTGCGGGAATATACTTAGTAAAACAAAATTAACATAGGATCAGGAACATATACCATGAAAAGTCCCAAGTACGATGTAGATTTAGAAGATGCCGTTTTGAATGATATTATCCCGGTAAAATACTGCCCAGAATCTGAAGGTTTTTGGATTTCGGGAAAAAATTATGAAGCTTGGTTAGAAAGTTTACCCTCATGGTATGTCCCAGAAGAAATCTTACCTTACAATCAATTTGAAGATTTTGTACCCTCCCCTTTTGATGGTAAAGCAGGGTTATGTCCAGAATGTAGTACTTATTTATCGCGCGTCAAAATAAACATTAAACAACCTTTCTATATAGAACGTTGTTTACATGATGGTGGTATTTGGTTTGATGATGCTGAAGAGTGGAAAATTTTAGAATCTCTTGGACTGCACACAAAAATACATGAGATGTTTTCTAGTCAATGGCAAACTAAGATGCGTCTGCATCAACAAGAAATGATTAATCGTGAGGCTGTTATTGATAAATTGGGAGAAGAAATAGCTGAGTATATTTTTCAATTAGCAGATATATTAGAGGAGAATCCTCATGGAGATTGTGCTGCTACTTATATGTTACGCAGATTTGAAAATAAAAGAAAGGAGCTCAATGGGAAATTTAGTGTAGGAAGTCAAAGTTAATATTTTATTATAAGGAAGAAGGAAAAAAGAAGTCAAAAGTCAAAAGTCAAAAGTCAAAATTTAAAATTTAAAAGTAATATTTTGAGGACTCAAAACTTTGACACTATAGTAATTTCATCGAAATTATTTCACATTTAAAGGAGCGAAACTAGAAGTTAAAAGTCAAAAGTCAAAATTTAAAAGTAATATTTCTAGGAGTCAAAACTTTGAGAATACAGTAATTTAACTGAAATTATTTCATATCTATAAGAAGCGAAACTAGAACTCAAAAGTCAAAAGTCAAAATTTAAAAGTAATATTTTGAGAACTCAAAACTTTGAGAATGCAGTAATTTAACCGAAATTATTTCATATATAAAGGAGGGAAACTAGAAGTCAAAAGTCAAAATTTAAAAGTAATATTTTGAGGATTTAAAACTTTGAAATTACAGTAATTTAACTGAAATTATTTCACATTTAAAGGAGCGAAACTAGAAGTTAAAAGTCAAAAGTCAAAAGTCAAAATTTAAAAGTAATATTTTGAGGACTTAAAACTTTGAAATTAAAGTAATTTAATTGAAATTATTTCACATCTATATAAGAAGCGAAACTAGAAGTAAAAAATCAAAAGTCAAAAGTTAAAAGTAATATTTTGAGGACTCAAAACTTTGAGAATGCAGTAATTTAACCGAAATTATTTCATATATAAAGGAGGGAAACTAGAAGTAAAAAGTCAAAAGTTAAAAGTAATATTTTGAGGATTAAAAACTTTGAAATTACAGTAATTTAATTGAAATTATTTCAGATCTATATAAGAAGCGAAACTAGACCTCAAAAGTAAAAAGTCAAAAGTTAAAAGTAATATTTTGAGGGCTTAAAACTTTGAAATTACAGTAATTTAATTGAAATTATTTCAGATCTATATAAGAAGCGAAACTAGACCTCAAAAGTAAAAAGTCAAAAGTCAAAAGTAATATTTTGAGGACTCAAAACTTTGAGAATGCAGTAATTTAACCGAAATTATTTCATATATAAAGGAGGGAAACTAGAAGTAAAAAGTCAAAAGTCAAAAGTAATATTTTGAGGGCTTAAAACTTTGAAATTACAGTAATTTAATTGAAATTATTTCACATCTATAAGAAGCGAAACTAGACCTCAAAAGTAAAAAGTCAAAATTTAAAAGTAATATTTTGAGAACTCAAAACTTTGAGAATGCAGTAATTTAACCGAAATTATTTCACATCTAAAGGAGGGAAACTAGAAGTAAAAAGTCAAAAGTCAAAAGTAATATTTTGAGGACTTAAAACTTTGAAATTACAGTAATTTAATTGAAATTATTTCAGATCTATATAAGAAGCGAAACTAGACCTCAAAAGTAAAAAGTCAAAAGTTAAAAGTAATATTTTGAGGACTCAAAACTTTGAGAATACAGTAATTTAACTGAAATTATTTCATATATAAAGGAGGGAAACTAGAAGTAAAAAGTCAAAAGTCAAAAGTAATATTTTGAGGACTTAAAACTTTGAAATTACAGTAATTTAATTGAAATTATTTCAGATCTATATAAGAAGCGAAACTAGAGCTCAAAAGTAAAAAGTCAAAAGTTAAAAGTAATATTTTGAGGACTCAAAACTTTGAGAATACAGTAATTTAACTGAAATTATTTCATATATAAAGGAGGGAAACTAGAAGTAAAAAATTAAAAGTTAAAAGTAATATTTTGAGGATTAAAAACTTTGAGAATACAGTAACTTAACTGAAATTATTTCACATCTAAAGGAGGGAAACTAGAAGTAAAAAATCCAAAGTAAAAAATTAAAAGTTAAAAGTAATATTTTGAGGATTAAAAACTTTGAGAATACAGTAACTTAACTGAAATTATTTCACATCTAAAGGAGGGAAACTAGAAGTAAAAAATCCAAAGTAAAAAGTGAAAATTTAAAAGTAATATTTTGAGGATTAAAAACTTTGAGAATACAGTAACTTAACTGAAATTATTTCATATCTAAATGAGTGAAACTATTAATAACGTTCTTTTTTTTAGCTCGTATAACACCTAAGTGCTTAGGCAAAATGAATTACCATTATTTATTCCCTGTAATTTTTACAACATCAGCTTTTTAGCTTGAGATATGTGTAATTAGGGTTTGCTGAATAAAGCTAAAAGTCAGGATAGCTTACGGTAATTGAGCTTTTTATATTCAGTTGATATCCAAATTTATGGGCGTTGCACAGTGACGAATGATTTTAGATTTTTGATGAACAGGATTTTGGATTAATCAATTGCTAGAATGATTGATCTTCTGTTTTTTTTAGTCAAAGTCTAAACTAATTTTTGTCAATATCATTCCATAATGTGCAACCCCAATTTATGGGTCTTATTGGCATCAATTTACTGAAATTTTCTGCTGAAATTCAAGAAAATTTCTTCATCAGGACTTACGCATTTTTCTAGCAAAAACACTATATGTACCATAGTGCTATAGTTCTTATCTACTATCTGTAGTGCCTTTGCCTAAGTATCGACCTGTCTCCGCGTCTGGTGCGTCCCCGTGTCCTACCCCCACCAACCAATTTTTTCAGCAGACCCTAATTAATTTTGCATGACTACTTAAAACCTATGAACTACCACCTATCACCTAATAATGAATTCCTTACTTGATATAAAAAATCTACGAGTAGCTTATCCCGAAAAACGTGGAAAATCTCATTGGGCAGTAAATGATGTCTCCCTCACACTTCAACCAGGTGAAAAATTAGGATTAGTGGGAGAATCTGGATGTGGTAAATCTACTCTTGGACGTGCTGCTATGAGATTATTACCTAAGTCAGTACAAGTTGAGGGTTCTATAACATTTGGGGGAGAATACATATTTGGGATGAACCCCTCTCGACTAAGAAAATTTCGTGGAGAAGCAGTAGCATTAGTTTTCCAAGACCCCATGACTCGCCTCGATCCATTAATGACTATTGGGGAGCATTGTGTAGAAACAATTCAAGCACATCAACCTAATATATCTAAATCTCAGGCACAACAAAAATCTATAGAAACTCTCGAAGCAGTAAATATTCCTGCCAGTCGTTGGTCTCAATATCCCCATGAATTTAGTGGGGGGATGCGACAAAGGGTAGCGATCGCTCTAGCTTTATTACTGGAGCCCAAATTAATTGTTGCGGATGAACCTACTACTAGCTTGGATGTAACTATAGCGTCTCAGATTTTAGGGGAACTTACCAGACTTTGCCAAGAACGTCAGACTTCCTTATTATTAATTTCCCACGATTTGGCAATGGTGGCAGAATATTGTGACCGTATTGCTGTAATGTATGGAGGTGAAATAGTAGAAACAGGTTCAATTAAACAAGTTCTACACTATCCCCAACATGAATATACTAAATCTCTATTTCAAGCTGCTTTACATATTCAAGTAGTTGAATCTACTCCTGCTCAAACTCAACTAGAAAAATCTGAATTAACGGAAGCTACCAAAATCCTCAAACCAATTTTGCAGGTCAAAAATTTACAGAAGCACTACACCTTAGAAAGTAATTTTATAGAGCAGTTATTATTTTCTGGAAAAAGTAAACTTATCAAAGCAGTAGATGGAGTTAACCTAGACCTCTATCCAGGGGAAATAGTAGGATTAGTGGGAGAATCTGGATGTGGCAAGAGTACCTTATCTCGGACAATTTTACAGTTAATTAAATCTACTTCTGGCTCAGTCGAATTTCAAGGCAAAGACTTAACAACTCTCTCTTTATCAGCATTGCAACCCTATCGTCGCGAAATGCAAATGATATTTCAAGACCCCCTAGCGTGTCTTAACCCCATGATGACTGTTGAACAGATAGTAGCTGACCCCCTATTTATCCATAATTTGGCTAGTGTAGAGAAAGCTAAAATTCAAGTGGAGCAAATGTTAGAAAAGGTGGGTTTGACTCCTGCAGCAGAATATGGTAGGAGATACCCCTCAGAATTATCTGGAGGACAACAACAGAGAGTAGCTATTGCCAGAGCTTTAATTACTAATCCAAAACTGATTATTTGTGATGAACCTGTGAGTATGTTGGACGCTACTATTCAAACTCAAGTTTTGGAATTGATGTTGGAATTGAAGGAAGAATTAAATTTAACCTATTTATTTATTACTCACGATTTATGGGTGGCTAGATTTATTTGTGACAGAATTGCTGTTATGAATAGTGGAAAAATTGTGGAGGAGGGGGAAACTGAGGAAATATTTAATCATCCCCAACATTCTTATACTCAGACATTGTTGAGTGCGGCACCACTATTGCAGAAGGAAGAAGGAAGAAAGAAGAAGGAAGAAGAGAGAAAATAGCTAGTTGATTGGATAAGATAAACTATTTTTAGTTTTGTAGGGTGTGCAAATTTTATTTGATTAACCAAAATTCTCTATTTCTCAAAGTTTGTCCGCTTTGAAAAATAGCCCTTAATTTTCAAGTGTAATGGCTGCACAAAATAATGAAAAAAAACTCCAACAAACTGGAATTAAAAATCAACCTGGGTCTCCCAATTATGGAAAACAGATTGTTATTCAAAATAATTTTGTTATCAATCTCAAGAATTATGTAATAAAAGTAGAAAACAATTCTAATTGTCCCTATAAGGAATCTAGTCTTCTTCCAGAGGATGATCAAAATTTATATGGTAGAGATGAATTTGTAAAAGAACTGGTTAATGCTGTTAAAACAAATAATTTTGTTCAAATTTTAGGCGAATCAAAAAGTGGTAAATCTTCCGCAATATTAGCGGGGTTAGTTCCGAGATTAGTACAAGCAGGAAATTGGCTTCTTACATATTTTTGGCCTGTAAAAGATCCTTTTGATTCTATTGCCAGAGCTTTAGTTCCACTCTATATTCCAGAAGCTAATAAAAAAGAATTAAAGATTGAAGCCAAGAAAATAAAAAATTCACTTAAAAATAACACGACTTCATTATCTGAAATTATTTATAAAATACAGCGAAAAAACCCAGATAAACGTATTTTAATTATTGCAGACCAATTTGAACAACTCTATAACTCTTCTACTAAAGATAAAACCCGATACCAATTTATTAATGCTCTCTTACAAACATTTCAAAGTGCCACTAAAAAATCTTCTTTATCAACAACATTAGTAGCTATAATACGAACAAATTCTTCAGGAAATATAGGGTTTTATCGACCATTACTAGATGTCTTGAGAAAAAATAGTATTACATTAGAACAAATGACACGAGACCAACTCAGGGAAGTAATAGAAAAACCAAGTCGCAATTGCGGAGTTGATGTTAAAACAAGACTGGTTGAACGCCTGATTGAAGATGTCATTAAACAGCAAGAGCGTCTAGCTTTATTAGCATTTGCCCTAATTGAA
The DNA here is from genome assembly GCF_010692555.1 of Okeania sp. SIO3B5. GTDB lineage: Bacteria > Cyanobacteriota > Cyanobacteriia > Cyanobacteriales > Microcoleaceae > Okeania. Next base: position 1,438 of record NZ_JAAHHG010000301.1, on the reverse strand, counting down.
TTATGGAAAAAACAAGAAAATAAGCAACTAACATATAAAGCTTACCAAGAAATTACTAAAAATGAAGATATAGTCGAGGTTTATAATAGAGAGCAACAAAAGCGGGCAGAACAAAATAATTTCACAAAAAAAACTAGCAAAAATAATGCAATTAGTGCAGCACCAATAATATATAGAATTCTGATTTTATTATTTTTGTTTTTTGTAGGAATGCCTTTTATTTTAGAATTTTTACCAATTATTTTTGATAGTCCAGCTAGGATTATATGCAAGCTCAAAGATAAGTGCTAAAGTTAGAGATAATTTTCATATAAATATGTCTTTTTGTTAGTTTAATTGATTGACTTTAAATAGAATTTTTTATATTAAACAGGGTACTGTTGTAAAGAGAACAAGTTTTACTGGATTGACTATGAATCTTTAATTATCAAGGGTTATACGCATTTTTATAGAATTGACGTGATTCCCTTGCTTAAGCGGAATGCTGCACAAACAGGAATTTTTTTCCCAGAAAATGTCTGAGTAATAGAAAGATCTAAACACAAACTTAGTTTGAATTGTTAGACTAAAATTATTAATACAACAAGGATATTGATTCATGCCAAATACTCAAATTGGAATCCAAAACCAATCAGGTGCTATTAATAAAGGGTCTCAGACTAGCAAACAAAACAATTATCACTTTGAACAACAAAAGAAAACACGGGACAAAACTAGAAAAAAAAATCGAAAAGAGAAGAAGCGATCTGATGATCAGCGATCTGATAATTCAATAATGCGTTTTCTCCAAAAGGATGTACGTGTTGTCCTAACACCTCTATGGCAAGCTGTTCGTTCTCTAGTCTTACACTCAAGCAATTAACATAACTAATACTGTAAGGTAAATCCCTTGCCCCACACTAAAAACGTAATTGCTAGTGTAGGGCATATGCTTTTATTCAGTATGATTACAATTTTAGAATCAATAATATAGTTACTAAAACTTTTATTGAAAAATCTTTGTTGATTCTCTATTCTCTTTTTTCTGTTCCCTGAACGAAAAGTTTAGGTACTTTACTCTCCAAATATATTCCTACCTTTGATTAGACAAAATTTCCATCTACTATCATTCTCTGAAAATTCTCCGAAGACTCCACAGAGAGAAAATCCATAACTTATCGCAAATTAGAAACTAAAAAATTATTCATTACTATTTGCCTATACGCAATAGTAGTCTCAAACCTTTGTAGAGATAAAATTTCCATCTACTATCATTCTCTGAAAATTCTCCGAAGGCTCCACAGAGAGAAAATCCATAACTTATCGCAAATTAGAAACTAAAAAATTATTCATTACTATTTGCCTATACGCAATAGTAGTCTCAAACCTTTGATTAGACAAAATTTCCACCTACTAGCATTCTCTCAAAATTCTCCGAAGACTCCACCGAGAGAAAATC
>NZ_JAAHHG010000300.1 GCF_010692555.1 Okeania sp. SIO3B5 | reverse complement strand
AGTGATGATGATAGCTTTGGCGGAGGTAGTAGCGATGGTGGAGTATCGGGAGCTAATTGGTCTGAAACCACTAGCAGCATTAGTTCTGAAAAGTTTGGTGGAGGCAGTAGTAGTGGTGGAGGAACTGGTAGTAGTTCCAGTAATTATAGTGTGACTAGCAGCAGCAGCTCTGGAAACTATAGTAGCAGTAGCAGTTCCAGTAGTAGTTATGATAGTAGTAGCAGTAGCAGTAGTAGCAGTTCTGGAAGTGATAGTAGTGATAGTGGAGGTTGTGATTACTAATATCATCCCGGATAATTAGTGATAAAAAACTTTCTCCTTTTGTGTTTGTTGGGTTGCGCTACCGCTTAACCCAACCTACTTATAATTAATTGTCCGAGGCGATCGCTTCTTCGCTATTAGCTGACAGCTAGTTAAAATTGAATATTTTTAGAATAATAGACTTGTCGCTAAATAAAACCTGAAAAGTGGCGATCGCAAAATTGTCAAATCGTGGGTTACACCCATCAATCTATGCTACCATCAAGTAGAAATTCCAGAGTCCTACAGCAGTTAACATTAGGCGATCGTCTAAATCTTTGATCCGATTTCTGTAGATTGCTGTTGTTGCATTGTATCTTTTGACACCTGATATCGTGTGTTCACACTTGACACGAACTCTACTTTTTTCTCTGTTTGATTGTTTCTGTTTGTCTGTTAATTCTTTCTTTCTCGGCTTTTTCGTGGGTATTTTGATGTTCACAAATTCTTTCTGTAATCCCTGAAAGCCTGAATCCACATGAATTTTCACTTCATCAGGCACAAATTCTACCAGTTTTTCTTCATCTAGTTGCCGTTTGTCATGCACCTTACCCTCTCGTGATGAGTGAAAGCACTAAGACTCTCTTATTCTCGTCTGTCATAATTAAATGTTTACGAGTATGACGCTTTTTTTTACCTGAGTAATGATTTTTTTGCTTCTGTTGCTCTTTTGGACGTTGAATTGGCCGTTCTGTGCCATCAATCATTACTTATGCAGGCAGATTTCCATCTGGTAATGAATTCTCCGACGCTTTCCAATTTACGTTCTGGTAAGGCCATTTTTTTTCCCAATGACTTCTCCAGTATTGATTGTAGTCTTAACATCCAACGATGTGCTCGACTGCGGTGTAAGTCAAACAATACTCCGGCCACATCAAAGGTAGGATAGCATTTAAAATAGAACAAAATAAAAAATAGCTTATATGAAGCTTGTAGCAATCTGGCTTTTCTACCTCCCCCTCTGGCTCGGAGTCGAGGCTTTTGGGTGGTGGCGATCGCTTCGCTGTTAAGTTGGACAGAAAAAGCTGGCAACAATTCATCAAATGCCTTACGGTTTAGTCCAGTTAATGCCCTTAACAGTCGGTCTTCTTTAAGCACTCGATTGATGTCTAGCATTTTTCCATCTCATCTAGTAATACCAATTCTTACTTTACCTTATTAAGCGACAAGTCTAATATACATCTCCAAATAATAAAAAATCAAATCAATTATCGTACAGAAATTATCAATTATTTCCCCCTAATCCATACTCTCTACTCCATCTTTTCCGGAGATGTCTAATATATTTTTTCTCATTTGTATAATTAATTTGATCGAATTAGTTAATTATACAGACTAACCATGATTTGTTTGGCAATTGAAATCTAAATCAGATAAAATAGTACTCATATATTTAGCCTAAATTCCTGGTGATAGTGATGCTAAACTTAGCTGGTTATCAAGAAATCAATCAAATTTATACCGGACAACGCACAATGGTTTATCGAGCAATTCAAGAAACTTCTAGGCAACCGGCGATCGTCAAAGTCTTACGCAACCCTCATCCTAGCTTTAATGAATTGGTTCAATTCCGCAATCAATACACGATCGCCAGTCACCTGGAACATCCAGCTATTATTAAATGCTTATCCTTAGAACCCTATACTAATGGTTATGCCTTAGTAATGGCCGACTCAGGAGCGATTGCTCTGTCTGATTATTGGCCGACTCAAAACCATTCCCTCAACGAATTTCTCCACATAGCCATCCAACTAGCAGAAGCTCTCCAATATCTCGCTCAACAACGTATTATCCACAAAGACATCAAACCTGCGAATATTCTCATCCACCCTGAAACTCATCTAGTCAAACTCATCGACTTCAGTATCTCCACTTTACTACCAAAAGAACAACAACAACTGATCAACCCCAATATTCTCGAAGGAACCCTGGCCTACATTTCCCCCGAACAAACTGGACGCATGAATCGAGGGATTGACTATCGCACCGACTTCTACTCTCTCGGTGTAACATTTTTTGAGCTGCTAACCGGAAAATTACCGTTTGATACCCGCGATCCCATGGAACTTGTGCATTGTCATCTGGCAAAAATGCCAACTGTATTAGAAAATGGGGAAGAAATACCCCAAGTACTGTCAGATATTGTGATGAAGTTGATGGCCAAAAATGCTGAGGAGCGATATCAGAGTGCTTTTGGCTTGAAATACGATCTAGAGCAATGTCTACAGCAGTTAGAAACTATAGGAAAGATGATATCATTTGAGCTGGGAGAGAGAGATGTGTGCGATCGCTTCCTGATTCCTGAAAAACTTTACGGACGAGAATCAGAAGTTAAAGTGTTACTAGATGGCTTTGAACGCGTTGCCAATCCTCCCCTTAGCAAGAGGGGAGTACAATCCCCCCCAACCCCCCTTAGCAAGGGGGGAGTAGAAATGATACTTGTGGCAGGATTTTCAGGAATTGGGAAAACGGCAGTTGTCAATGAAGTTCACAAACCCATAGTTAAGCAACGAGGTTACTTTATCAAAGGTAAATTTGACCAGTTCAATCGTAATATTCCCTTTTCCGCTTTCGTGCAAGCTTTCCGAAATTTGATGGGACAGTTGCTAGGAGAGTCGGATGCTAAACTAGCTAACTGGAAAGCTAAAATCCTCAAAGCATTAGGAGAAAATGGACAGATAATCATTGAAGTGATTCCAGAGCTGGAAAGAATTATTGATCAACAGCCACCCGTTGCCCCACTCTCTGGTAGCGCAGCACAAAATCGCTTCAATCTACTGTTTGGCAAATTCGTGCGGGTATTTACTACCAAAGAGCATCCTCTGGTGATTTTTCTCGATGATTTACAGTGGGCAGACTCGGCATCGCTCAACTTACTTAAATTGTTGATGGATGAATCGGAAACAGGCTATCTATTGGTATTGGGAGCTTATCGTGACAATGAAGTTTTTCCAGCTCATCCATTGATTTTGACTTTAGATGAAATTAAAAAACGGGGCGCTAACATTAATACGATAACTTTAGCTCCTCTGGAAAAGTTAGATATTACTCGTTTGGTTGCTGATACGTTGTTGTGTTCTGTGGATGTTGCTTTACCTTTATCTGAGTTAGTGTATGATAAGACTAAGGGAAATCCGTTTTTTACAACCCAATTTTTGAAAGGGTTATATGAGGATAACTGTATTACATTTGAGGCAGATGCAGGGTATTGGCAGTGTGACTTAGCACAAACACGACAGTTGGCGCTGACGGATGATGTGGTAGCATTTATGATAGAGCGATTGCGAAAACTACCGTCAGCAACTCAGGCAGTTTTGAAACTGGCAGCTTGTATCGGTAATCAATTCGACTTAGGAACGTTGGCGGTGGTATGCGAGGGCACTCAGGAACGAGTGGCAAAAGATTTGTGGCGAGGGTTGCAAGAAGGGTTTGTTATTCCAGAAAGTCAAACCTATAAATTTTTCCAGGGAATGCAGAACGAAGAAAATGAGGTAGAAACCATTTCAGTAAGCTATCGGTTTTTGCACGATCGCGTTCAACAAGCAGCTTATTCATTGATTTCTGAAGAGAAAAAACAAGCAACGCATCTCAAGATCGGCCGTCAACTTTGGCATAATATTCCGGATAGTGAGCAAGAAAATTATCTGTTTACCATTGTTAATCATCTTAATATCGGATGTGATTTAATTTTAGAACCATTGGAACGCGACAAAATTGCACAATTGAATTGGCAAGCAAGTCAAAAAGCCAAGGTTTCTGTTGCTTATGAAACCAGTCGTCGCTATTGTTACGCTGGACAACTATTTCTGCATGAACAAAGTTGGGAAACAAATTATTCCCTTTGTTTTGCATTAGCGATCGCGACAATTGAAGCTGAATATTTTAATCATAACTTACAAGTTGCCCAGCAGCTCTGTCAAGAAACTTTAGAAAAAGCTCGTAGTTTGCTTGATCGCATCAAAATTTATGAATTGCAAATTATCTTCAAAATCAATCAGAATCAAATGAACGAGGCGATTTTTCTTGCCTTTGATGCTCTTGTTTTCCTAGACATCTGTTTACCCACCGAACCACAGCAAATTCAAACAGAAATCGAATTACTCCGTCAAGAGATTGCCTTACCAACTGAAGAAATTGCCAATTTAGTAACGCTGGAAATCGTTAATAACGAAGAAAAACTGGCAGTAATTCGCCTTCTGATCAATGCAAATTCTGCTGCTTATATTGCCAATCCCACCTTTTATCCGCTGATAGTTCTTCATACTGTTCGACACTGCATGAAATACGGCCATTCTCCCCTTGCTGCTTCTGCTTACAGTTGGTATGGAGCACTTTTATGCGGATTTTATGGTGAAATTGAAGCTGGATATGAGTTTGGCAAGCTATCCTTACAACTGTTAGAAAAATTCAACGCACGCACCATTGCCGCCAAAGTCAGCAATATGTTTAATGTTTTCATTCGGCCGTGGAAAGAACCCCTCAAGAATGCAGTTGCAGCTCTTCCTGAAGCGATCCAAAGTGGATTTGACAATGGGGATGTGGAGTATGCTTTCTATGGTATTGTTCATTATTGTAACTATTTATTCTATAGTGGCAATCCATTAGAGCAAGTACTTCAAGCCCAAGAACGCTATCTCCCAAGAATTATCAAGGCAAAATACGAATTTCACGAAGGCTTTCTTCGTATTAATCAGCAAGTAGTTGTCAACCTTCTTAGAGAAACAGACGAACCACAGTATCTCCAAGGTTTAGTATTAAATGGGAAAAAATGTTTATCCCAATGGTTGGAAAACAATATTGTTTTTTTGGTTTTGTGCTTTTATGAAGCCCAAACACGGCTTGCCTATTTATTTGAAGATTATATCGAGGCTATACAAGCTGGAGAAAAAGGTTGGCAGTATCGACAAGCTGCTATGGGAACTCTTTATGTATCGGAGCATAATTTTTATTACAGTTTAGCATTGCTGACAAATGGAAAACTCAAGCTGCACGAGAGCGAGCGCGTTGCGGAAAATCAAACCCAATTAAAAAGTTGGGCAGAATTTGCTCCTACAAATTTTCAACATAAATACGATTTGGTAGAAGCTGAAAGATATCGGGTGTTAGAAGACAAACTTCAGGCACTAGAACTATACGACTGCGGCATTACCGGAGCTAAGGAAAACAAATATCTCCAAGAAGAAGCATTAGGAAACGAACTGGCAGCCAAATTTTACCTAGATTGGGGGAAAGAAAAAATTGCTGCTACCTATATGCAGGAAGCATACTATTGTTATGCTCGTTGGGGGGCTAAAGCTAAGACTGATCAACTAGAACAAAAATATCCTCAACTGCTTGCTCCCATTATTCAAAACACTCAATCTCCCCTCAATTTCAACCACACCCTCAACTCTACCAAAAGCCTTGACACTGTGAGTTCTTCTTCTTCTCATTATCTGCTCGATATCGCCTCAGTCATTAAAGTCTCTCAAGCCATCTCCCAGGAAATAGAATTCAATGCGTTGATATCTACACTAATGAACATTGTCCTCGAAAATGCTGGAGCTGACAAAGGTACATTAATTTTAAACAATACTGGTACTTGGGAAATTATTACCCAATGTGAGAAGAACAGTTGTCACCTATCACCTATGCCTCTTGATGATGCCAACAGTCTTCCTCTAAGTATTATTAATACAGTCAAACATACAAAAAAAATTCTCCTAATCAACGATATTAGCCAAAATACCAGCTTCTCTGGAGATACTTATTTGATACAGCAGCAACCCAAAAGTCTCATCTGCACTCCCATCATCAACCAAGGTAAATTAATTGGCCTAATATATCTGGAAAATAACTTCACTGTAGAAGCATTCACCCCAAACCACATTGAAATTCTCAAGCTCCTGAGTGCTCAAGCTGCTATCTCCATCGAAAATGCTCAACTCTATAACACCCTCGAACAAAAAGTTCAACAGCGCACTGCCGAACTATCTAAAGCTCTCGAAGACCTCAAAGCCACTCAAAAACAACTTGTGGAATCAGAAAAAATGGCTGCTTTGGGAGGGTTAGTTGCTGGAGTTGCCCACGAAATCAATACCCCAATTGGTACGAGTATCACTATTGCTTCTACTCTAGCAGACGAAACCCAAAACTTTACCAAAGCTTTAGCTCAAGGACAACTGAAACGTTCTGTACTTAACAATTATCTAGAGTTAGCTGGAGAAAGTACCCAACTGATGTTGAGTAATTTGAGTCGAGCTGGAGAATTAATTCAAAGCTTTAAACAAATAGCTGCCGATCAAAGCAACCTTGAATACCGATGTTTTAACCTCAAAGAATACCTCAAAGAAATTGCTTTAAGTTTAGCTCCCCAAATGAAAACATCTTATACTCTCACTGTAGAAGGGGACGAAACTATTAAAATTGATAGTTATCCAGGGGCCTTGGCTCAAATTGTCACCAATTTAGTCACCAACTCCCTAACTCATGGGTATCCTTCGGAAGAAGCAGGAAATTTTACCTTGGGCATTCGCCAAGAAAGTGATAAAATTCAGCTTGAATATAGTGATGATGGTTGTGGCATTGAAGAGGAAAATTTAGGCAAAATTTTTGAGCCATTTTTCACCACTGCCAGGAGTAAGGGAGGAACAGGATTGGGATTACATATTGTCTATAATTTAGTAACCCAAAAGTTACAGGGAACAATAGAAGTTGATAGTCAGGTGGGTTTAGGCACAAAATTTGTCATAACTATTCCTTTGACTCAGGAGTCAGGTAGGGGAGTGGGGGAGTGGGGGAGCGGGGGAGCGGGGGAGATGGAATATTGAAGTAAGAAGTAATTATAGAATTATCAACATATATGTGTACAGAAGGGAAGAGAATCTTCCAGATTTAAACTTTCTTGCTTTCCTACGGAATGCTTCGCAAACAGCTAGAGGTACTAATAACTAATAACTAATAGACATCTCCAAAAATAAAAAATAGAATCAATTCTTATCCATAAATTATCAATTATATCAAATCCGTTTAATTGGACATAAAAAAATTCTTCAATCGTCATAACTACGCTCATCTTTGTAATTCTTTCTCCTCCTGACTCCTGACTCCTGACTCCTGACTCCTGACTCCTCCTAACTTAACCATTCTATGGCTGTTTAACCGGATTTGATATTATTCCCCTCCTGGGAGGGGTTAGGGGTGGGTTCCCTGTTGCCAGATGAGCTGTTGCCTCTTTTCTGGAGATGTCTAATAACTAATAACTGATAACTGATAACTGATAACTGATAACTGATAACTGAAATGACTACCCACGACGATAACAAGCAGAACAATAACAATATTACTCCTGTTCAGGATGAAGATGATGAGCAACTCTTGCTGGAAGAAGATGACGAACTAATTCTTCTAGAGGACGATGAAATTATTCCTTTGCTGGAAGAAGATGATAACTCATCTCTACAAGTAGAACCTTGGAAAATAATGATTGTGGATGATGACTTGGCCGTTCATCAAGCCACTAAATTAGCCTTGAAAAATTTCGTTTTTGATGACAAACCTCTCTTAGTTCTGGAGGCATTTTCCGCTTCGGAAGCCAAACAGTTAATTTCCGAGCATTCCGATATTGCCTTCATTCTGCTTGATGTAGTGATGGAAACCAATGATGCTGGCTTAAACGTAGTTCGTTATATTCGTGAGGAACTAAATAATAAACGCATCCAGATTGTTTTGCGGACAGGGCAACCAGGGGAAGCACCAGAAGAATATATAATTCGCAACTATGAAATTAATGACTACAGAACGAAGGTTGAACTCACTAGACAACGATTAATTACCAGCACTATCTCTGCTTTACGAGCTTACCGGAATGTTATTGCTGTCGAAGAAAAAAGTATAGAATTGAGCAAAACTTTGAAAACTTTACAGCAAACTCAACTGCAACTCATTCAAACAGAAAAAATGTCTAGCTTGGGCAAAATGATAGCAGGAATTGCTCATGAAATTAATAATCCGATTACTTTTATTTCGGGTAATATTAATTATGCTCGTGAATATGTCCGCGAGCTACTCGAACTTCTTGAACTCTACCAACAAAATTCATCTGTTCCCGTTGCTGCCATAGAAGAGAAACTCGAGGATTTAGACCTAGAATTTTTATCTCAAGACCTAGAAAAACTTTTGGACTCAATGAAAACAGGAAGCGATCGTATTAGTAAAATTGTTCTTAGTTTACGCAACTTCTCCCGTCTCGATGAAGCGCAAATGAAACAGGTAAATATCCATGAAGGATTAGAAAATACTTTACTAATTTTACAACATCGCTTGATAGCTAATGGCTCTTATCCAGAGATTACTGTTGTTAAAAATTATGGAAAACTGGTTCCTATAAACTGTTATGCCAATCAACTCAATCAAGTATTTATGGAAATTTTTAACAATGCCATTGATATTTTAACTACCTCGGAGAATGTGGGAAAAAATCCTACAATTTTCATCACTACTGAAATGAAAGACTCAGAAACTGTACGAGTTAGTATTGCTGACAATGGAATTGGGATGAGCAAAAATATTTGCCAACGAATTTTCGACCCCTTTTTTACTACTAAACCTGTGGGTGAAGGTACTGGACTAGGGTTATCAATTAGTTACCAAATTATCACAGAACAGCACAAAGGACAACTGCAATGTATTTCTCAGTCAGGAAAAGGTACAGAACTTATCATAGATATTCCAGATGGCTCGCCAAATATCGCCAGGGATTGAAATCCTTGGCTAATAGCTTAAGTCATCTGTAATATCATGTCCGGTTGAACAGTTATAAATAAACTATGAAGGAGTCAGGAGTCAGGAGTCAGGAGTCAGGAGGGAAGAAAGAAGAAGAAGGAGAAAGTTTTTTTTATCACTAATTATCCGGACATGATATAAGATGACTCAACAAAAAATTTTTTCAAAATTGCAAAATTATCCCCGCTTCAAATCGTTAAGTAATTAAGAACAGATAATTTTCGGTTTTACATGGCCCAAAATTATCAACTTAACAATTAAAGGAAACAATGACTGTTGTTGCTCTCTATAGTGGGGAAGACTGGCTACCTGAATTGTATGACATACAGTACTTTCCGTTGTTATCAGGTACACCCCGAAGCGGGCAAGATGCCCGCACTACAATATTTTCATCATTTATCCTGTACCTCATTTGCCCGAAATATGCTGTAATTTTGTTGATAGCGATGGCAATTTTGGCTTATGTGACTGATGCAGGGATGGTTTCTGGTTACGATCGCTATCAAAATAGTTTTGCTTTCTTCTGGTTTAGAATTAACCACTTACTTCGGCAACAGAAACTACGAGTTTGTAAGAAGGATTTTTATCAGGAAAAATCTCAATTTGTTCGTGCTTGTCAATATTATGAGGAGGCAGTTAATAACCATAATCAAAGGTTTGAAAATAATGTCAAGTTTGTATCGATTAATATTTATTTTGATGATGTTTATATTCAGCAATTTTATCTATCTGGAAAGGCATCAAATAATGAATTACATTAAGATTTTTTCAGAGTGTTATAGCTAATTTACAAAGAGAATCTAATTTTGTCATTGCGAGGCGAAAATTGAATAAATTAATCTCCTGAAAAAAACATTAATTTAGCCGAAGCAATCTCGTAATTTAACTGTTATGTCAAAGATTGCCACGGGGGGTAATGATTAGAGAAACCAAAATATTTACTTTTCCATTCCCCCTCACAATGACAACAATAAGCACTGGATATTTTTCTTAGATATAACTCTCTAATAAAGTTATTTTGGTAGAAAAAGCAATCCTATATATGGTATTTTTGGAGTTAGTTAAATGGTAAGGTCAAAATATGTTTCTGTAACGCAAATGTGTAATGAAAAATCTAATGATTATTTGCTCCGTGAAGCGATATAAAATTTCTGTAAAGAAACTCCAAGAAGCAGGGAATGGGAGAGAGCTTTTACTACGTTGTGGAGCCTAATTTTACAATGCAAAATACTTGCTACATCCCCACACCCCAAGTATCCAGATTTATTACAAGAGATTCAGTTTGAATTTTCTCAAAGAATATGTAGTGAATTTGAACAAATTCAGGAAGGAAAAAAGTCTCTTTTAGATAATCTGAAATCGTGGATTAATTGGTATGGGTTGCGTCTCGGATACAGAATTAAGGATTTGTATGGTGAAGAAAAGAAAAAATTGCAGAGAGAAACTTCTCTTGATGCACCAATTTCTGGTAGTTACAATGATGCAAATATACCAAATTTAGGAGATGTTATTGCTAGTAATATTCCTGAGCCGATGGAAACTTTAATCCAAGAAGATTTTGAGGAAAAACTATTAGCATCAGAAAAATTAGATTGTCATCCCAAAAAATATCCTCAATGTAATTGTAGGGAAATTACTAAACGGCGTTTGTTAAAAAATCCTCCGCAACAATGGGAAGATATTGCACAAGAATTAGATGTGCCCCAAGGAACAGTATCATCACATTGGCACAGAAAATGTAAGCCACTTTTGAAGGAAATTTATAACGAACTTTTAGGAGGCGAATAATGACTACTATAGATTATCAAACTATGAATATTTCTATCCCTATAGAGGCTCATAATTATGCTCAACAATTTGCAGCACAACAACCTAATAAAGAAAAAAAGACTCAAGTTTATCTGAATACTTTAGTCGTTTATGCTGTAGATAATTTCCTCAAAATGTTTGATATTCCAACCGATTTAGAAGCTTCTGATTCCTGGAATCCGGTAATCCGTCATTATCATAATGTGGCTGATTTGGCTATTGTTAATGTCGGTCAATTAGAATGTCGATTTGTATTACCAGAACAGGATGAAATAGAGTTACCGCCAGAGGTGCTTGAAGATAGAATCGGTTATATTTTTGTTCGGTTAGAAGACAGTTTACAATCTGGGGAAATATTGGGTTTTTTGCCAATTGATGAACCAGACGAAATGCCGGAAGAAGTAGAAATTGATGAGTTAGAAGATATAGAGGTTTTGTTTGAATGTTTGCAACGTTTAGAATCAGCTAATAATGCTTTTACTGCGGATGGCTATCCGGTTTTTGCCAGAGTCAAAGAACGGTTAGAAATAGAAGATTTGACTAATATTATTGCTCAGTTGGAGTGGATTTATCGAACTAAAAAAAATTATGAGTGGCGAGCTGCTGCTACGAATTTGTTTGCGACATATTCGGGTAGCAGTCAACGAGAATTAGCGGATAATTTGATGGGAAGTTCGAGAGAGGATGATGATGAAAATGGGGATATTGAGTTGAGTGACTTAGCAGAAGATTTGATGGATAAATTAGTAGAAATTTGGGAGGAGGGAAATGGGAATTTTTAATATTTAGTTATTGTTTGGCAAGTTCGCCAAATATTGCCAAGGATTGAAATCCTTGGCTAATAGCTGAAGTCATCTGTAAGATGACTCAATCGTAAAAATTTGAGAGAGAAGAGACGAGATTTTTTAACATTTAGTCATCTTTAGATGACTTTTGCTGTGAGCCAAGAAATTTATTTCTTGGCGGATGACAAAGCTCCTTAAGGTCGCTGTATTATAGAACCCATTTGGTATCTTTTAGCTCTCTCCAGAAAAGAGGGAGTAGGGAGTAGGGAGTAGGGAGTAGGGGGGAAATAATTGATGACACGCTCTACAATAATTGATTTTATTTTTGATGATTGGAAATATCTTTCTCCGAAAAGATATATGCTTAAGTTAAGTAATAGGAGCGTACACCTAAATTTTTAGAGATGCGCTTAGGGGTTCTATA
>NZ_JAAHHG010000030.1:45211-50413 GCF_010692555.1 Okeania sp. SIO3B5 | reverse complement strand
CTAAAGCTCGGTAGGAATCCCCGCGCCTTTAGGCCGGGGAGGATGTCAACTGCAAAAGTAGAAGCAGCTTTAACTAAGATTTATTAATAGTTGAGATTTCTTTACTCTCTATTCCCTAAAAATTAAGAATTTTATACCTCACGCTTCTCCGTCAAAATATACTGAAGAATAAATGAAAAATTTTGAAATTTTCCCCAAAATTCAAAGATTTAAAGTTCAACTAGATGATTGGCTTTTAGCAAAAGAAATTCTCAAAGGTCAAGATAAGTATCAAAAATTTATTGTTCTCACTCGTGCCAGAACCGGTTCAAATTTTTTAATGAGCTTATTACAATCTCATCCTAGAATTCGTGCATTTGAAGAAATTTTCACAGAACAAAAAAGGAAAATTCATTGGGGTTATGCAAAGTATCCTCGGTCTTCTAAAGTTCTGAAAATGAGGGAAGAAAAGCCAATAAAGTTCATAGATGAAGTTGTTTTTCGTAAATTTCCTCCCTCTGTCTCAGCCGTAGGTTTTAAATTATTTTATTATCAGGCTCAATCGTTAGAAAAACAACAGATATGGCAATATTTAACGGGAGATAAAGAAATAAAAATTATTCATTTGAAAAGAGATAATTTACTCAAGGTATGCTTATCCTCTCATCTGGCAAAAATTACCAATCAATGGATTTTGAAGGATGAAAAATATCGACATAATTCTGCACCAGTTCAACTAGATTATGATGATTGCCTGAAACTTTTTGAAGAGACTAAAAAATGGGAAGAGGAGTATGATAGCTTTTTTAACGAACATCAAAAAATTGAAGTAATTTATGAAAATTTAGTACAAAAAACTATGCAAGAAACTAAGCAAATACAGCAATTTTTGGGAGTTAAACTACAAAGATTATATTCATTGACGCTCAAGCAAAATAAAGGTACATTGTCTAAAATAATTTCTAACTACTATGAGCTAAAAGAAAAGTTTGAAGGTTCTCCTTGGAGCAAGTTTTTTACTGAATAACTGAAGTTTTTTGAATAAACAATTAAGCGATCGCAGAGCGTGGTGTCAGTTGTATCACACAGAATTATACCAATTTGATAAATGTTTGTTACAAATGGTAGAAGTAAGAAAGAGGGAAGAGGGAAAAAGGAAGAAGGGGTAAATATTTAAAAAAAGGGAAAAAAGATAGAATTAAATATCTCAAATGAACTGGAGTAGCTATTTTTAAGCATATTCGATAAGATTATGCCTTTTTGTAGCATTCTTTTTTTGAATTGGTATTAGCAAAAAATTGGGCTAAAATTGAGATAATGATATTTCAGATTGAGTAGATGCTCAATATCAGCCTTGTGGAAATCATAACGTTATCTGGATATATTTTTTTGGAGAAGATAATCTTTCTCGAATTGAAGCTATCTTTCAAGAACGAATGAAAATATTTGATTATCAAATATTCAACAATAATTTATCTTAAAATCAATCTGTACAATCACTTAGAAGACATAGCTAAATATCATTACTCTTTACAAAAACAGGAGAAAAAAATGCACCCTAGAGTCTATCAAGAATTTGAGAAAATCTGTTCAGAAAAGAATATTAACGGTTCTGTATTAGAGATTGGTGCTATTCCATCAAGTAATAGCCTTCTATGTATGAAATCCTTAGAAAAAGCAACAGAGAAGGTTGGGCTAGATCTTAAAGGACCTCAGAAATTTAAGGACTTCAAAATTCATCAAGGCAATGCAAATTCCATGGATATTTTTCAAGATGAAAAATTCGATGTAGTTCTTTGTAACGCAGTACTTGAACATGATAAATATTTCTGGAAAACTATAAGTGAAATCAACAGAGTTACAAAGCCCGGTGGACTTATTGTTCTTGGTACTCCAGGTTACAAATACTTCAAGATAGATAACACAAAATCTTTACTCACAAAAGCTGTTATGAAAGTACCCTCAATTAGAAGTTTGAGGTTATATAAATACCTGCATCCATTTTTGACAGTAACAGTAACTCACCAGGTTCATGATGCACCTGGTGATTATTATAGGTTCAGTCCACAAACTTTCAAAGAAGTGTTTTTTGCAGAAATGGATAATGTAGAGGTGCGTTCAGTTCTGCTACCGCCGATAGTGATTGGAGTAGGTCATAAAAGGCATAGTTTAAAAGCAACAGAATAACAAAATAAAGAGGTTTAATTTACAGAAGTTTTAGTTGAGTTCAAACAATTATTTCAAAAATATTGATATAACAAATTATGGTTTTGATAACACAACAATTAGAAAACTGGACATTATTATACAGCACTTCCCACTGTTATTTATAAGGTACTTATGTTTATGGTTTTAGGGAATAGGGAACAGGAAGCAGGGAACAGAGAATGGGTAATAGGCAAAAAATATTCCCGAGCGTCAGTTGTACCTCATTAATACGGAATCTGCTGTAATATCATGTCCGCTTAAATACTTACACCTAGGAGGAAGGAAGGCAGAGGGCAGAAGGCAGAAGGCAGAAGGGAAAGAAAGGTTGAAAGGGAGAAGGTTTTTTTATCACTGATTATCCCGACATGATATAACTAATGATCCAATAGCCTAGCTCCCCCGGAGGGGACAAATGATATCAGTGTCAACTATCTCTTATTCTTTCCTCGATCTGAATTTAAAAGCTTTACAGCAGAGCCATCCTTTAACTTTTGCACCCCTGAAACAATCAACTTGTCACCAGGTTGTAAACCTGACACTACCTCAGTCACATCACCCTTAACTAAACCTAATTCTATTATTTGGCGTTTTGCTTTCTGCTCCTCACCCACTCCTTCCAACAAATACACAAACCTTTCATCTCCTTGAAAACCTACCGCCGTCATTGGTACAACCACAGTTTGACGTTTATCCCAAATCACATTTACCCGCACAAATTGACCATCTCTTAACTTTCCACCACTATTCTCCACATCTGCTTTAACCAAAATAGTTTGAGAGTCACTACTAACAGTAGGAGAAATAAAACTAACTTTCCCCATTCCCAAAAGTTTCCCTTCTGAACTCTTAATCTCCACAGGTAAAGCCAATTTTAAATCCCCTCGTCGCTCTAAAGGAATTGGTAAATTTATTTCTAATACTTGATTTGCCGTCACAGTAGTAATAGTGTCATCATCAGTAACAAAATCTCCCATTTTCACGATCATATTTCCCACAATTCCAGCAAAGGGAGCTACAACTATCGTATCCTGTAACTCCACTTCTAAATTCTCTACATCTGCTTGTGCTGCTGCCACATCTGCATTCGCCTGAGCAATTTCTTCTGGACGAGTGCCATTTTGTAACTCCTCTAAATTACTACGAGCTTCAGCCACCTCCGCCTCTGCTCTGGCAATTTCTTCGGGACGAGTACCATTTTGCAACTCCTCTAAATTACTACGAGCTTCTGCTACCTCCGCCTCTACTCTGGCAATTTCTTCGGGACGAGTGCCATTTTCTAGCCTTCTCAATACTTGGCGTTGTTGTTCGACTGCTGCTTCTAATGTCTCAACTGTAGATTCTCGATTTCTTTGCAACTGGGTAACTCGTCTTTTTGCTTCTTCTACTCTTGCTTTAGCTGCCTTCTCTTGTTTGAAAATTTCCTGAAACGTTAATTCAGCGATCGCTCCTTCATCTCTCAAATTTTGATTTCGCTTTACTTGTTCGCTAGCTAAGTCTAATTCTGCTTGTTGTACTTCTATTTGCGCCTTAGCTTGAGCAATTTCTTCTAACATACTACCTGACTTGGCATCTGTCAGTCGTGCTTCTGCCTCTTGTAGTTGTGCTTTGGCCTGGGCAATTTCTTCATCACGAGTACCTGCTCGTAGTTCTGCTAAACTTGCTTGAGATTGATTAAGACGCGCTCTGGCTGCGGCAATTTGTTCTGGCCTTGCTCCGGTTTTGAGTTCTGCTAAACTTGCTTGAGATTGGTTGAGACGCGCTCTAGATGCGGCAATTTGTTCTGGCCTTGCTCCGGTTTTGAGTTCTGCTAAACGTGCTTGAGTTCGCTGGAGGTTTGCTTTGGCTCTTCTTAAGTTGGCTTCTACATTATCACTTTTGAGTTTAGCGATCGCCTGCCCTTTGGATATAAAGGTTCCTTCCTGGGCTAAAATTTCTATTACTCTACCATCTATTTCTGGTCTAATTCTGACTGAGCGTTTGGCTTCGAGAGTCCCGACAAATTCTGAGGTTTCTTGGAGGGAGGTAGTTTCTATTGGTATGGCTTTAACTAGGGTACTTCGTCGTCTACCTGGAGCTGCTGTTGATGGTTTGTTGGCTGTTTCGCTACTTTGAGACTGCCACCATTGCCCTCCTAAAAATCCTACTCCGAGAGTGGTAATAATTACTGTTGCCCAAAGTACACCAGAAAAATTCTTTTTTTCAGGTTGAAACTGTTCCGGAGTAGTTTTTGTCTGGTCTCTATATAGTTCTATTTTGGTATTCTCTTGTATATTTTCTGATGGTTTAGTTTTGTCTTTAATTACTGAGTTTGATGAGCTTGAGTTTGGCATTTTTTTTGATATTTATTGGTGATTATTTTACTGATTATTTTACTAATTATTTCTGCAGTTAATATAGAGTTAAAATGATTTTTTTTTGTTCAATCGGGTTCAATCTTTATCAGTTATAATTATTTTACTAATTCCTCCCTAAGCCATTGCATTTCTGCATTTAGCATTAATTTTGCTCGATTAAAAGCAGAATATTGATAGGGACCTCGTGGCATATTATCAGATTATTGACTATCTAAATATTATGGAAGTAGTTGACAAGCTATTAAAATATGCTCAATTTAACAATAGATATATACACCATTATTTATACTAATGTAGCTACTCATAAATAACTCTAACTGTTGTTTTAAAAGATAGCTATGCAGAGGTTTCTTTTGTAGTAAACCGAGTGCAGAGAACTCAAGCATTTATATTAGTCTGATATATTTGTTTATTATTTAATTATATTTCAATTAATTTTATCTTGCCAAATAAAAATTAAAAAATCTTCAACTTATATTCTATGCCTTATAAGTTGGGTAAATGAGCGCTCAGGTATTTACAATGTCCAGCTCACAGTACAGTAAGCGAAAAGGTGTACAAAAAATAATGTGTAAATATGCCAGCGCACATTGCTATAGTTAACATCTTCCTTCTCTTTTATTGCGTATGTCGCAATAATACAATGTAAGACAAATGTGTT
>NZ_JAAHHG010000030.1:0-45111 GCF_010692555.1 Okeania sp. SIO3B5 | reverse complement strand
CAGTACAGTAAGCGAAAAGGTGTACAAAAAATAATGTGTAAATATGCCAGCGCACATTGCTATAGTTAACATCTTCCTTCTCTTTTATTGCGTATGTCGCAATAATACAATGTAAGACAAATGTGTTTCAGACGTTGGTTGATAGACTATAGAGCGATCGCTTGTATCAGATATAAAATCCTGATGTTAGAAAATGGGGTGATGGGGGGATGGGGTGATGGGGTGATGGGGGGATGGGGTGACGAAAAAAGCGCTCTGCACTATTTTAGGTGAAACAATCCAGTACAGTAAGCGAAAAGGTGTACAAAAAATAATGTGTAAATATGCCAGCGCACATTGCTATAGTTAACATCTTCCTTCTCTTTTATTGCGTATGTCGCAATAATACAATGTAAGACAAATGTGTTTCAGACGTTGGTTGATAGACTATAGAGCGATCGCTTGTATCAGATATAAAATCCTGATGTTAGAAAATGGGGTGATGGGGGGATGGGGTGATGGGGTGATGGGGGGATGGGGTGACGAAAAAAGCGCTCTGCACTATTTTAGGTGAAACAATCCAGTACAGTAAGCGAAAAGGTGTACAAAAAATAATGTGTAAATATGCCAGCGCACATTGCTATAGTTAACATCTTCTTTCTCTTTTATTGCGTATGTCGCAATAATACAATGTAAGACAAATGTGTTTCAGGCGTTGGTTGATAGACTATAGAGCGATCGCTTGTATCAGATATAAAATCCTTATGGGAGCTATTTAGGGTTTGCTGAAAAAATCTTTTTCAGCAGTAGGGGACTCACACCTAACCCCTCCCAGGAGGCTATTCCTTACCCATAAGTCTTGAAACCCTTGTGGGGAGCAGGGGAGAAAGGAGAAAAAATCATAGTAGCTAAGTAAAACTACTGAAGTTGTCAAAAAAAAAAGTATTTTTCCATACATTTTTTCTCCCGAAAAAGCAGAACCAAGGCTTATACATAACTCGTATATTTTGTCAAGCTTTATGTTAAGAAAGATGTGAGTAAAGCATAACCCAGGAGGCAGGGTCAATTTATTGTCATTAGAGAAAAATTGATGGGGGGATGGGGAGATGGGGAGATGGGGAGATTTGCACAATTAATGTATTTAGGGCTTGCTGATTAAACCTGAAAAATTTTACAGATAAAGGTTTTAGCCTTTTTAGGTCTGAAATACCTTGGTTTTCAGCTATTCATGGTCAAAAAGTTAGGATTTTGGGCAAGATATAGGAAAGGGATGATATTTTGACTACTTGTTCTATAATTCCTATTCCTCCTGAATTGGAGGATTGCTGGATTCTGGCTCCTGCCTTCACCACTCATACTTTTGAGCGCAAACCCTATTTATTATGAATATTCTCTGACGACAAAGAATTAGCTTCACCTATGAAATAGGTTATTAATATAGATAGATATACACGCTTAATATAGAGAAAAGGCAACGACTCAAGAGTACTAATGAAAAATTTCTGGAAACAAATAGAAACAGATGGGCAAAATAAAATTAACAACCATCACCCATCACCACGCAACCCTAAAGCTAATACCCAAAATACCAAAACTATTCTTTTTCAAAAATCTAGAAAACTTATATGGAGAATTTTAGCCACTGGGATAATTACTCAAGGTGCGTTACTAGGAACTCCAGCTTTTGCTAATAAAGCTAATAATCAAAACTCTCTCACCTACACTCAGCTACTAGAAAAAATCAAGGCTGGAGAAGTTACAGAAATAGATGCTTATCCCTCTCGAGGAGAAGCTAAAGTTAGCCTGAAAGGACAAAAGAGTAATGAATCTATGTATACCGTCAAGATTTTTGAGTATAATCCAGAACTACTGGATCTAGTTCGCGCTCAAAAAATTGACTTTGAACTAAAGCGCTCTGGCGATAATAGCGTAGCTATGGGCATTATTTTTAATGTACTAATAGTCTTTGTCGTTATCATTATACTGCTAAGTATTCTGCGTCGTTCTAGTCAATCACAGGGAAATGCTTTAAACTTTGGCAAGTCCAGGGCACGTTTTCAGATGGAGGCCAAAACAGGGGTATTATTTGATGATGTGGCAGGTATTGAAGAAGCAAAAGAAGAACTTCAGGAAGTAGTCAGTTTCCTCAAAAAGCCAGAAAAATTTACAGCTATTGGGGCAAAAATTCCTAAAGGAGTACTTTTGGTAGGACCTCCGGGAACAGGTAAAACTCTATTAGCAAAGGCGATCGCTGGAGAAGCAGGAGTTCCTTTTTTCAGTATCTCTGGCTCAGAATTTGTGGAAATGTTCGTGGGTGTGGGAGCTTCTCGCGTCAGGGACTTATTTCGCAAAGCCAAAGAAAATGCTCCTTGCATCATATTTATAGATGAAATAGATGCGGTGGGTAGACAACGAGGAGCTGGTATTGGTGGGGGTAATGATGAACGAGAACAAACCCTAAACCAGTTACTGACAGAGATGGATGGGTTTGAAGGCAATACAGGCATCATTATTATCGCTGCAACTAACCGCCCTGATGTCTTGGATGCTGCATTATTACGTCCTGGTAGGTTTGATAGACAAGTAACTGTGGACTTGCCTACTTATAATGGACGCTTAGGAATTTTAGAAGTCCATGCTCGGAATAAAAAACTAACTTCAGAGATTTCCTTAGAGGCGATCGCTCGACGGACACCAGGTTTTTCGGGAGCAGACTTAGCCAATATGCTGAACGAAGCAGCTATTCTGACTGCTAGAAGACGTAAGGAAGCAATTACACCCTCGGAAATTGATGACGCTATTGATCGAGTAACCATCGGTTTGAGTTTAACTCCATTATTGGATAGTAAGAAAAAACGGTTAATTGCGTACCATGAAATCGGACACGCTTTGTTAATGACTTTGCTCAAAAATTCCGATCCTCTCAATAAAGTAAGTATTATTCCTCGTTCTGGAGGAGTAGGTGGTTTTGCTCAACCAATTATGGATGAGGGAATGGTTGACAGTGGGTTATATACCCGTTCTTGGTTAATAGACAGAATTACAATTTCTCTAGGTGGGCGTGCTGCGGAGGAAGAAATTTTTGGCCCTGCGGAGGTAACGGTAGGAGCTGCTAACGATATTAGGAGTGTGGCTAATTTAACCCGTGAAATGGTTACTCGTTATGGAATGTCGGATTTAGGGCCAATTGCTTTGGAGAATCCTAGTGAGGAAGTCTTTTTGGGTCGAGGTTGGCAGTCACAGTCAGAATATTCTGAGGAAGTTGCGACTAAGATTGACCATCAAGTTCGAGCAATGGCTGTTCATTGTTATGAGGAAGCTCGCCGAATCATTAGAGAAAATCGTGTAGTTGTGGATAGGTTGGTAGACCTTTTAATAGAAAAGGAAACTATTGAGGGTGAAGAGTTCCGGAGAATTGTTTCGGAATACACGACATTACCTGAGAAACAGAAACTTTCTATTGGTTTAGAAAAGAAAAGTTGAAGTTTAATCTATAAGCAGGGAATAGGGAACAGGGAACAGGGAACAGTGGGAAAATATTTTCCTGTTTGACATCCTCCCGACGTTGCTCTACGAGACAACGCGGGATTCCCATCCATCAATCAAACAGACGCTCGCTGCTTGAAAGATTCAGGGCGGGTTGACACATCATTGCTGCTTGCTTGCTTTTTACGGCGAGTCTTACGGCTGCTCCGTGTCCGATAAATAATCGACCGTTGACCCTCGGCGACTTCATTGAAAAGTGATAGTTGTACAGGATTCTCAAGTTCAACAGCTTTTTTAACTTTGGTTATCGGTTGTAGTGACGCCTCGCGAGACATCACTACTGTTTGAGCTGTTAATGTATTAAGAATGTTTACAGCAGCATTCACATCTCTATCGTGAAATGTGCCACAACTGATACAAGTCCATTCCCTGACATTTAATTCTTTCTTGCCTCCTTTAAACCCACAACAACTACACTTTTGACTCGTGGGTTCCCATCTGTTTATGACTCTAAATTCTCTCCCATATTTCTCACATTTGGCCTCAGTTAAAGTTCGGAATTGTCGCCATCCTAAATCAGATATAGCCTTAGCAAGTTTAGGATTACGTTTGCGAAGCATTCCGTAGGAAACCATGCCTGAGACGTTCAAATCTTCCAAAACAATGGTGTCGTATTTTCTTACTAAATTAGTAGACAATTTGTGTAGAAAATCTGTTCTCATGTCTTTGATTTTGCCATGAAGTTTAGCTACTTTAAGTCTACGTCTTTCACGACGTTTACTGCCTGGTTGAGTCTTAACCAATTTACGTTGAAACTTAGCTAATTTCTTAAGGTTTTGTTTGAGTGGTTTAGGAGCTTCGTATTTTTCACCATTGCTCAAAGTTGCAAAAGTAGAAATTCCTAAATCAATCCCAATATAATTATCAGTTTTTGGCAGAAATTCCGCATTAGTTTCTACTACAAAACTAGCAAAATATCTATGAGCTGAATCTCTAATAATAGTTACAGATGTAGGCTGACTAGCTAATGGTCTTGACCAGAATATTTTAATCTTACCTACTTTTGGTAGATAGATTTTATCTCGGTTAATCTGATAGTTAACTCCTACAAATCTTGCTGTTTGTCTTGACTTTCTACTTTTAAATTTAGGAGGTTTAACCTTAATTCCTTTCCTTTTACCAGTACAACTATTAAAAAAGTTTTTATATGCTTGGTCTAAGTCTTTTAATGATTGTTGTAATGGAGTAGAGGCTACCTCTTTTAACCAAAGCAACTCTCTTTTAGCTTGTGTTATGAATTGTTTAGTTAAATCAGTATATGAAGGCTTTTTAATACCATCGGCATACAGTTGATTACAATGTGCTAATGATTGATTCCAAACATATCTACAACATCCAAATAATTGACTTAACTTCTGAATTTGGACATGATTAGGGTAGATGCGATATTTATATCTGGCTTTCAATTTTTTCGACCTTTTTTTTTGACACTAAATATTTACAGCATGGCATCTTTTATGTTATTATAGCACAAAAATTTGTTAGCATTCATCCCGACACCAAATCTGCATATTATGGTGCGGGTCTTCTGCTAACGTTTTGATAAATACTAATAAATACTACAGCGCTTTTCAAATTGATAAACCACATCTTCTAAATTACAATTGCAAGAAACCCTTCTGCCTTCTTCCTTTTGCCTTCTGCCCTCTGCCTTCCTTCCACTAAAGAATAAGTATTCAAGCGGACATGATATCAGAGATGACTTTTAACTTTTAACTTTTAACTTTTGACTTTTGACTTCTAACTTGCCCGTAGCGCTATAGATTTTGAGTGGTTTGTTGAGCATACATCTCTCGTAAAATTAAACCGGGGTCTACCCAACGACCCCCATATTTTAAGCCCCAATGAAGATGGGGGCCACTGGTTCGACCAGTCATTCCCACTCTCGCTATTCGAGTCCCGGCAGGTAGAACTTGACCTTGAAGTAGCATAATTCCACCATCACGATCTACTAGATAACGACGTCCGCCACGAGTTTCTACGCCTCCTTGAACATGGCAGTAAACGTGTTCCCAATAGCCTGACTTAATTACAATGCCAGTCCCACATCGTCTATCTTCCCAAACTTCTACAACTTTACCTGCCCACCAATTTCGGATATAGCTTCCCCGGGGTGCTGCTAGGTCTAACCCATAATGAAATCCTCCTCCTCTCGGGCCAAAAGGGGATGTATATCCTTGAAAGTTTTCGACTGGGAAGGAAGCATTTTGCCAGTTATTGACGTAGGCTATTTGTTGATTATTAATTGCGGGTTCTTGAGCTGTGACTAATTCTTGTTTGAGTCCTGTGGTGGTGAAGCCAACTCCGATGATTCCTAGTAATAGTAAAATTTTTTTTGATTTATTAAAATACTGCTTTATAGGATTAGATACCAAAGGCAAACCAAGAGGGATTGGATTTGACATGGTTTTTATTCACTCCTCAATTTCTTGTGACCAGGGATGATTTGATACATCTGAAGATTCTGAGGAATTGTATCATAATTTAACCATATTGCCATCAGTCAAAAATTAGTTTACTGAAAATTTGGGTTTCAAGCCCTGTCCCTGAAAGAAAGCTTTTTGAAACTATAGTGCTATATATGTAGAGTTTGCTGAATAAAGGCTTTTTGCTGGGGTAGGAAACAGGAGACAGGAGACAGGAGAATGAGCGAAGAGGTAGGAGCAAGAATTGTCCCTTAATTTTTCTAGCTGAAAGCTAATAGCTGAATGTTTACCAACTATGAGCCTAAAATACACTCCTTTTTGAGCGTGAAGAGCTGAAAACCAGGTACTTTTATAGAAAATTCTCACCATTTTTGCTGAGTAAATTTAGAGTTCTGAGCAATTTACTACCCAACCATTTCCAGTAGTTTCTATCAAAAGAGGAATTACTTAGGCAACAGAAGATTTTTTCTTCTTCCTTCTTCCTTCTTCCTTCTTCCTTCTTCCTTCTTCCTTCTTCCTTCTTTCCTCTTCCTTCTCAAAAAATGTCAAGTTGGTATTTCAATCACAAATTCCGCTCCTTTTTCAGGAGAAGAAATACATTTTATTCTGCCTTCATGTTGTTCAACAATAATTTGATAACTGATTGATAGTCCTAAACCTGTGCCTTGACTGACTGGTTTGGTTGTAAAAAAGGGGTCGAATATTTTAGAGTAATTTTCTTCTGTTATACCCAAGCCATTATCAGAAATATAAATCCCCAACCAATCATTTTCTAATTTTTCTGTTCTGATAAAAATTTGTGGTTGTTCTACTCCATATTTATTCTTATAAAATTTTATTTCTAGTGCATCAATGGCATTGTTAACAATATTCATTATTGCTTGCTTTAATGCGTTAGGAAAACAGTTAACTAGAGGCAGTTCGCCATAATCTTGAATGACTTTAATATGAAACAATGGATTTTGTAAACGGGGTTGAAGAATTAGTAAGATACTGTCAATAATTACATGAATATCTACAGACATTATTTTTGTTTTATCCAAGCTGGAGAAAACTTGCAATGATTTAACAATTTTACTAATGCGATTTGCTCCTCCTCCCATTGAATCTAATAATTTTGGTAAGTCTTCTTCAATATAATCCAATTCAATTTCTTCAATTTTTTCTGCAATTTCATCGGGTAAATTTGAAGAATTTTTATGCAAAAGATGAACTAAATCTAATAAATCTTTAGTATAGTTATTAATGTGATTTAAATTACCCAAAATAAAGGTGACAGGATTATTAATCTCATGAGCAATTCCAGCCACCATTTCTCCCAAACTAGACATTTTTTCCGCCTGAATGAGTTGAGCTTGAGTCTTTTTCAACTTTTTAAGAGTTCTTTGTAAGTAAATATTTTGCTTTTTTAAGGCTTTTTTAGATAATTGATGCTCAATTTCAGCTGCAGAGCGAGTAGCAATTACTTTTAAGATAGATGTTTGTTGTTCATAATTGTGTTTTAAAGGTTTAGTATCTAAACCTCCAACATGACCAACATTGTTTCCATGACTATCTACAATAGAAATCCCTAAATAACTTTCAGCTTCCAAAGTTAATAAATCTTGATCTTCTGGGAATAGTTCTTGAATTGAATGGGGATAAATTTGTAGACCTGTTTCATAAACAGTACTACAAGGAGTTCCTTCTATATCGTATTTAAAATTAGGTATAAACTTGTCTCCTGACCAAAAAGCTAATACCTTAATTTGTGGTCGAGTACTATCTATAAATTCTCCAACAAATCCATATTTTATTTGCAAAACTTGAGCCAGGTATTGAGCACAAGCCTGAAAAAGTTCTTCGCCGATTTTAGATGCAATTCCTGCAAAAATGAGTTTGAGATTATATTCCGATTCAAAATCATAATTTGTCATTACATTATTCTATAATTCTAAATACTATTTATACATATTTTTCTGGATGTGTTAATTATGCTTTTGCTATTTATTTAAGTTTATTCAGTATTAATTATGAGATATTTAGACATCATGTTTTACCCGATATTTGTCTTCTTAAGCATTTTTAAGATTAAGATATAATCCAGAGCTACATTTTACCCGTCTAGTTATTTTTTCATCGCTAAATTGGACAATATTAAAGCTGATAACCAACTATTATTCTGTTTGTTTTACAATTATATTAAATTGTTCTAGGTATAATCCTAATTTAAGTTATTTTTCCGATTTAGCAACAACAGATAATATCAATTATCGTAAGCATTTCCTAGGTCATGCTGCGCAAACAGCTAGCTTGCTGTCAGCTAGCCTCCTGAGTCAGAACTGCGGACTTCAGCAACAAGACTCTCTCATATAGGATAGTGTTTAAATTAACAACTGACTTTAAGGACAAGGAAGCCAATTTTTGTAGTAAGACAATTAATAAAGCTTTTATTCTAAACTGAAAGCAATAGCTGATAGCTGATAGCTGATGGCTGTTTGCGCAGCATTCCGCAGGAAATGCTTACCAATTATCTAATTTCATGTTATCTAATTTCATGTTTATGTTTAATTGAATGCTTAAAATATAATCATCACTGAAGTCTGTTATAATTCAGGAATTTAATATTTTGACGAAAAATAAAATATAAGATTTTAAAAAATGATACTAGAAGAAATTTTTCCCTTTAGATTGGCCATAGATGCCACAGCGATCGCAGGTGCATCTCTCTGGTCTTTGGCCTTATATTGGGGTTTTTCCCCTCTAAGTGAATGGGTGACATTACAACTTAACCGTTGGTTTAATTTTGCAGAAAGAGCATTGTATACATCCGAGAAGGAATTTGAAAAGACCCGTAAAGCTAGAGAGTCTCAGAATGCTTTTTATGCATCTATTTTTAGTATTGTACCTTTTTTAATTGTAGGAAGTTTATGCAATTGGGGTGTAGAAATTGGTTTAGATAAAAGTTGGTCAATTAGTATTGGGATGATTGTTTGTGTAACTTGTGCTGTTTATGAATTAGGAAGAAAAGATAGTAAATCATAATTAGGGAGTAGTTTAAAAATTAATAATTAATAATTAATAATTAATAATTAATAATTACCTCTCCTTGAAAGTGGATAGGATTGACTAAAAGGAAAAATTTTTCTTGTTTCTCCTTTAAAGGAGAGGCTTTAAACCTTAATTATTCAGTAATATAAGGAGCAGGATAGGAAACAAGTAAAAAATATTTACCCTGTCAACTGTACCTCATAACTTTGGAAATTGCTGTAGCTCAATTATCAAGCTCTATATATTATGAAAATAGACCAAAAGTTTTCTTTTCCTACTGATGTAGAAACAGCGATCGCTCTGCAACAAAAACTCCGTCATCAAGTAATAACTGAAGACCAATTTGGAACTATTAAATATGTAGCTGGTATTGATGTTGGTTATAGTGATTCAGATCAGATTACTCAAGCAGCAGTAGCAGTTTTAAGTTTTCCAAAATTAGAATTATTAGAACAGTCTATAGTTAAACGTCCTACTTCTTTTTCTTATGTTCCTGGATTATTATCTTTTCGAGAGATACCTGCTATTTTAGATGCTTTAGAAAAGCTAAATATTACTCCTGAATTATTACTTTGTGATGGTCAAGGATTGATTCATCCTCGTCGATTTGGTATAGCTTGTCATTTGGGAGTTTTAGTTAATATCCCTAGTATTGGTGTAGCTAAATCTCACTATATTGGTAAGCATGATTCTGTTGGTTTAGAAAGGGGTAATTGGCAACCAATAATAGATGAAGGAGAAGTTATTGGTGCTATTGTTAGAACTCGTGCTGGAGTTAAGCCAATTTATGTTTCAACTGGTCATAGAATTAGCTTAACAACTGCTATAAATTATGTTTTGAAATGTACTACTAAATATCGGTTGCCTGAAACAACTCGTTGGGCAGATAAATTAGCTTCTAATTAAGAAGGAAGAAGGAAGAAGGAAGAAGGAAGAAGTAATATCATGTCTGGTTAAATACTTATAAATAACTACGGAGGAGTCAGGAGTCAGGAGAGAAAGAAAAGGAAGAAGGAAGAAGAAAATAACCTAAAAAATTGTACAGTAAATTCTAGATTAATGTTGTATAGTTAACGGGGTAAATATTTTTTGCTTGTTCCTTATCCTGCTCCTCATCTTACCTGCTTCCTATTCCCTATTCCCTAATTGTTAACAGTAAATTCCAGATTAATGTTGTATAGTTAACTGGATAAATATTTTTTGCTTGTTCCCTATCTTAATTCCTTATCTTCCCTACTCCCTACTCCCTACTCCCTATTCCCTATTCCTACAATTGTTCAATCCTGAAATACTTAAAAATCTACTGTGGAAATAAAATATGCTCTTGTTCACGAATGGTTAACGCCTAAAGCAACTGGTGGTTCAGAACTGGTTGTCAAAGAAATTCTTCAACATATTAATGCAGATTTATATGCTTTAATTGATTTCGAGTCAAGGAATCCTGAAAGTTATCTTTATCAACGTAAAATAGGCAAAACATTTTTACAACATTTGCCTTTAGCTCGTAACGGAGTACAAAAATATTTACCTTTATTACCAATAGCAATTGAACAATTAGACTTACGAGAATATGATGTAATTTTATCTTCTTCTCATGCAGTTGCTAAAGCTGTTATTACTACACCCTATCAACTGCATATTTGTTATTGTCATACTCCTATGCGTTATGCTTGGGATTTAACTTTTGACTATCTAAATAGTAGTAAATTAGGTAAAGGTATTCCTGGTATTTTTACCAGATATCTTTTACATAGACTCAGGGAATGGGATGTAATTTCTGCTAACCGAGTAGATTATTTTATTGCTAATTCTCAACATACCGCCCGCAGAATTTGGCGTTGTTATCGACGTGAAGCTGAGGTAATTTATCCGCCAGTAAATGTGGAAAAATTTCCTTTTAAATCTCAGAAACAAAATTTTTATCTTACTGTTTGTAGATTAGTGAGCTACAAAAAAATATCTTTAATTGTCAAAGCTTTTAATCAGTTGGGGCGAGAGTTAATAGTTATTGGTACGGGTGATGAATTCAATAAATTACGTCATATTGCTAAACCTAATGTGAAAATTATGGGTTGGCAACCTGAAGATGTAGTTACTAAATATATGTCAGAAGCAAAAGGTTTTATTTATGCTGCTTGTGAAGATTTTGGCATGGCTTTAGTAGAGGCACAAGCTTGCGGAACACCTGTTATTGCTTATGGGGTTGGTGGAGCGACTGAAACAGTTTTAGATATGAGAAAATATCCAGATTCAGCAACGGGTTTATTGTTTTCTGAACAGACAGAACAAGCATTAATAGAAGCAGTAGAAAAATTTGAAAATTTTCAGGCATATTTTCAGGCAGAAATTATCAGAAAGCACGCCTATAAATTTTCTCCAGAAGTGTTTCAAAATAGTTACTTAAATTTTGTGGAAAAGTGTTATGAAGCAACTGGCAATAGGCGACGGGCAAAAGATGTATTTTGATAATAATCAAATTAGAGACTGTTGTTCAACAATTAATAATTAATAATGAATAATTAATAATTACCTCTCCTTGAAAGCGGATAGGATCGACTAATAATGAAAATTTTTCTTTATTATCCCCTTAAAAGGGGAGGCTTTAAACCACAATTTTTCGGTAAAATAAGTATTAAGAAACTTGTCGATCAACTCCTATTTATTGCGCAAATTGGCTTTTGAATTAAAAATAGAAAAAATGGCAGCAAAAGATATTTTCCATGAAGCCGTAAAACGAGCTTTAGAGAAAGACCAATGGATTATTACCAAAGATCCACTAGAATTAGAATGGGAAGAAGTTCTAGTTAAGATTGATTTAGGTGCGGAAAGATTAATTGCTGCTAATAGAGGCAACGAAAAAATTGCTGTGGAAATTAAGAACTTTGTCAGTATATCTGCTATCAGTAGTTTTCATACTGCTTTAGGCCAGTTTTTGAACTACCGCATTATGCTAGAAGTGAATGATCCAGAAAGGTTGCTTTATCTAGCAGTTCCTGTTGAAGCTTATCAAACTTTCTTTCAGAGTCGTTTAGCTCAGGTGGTAATTAAGCGTTATCAACTTAAACTTATTATTTACAAACCCGAAACGGAGGAAATTATTCAATGGATAAGTTAGAAAGTTATCGTTCCTGCATTGAAATTTTGTTAGAAAAGTATGCTCAATTTCAAACTGAAAATAAAGAGGTAGAAAATCAACTATTTTTTGACCCAATACGAAATCATTATCAGTTTATGCGAGTAGGTTGGAAAGATTTAGAACGAATTTACTATACCGTTTTACATTTTGATATTAAAGATGGGAAAATTTGGCTTCAGCAAAATGCA
Source organism: Okeania sp. SIO3B5 (assembly GCF_010692555.1). Classification (GTDB taxonomy): domain Bacteria; phylum Cyanobacteriota; class Cyanobacteriia; order Cyanobacteriales; family Microcoleaceae; genus Okeania. Next base: position 32,806 of record NZ_JAAHHG010000030.1, on the reverse strand, counting down.
ACTGAGAGTGATGTTGGTCAAGAATTAATAGAAATGGGCGTTGATAAAGAGGATATTGTATTAGGGCTACATCCACCTTATAAGCGTCCTTATACAGGTTATGGTGTTGCTTAATCAGTTATCAGTTATCAGTCAGTGAGGATATTGTATTAGGGCTACATCCACCTTATAAGCGTCCTTATACAGGTTATGGTGTTGCTTAATCAGTTATCAGTTATCAGTCAGTAAGGCTCCAAAAATATTTCGCCTTAAAAGGCGGGGTTTTAGACCCCATTATTTTGATAACAATTTATGATGAGAACTATTTATGGTGAGAACTATTTTAGATTTAAAACCATTAATTACATTAACAAAAGAAGATTTTTATCAACTCTGTAAAGTTAATCCAAAAGATTGATGCCAGCTAAAGACTTATATCACGATACAGTAAAAAATGCCTTAATTAAGGATGGTTGGAATATTACAGACGATCCTTTAATTTTGTCTATTGGCAAAAAAGATTTATTTGTAGATTTGGGGGCAGAAAAGTTAATTGCAGCAGAGAAAAGTAACCAAAAAATTGCTGTAGAAGTTAAAAGCTTTATTGGTATGTCTCGCATTAATGATTTAGAAAAAGCCCTTGGTCAATATATTTTGTATAGAGAAATTTTAAGAGAAAAGCGGGAAGCAAGAATATTGTATTTAGCAATTAAACAACCTGCTTATGAGGATATTTTTGAACAACCTATTGGTAAGATTTTATTAAAACAAAATCTTGTAAATTTATTAGTTTTTGATGAAATAGAGGAGGCGATTTTACAATGGATTCAATAACTAAATATTATCAAATTATTTATCCGATTTTAAAAGAATATGCAGACCTTCCTTATCGCTATGGAGAAGTTAAGCGTCATTTAATTGTGAGTGAGGATAAGTTACATTATCTATTTATGACTTGGGGATGGGAAAATAGGCGGAGGTTACATGGTTGTATTGTGCATTTAGAAATTGTTGGCGATAAAATATGGATTCACGAAGATGGTTTGGAGGATGGTATTGCTCGTGATTTAGTTAATGCAGGTATTCCAAAAAGTCAAATTGTTCTGGGTTTTCATCCGCCAGAAGTACGTCCTCACACAGAATTTGCAGTGAATTAATTTGATTTTTAGGGAGTAGGGAGTAGGGAGTAGGGAGTAGGGGAGCAGGGGAGTAGGGGAGCAGGGGAGTAGGGGAGTAGGGGAGCAGGGGAGCAGGGGAGTAGGGGAGATTGAAGTACCTAGAATCGCCAACGCTATACAATGCTTTTCAGATTTATAGAACACAAACTCATCCGCCAAGAAATAAATTTCTTGGCTCACAGCAGAAGTCATCTTTAGATGACTAAAGGTAGCTGATTATTATGGCTAATTTAACGAGACCTAATATAAAATCTTACTTTTGACTTTTGACTTTTGACTTCCTTAAAATCTTACTTTTAACTTTTAACTTTTGACTTCCTTAAAATCTTACTTTTAACTTTTGACTTTTGACTTTTGACTTCCTTGATTTACGCCCAAAATTTCGGTTAAAACTTTTTCTAGATTACGAATTGCTTCTTCATCCCCTAGTTCTTGATAGGTAGCTTTGGCATTTTTGAAATAGTTGCGAGCTTCATCCTCATTTCCTACAATTCCATTGGTAATAGCTAACCCTCCCTGAGTCATTGCCAAACCCTCTAAATTTTCCTCAGCTTTCGCTAGTTCCAAAGCTTTGAGATAGTGTTCTCTGGCTAATCTATTCAATCCAATTTGTTGATAAACTTTTCCTAAGAGTTGATGGATAGCTGTAGATTCAACACCATCCTTAATTGCACTTTTCAGCAGGGCGATCGCTTCATTATAAACTTCATTACTTTGATACAAACGTGCTAGAGCGAGTGCTTCAGCTTCCCGACTTAGTTGCTTCTGCTTGACTTCTTCAACTGCACCCAATATCTCTTGCACTTCTTTCTCTGAAACGGTACTAAATCCAATAATTCCCTCTCTAGTTGAAGTTGCACCCGTATCCGTTTCCACGGTGAACCAATAACGAGTTCCTGGTTTCAAGGGTTGCTCTGCTGCATAAACTACTTGGTTTTCCTTTGTTTTGTCGTTCCAATTAACACCCGGCCCCCGTAAACTCACGCGATAATTTTTAGCTCCCTCAACCTGGTGCCAGTGAAAAGTTACGGACTCAGTAGGTAGCAATTTTGTCTCCCTGGGACTGATGAGATAGGGAATACTGGGGGTGTTGGGATTTCGGGTAGGTGCGGTATCTTCTCCTTGATCAATCAGTCTAGGGTTACTAACAGAGGGACACCCTTCACGAACAATAGATTCCTTGCCAGCAGGAACTTTCCACATAACTAAATTCTGACATATTACTTTAGCTTTAGCTCCCTTTGGCAAGAATAAGCGATCGGCATCTCTCAGACGAGTTCCTACTGTTGTCGGCTGATATGTTTGCCACTGCTCACGTTTAAGTTTGACCTGCCCTGGTGGGCTGAAACTTATGAGTAAGTTAAAGCCGGGAATAACTGAACTTAATGGTTTGGCTAGAACATTTACTATAGTCACCCCGGTTAAGAATGGAATTATAAATTTGAAATTTCCCCATCGCATGATTTCCCTTCCTCCTTTAATTTTTTATGGGCTGAAATCAGCCATTGAGTTTCATCTGGATTAGAGACAGAACCAAATTTACAGCATTGCTGCCATTGTTCAACTGCTTCTGCTTGTTTTTCTTGCTGTCCTTCAAGTAATTGTGCCAGCAAACAATGGGCGGAACCTCGATTTTGAATATTTTCAGATTCCCCGATCTGAATTGCTAGTCTGAGAAATTCCTCAGCTTGTTCGGTTGCTTCCTCTTTCCAGAAAGCCCATCCTAAATTTTTGTACAAACTGTATGTGACTCTAAGTGAAGGATTATCCTCATTCCCCAAATTACCTAACCCACTCCACAAAAGAGGAATAGCTAGGTCTGGTTTACCTTCCAGAATATGAAGACGAGCTTGGTTATTTTGAGCTTTGATAAAGTTTGCTTTGACTGCCAACTGATACTGAGTTTTGGCTTTGTCAAACTGTTGTAAATCTTCGTACAATACTCCTAAGTTATAATTGGCTTTGAAATTATCAGGATCAATTGCTAATGCTTGTTGATAGGCTGACTCAGCTCCAGCAAACTCACCCTTTTGATATTTTTCCAATCCCTTTCTGTTGTAAAAATCAGAAAAAGCAGGAAAATTCGCTCGCAAAGCAACTAGAAGCAAAAGGAGCATTGTTGTTGAGCCAAGTCTGGCTTCTTCATGGAAATGTTCCGGAATTCGCAGTCGTTTCAGTAAGCGATTAAATCCTTCTTTGCCAGTTTGAGTAAGTTCACTTTTGGCTTGTAATAGGGCGATCAGGCTAGGGAAAGCAACTGCAATTGTTCCCAGGAGTCCTGTTCCTGCCCCAATAAACCGAGGCACAATATCCATCAGTAACCCCAAGTTTGCTGTCCAACCTGCAACGGTTAAACCACGCCACAACCAATCCAAACGGTCCCAAAAATGGGGAGGAACTTCTGTCTCTAATCTCCACCACCAAGCTTTTTCAGGAGGAGAAAAGCTACTACGATATTGGGAGAGATTGACTCCTTTAGTCTGAGTAATTCGATGAGCTTGTTCTCTCAACAAATTGTCTAATTGAAGCAGTTGTTGTTGAGAGTTGGCAGAAATGGAGGTGGACTGATTCCAGGCTGTTTGGACAACATCCCTAGCATTTAATACTGCTAAGACTTGTTCCGGTTTGGGGGGTTGAGAAGCCTTAAGTTCCTGGAGGACTTGTTTATAGGTATTCACAGCCGTTTCCAAATGTGATGAATCCATGGCAACAGTCGCTTCTGTTTAAATTATTTTATAGTATAGCAGGGAATAGGGAACAGGGATAAAACTGTAGGGGTTTGGTCTCCAAACCCAAGGTATAGCAGTAATACAACGTCCGCTCACACTGATTATGGCACGGATGCACGGATTAAGAGTCTAGTAGGCTATCCAAATTGTCAAGTATCAAAGAGCGATCGCTGTATCAATATCAGGACTTACGCAAAGGTACTATATATAGAGTGATGCTCAGTTACGCTAGCGCTAACACACCCTACCAATAGCGTCCATGCGTAAGTCCTGAATATCTTGATTTTCTCCATTATGAGAATGAAGAAGTAAATTCAGCAATTAACAATTAACAATTAATAATTAATAATTACCTCTTCTTAAAACGGATAGGATTGACTAAAAGGATTTTTTTTTGGTTTTATCCCCTTGAAAAGGGGAGGCTTCAAGGCGTGAATTGTTGAATGAATAATTATTAACTATCAACTCTTAATTATTCATTATTCATTATTCATTATTCATTATTCGGTGATTTCTATATCAAGTTGTTTAAGAAAATTAAGTAGTTTCCCTTCACTAAAACTTTGAAATTCTCCATTCATTAAATGTCGGCTCACACGGATTATGGCACGGATGCACGGATTAAGAGTCTAGTAGGCTATCCAAATTGTCAAATATCAAAGAGCGATCGCTGTATCAATATCTTGATTTTCTCCATTATGAGAATGAAGAAGTAAATTCAGCAATTAACAATTAACAATTAATAATTAATAATTACCTCTTCTTAAAACGGATAGGATTGACTAAAAGGATTTTTTTTTGGTTTTATCCCCTTGAAAAGGGGAGGCTTCAAGGCGTGAATTGTTGAATGAATAATTATTAACTATCAACTCTTAATTATTCATTATTCATTATTCATTATTCATTATTCGGTGATTTCTATATCAAGTTGTTTAAGAAAATTAAGTAGTTTCCATTCACTAAAACTTTGAAATTCTCCATTCATTAAATGAGATACTTCTGATTGAGAAATACCTAGAATTTCACTAATTTCATCCTGTTTAAGATGGCGTTGCTTCAACAAACGTATTACCTGAATACCTATTTTTCCTCGTGTAAAAAGTTCGTCTGCATCATCCAAACCAAGATCGGCAAATACATTACCACTACTTTCTTCAAAAATTTGCTCTTGTATCATTTTTGTTTCTCCTTTATTACTGCATCTTGATAGCGTTTTTTAATCAAGTCAATGTCAGACTGTGAGGTTTTAATTCCTGTCTTTGATTTCTTTTGAAAAGCATGAAGTACATAAATAGTTTCTCCAATTTTTACAGCATAAACAGCTCTATAAGTATCAGTATCATAACGTTTAACAATTTCATAAACTCCACTTCCAACTCCCTTGAAAAGTTTAGCTTCTAGAGGTGTTTCTCCAGCTTGCACTAATTGCAACGCATAACCTACTGATAAACGAACTTCGGTTGGAAAGTCACGGATATTTTTACGAGAGTTTCCCATCCAAATTAAAGGGCGTAAAGGAAATTCTATGTTTTCCTCCCTATCAGTCATTTTATATGAAATTTTCTATAATAACAATTAAGACAATACCATAGAAGAATATTTTTGATAACGTACTTCCCGGACAATTTCGCAAATTTCTTCTGTTGTTAATTGATTGGGATCGGGGTTAGCTGCTTCGACTCGTCGTTCCCATTCTTCCCAGTCAAAACCTTTTTTAACCTTCTGAAAAACTAAGCTATCTTCTGTCATTGTAATTTTATCAAAATAATTTGGTCGTGCAACCCCGCCTTTTAAGGCGAAATAATTTTTGGAGTCTTGCTCAAATCCCCTATTTCCCCTCCTGGCTCCCAGGGCTGTTTCAAAGTATAGTATATTAACGATTTAGGGAGAAAAGAAGATGAGAGGATAGTGGAATAGTGAAATATACCAAAATTTGCCTATTTTTCAGCCAATAAGCGTCGTTAAGCTCTGAGAAAATATTTAGTTTAACGCCTCTTAAAAGCCTCTATCCCCGTGTCTCCGTGTCTCCGCGTCCCCGTGTCTATTGAGAATGAAACAGCCCTCCCTCCTGGGAGGGGCAGGGGTGGGTTAACTTCTAACTTCTGACTTCTGACTTTTGACTTCTTTAAAGCGATCGCCTGGAGTAAGTTGCTGTTGAATTTCTGCAGGAATTTTTAACTGTCTATCTGTGGTAACATCAACTATAATTTCTGGTTTCATAGATACATTAGTTGTTGATTTTATAATAATTATTTTCTACCATAAACTATTATTATTGTCAAGTATAAATACGAATTTTGTACCTCACGCTTTTTGTAAATTGCTATAATATTTTTAATAATTCAAAAGCCCAGTTAAAGAAAAAATCACTATGGATTTTGTTAGTCCCAAAGTAGATTATGCTTTTAAAAAAATATTGGGTTCCGAGGAAAGCACAGAGATTTTAATTAGTTTCCTAAATGCCATAATTTATGGTGGAGAAAAAACAATTGAATCTTTAACAATTATTAACCCCTTTAATCTCGGTAAAGCAATTAACTTAAAAGACACTTCTTTAAATATAACAGCTGTCTTATTTGATAGTTCGGTTGTGGTTATTGAAATAGAATTTGCAGGGATGACTGCTTTTAGCAAGGGAGTAATGTACAACTTTGTCAAAGGTTATGGCAACCAGTTAAAAACAGAAGACGATTTCCTTCTACTACATCCGGCAATAGTACTAACGATTACAGATTTTATTTTCTTTAAAGACAAAAAAGTAGTAGATGTAATTAATTCTTTTGTGTTTAAACATGAAGATAAAAACTGGAAATATCCCGATGTAGAATTGCGGCTAATATTTGTGGAGTTACCTAAGTTTAAAAAAACTTTGGCCGAGTTAGAAACTTTGACAGAGAAGTGGATTTTCTTTCTTAAAGAAGCTGCTCAACTGAATGATATTCCAGAGAGTTTGGGAGTAGTTGCAGAAATAGAACAAGCTTTAGACATTGCCAATAAAATTAATATGACACCAGAAGAGTTAGAAATAGTTGAGCGTCGGGCCATAGCATTGTAGGATGAAATTTGTTTCTCCGTTAAACTAATAAGAAATAATCAGCAAAAAAACTATGACTGCTCACAGAGATTATGGCACGGATACACAGATGGAGAGTCCAGTCCTAAGCTTTGATTTGGTCTTGTATCATTTTTGTTTTGTCGCTAAACTAATAAGAAATAATTACCAAAAAAACTATGACTGAGGTTTTACAAAAAGCACTAAGCAAACTCTCTCAACTACCAGAAAGCCAACAAGAAGCCATAGCTTATCTCATCCTAGCAGAAATAGAAGATGAGAAAAGATGGGCAGAAAATTTTGCTAATTCTCAAGATAAACTTGCTCAACTTGCCAAGGAAGCGAAGTCGGCTGTCGCCAATGCCGAGTTTAAACAAGGTAAAACTAAACCTTTAAACTTCTGATGAACTCTCAAACTACCTCTAAATTTTGGAAAGTATTTAATAAACTTCCAAGGATTAAAAATTTATATAATTTTTGAAGATTCAGGAGAACAAAACTTATGAAAAATGCTATTGATATAGCTCAGTATTTTTTATGCCGTGTTGACAGAGAAGCAGGGGATACAATCTCTCCTCTAAAGCTACAAAAAATTGTATATTATGCACAAGCTTGGAGTTTAGTATTTAGAAATCAACCTCTGTTTTTTCAAGATATTGAAGCTTGGGTTTCTGGGCCTATTATTCGTGATGTTTGGAATGAATATAAACCTTACCATTATCGGGATATTCCACCACCAGAAAAGTTAGAAATAGAATTGGCAAAAGATGAAATAGAAGTTCTTGAGGAAGTATGGAATACTTATGGAGAATTAAGTGCTAGATACTTACAGGAATTAACGCATTCTGAAACTCCTTGGCTAAATGCTAGAAAAGATTTAGAACCTGCTCAACCATCGAATAATATTATTTCTCAAGAGGATATGAAAGCTTTCTATTCTCAAATGGTGGAGGCTTAATTCAGTTATCAGTTATCAGTTATCAGTTATCAGTTATCAGTTATCAGTTATCAGTTATCAAAATCCTAGCTTTAGATTTACCGAAAAATTGTGGTTTAAAGCCTCCCATTTTAAGGGTATAATAAAGAAAAAAATTCATTATTAGTCAATCCTATTCTTTTCAAAGATAGGTAATTATTCATTATTCATTATTCATTGTTGAAATACACAGATAAAAATCGTTGGGTTTTGTCTAATTGGAATTCATCAGAAATTAATGACTTAATTCAAGGGTTAAAGAAAATAGAAAAATATACCTGGGCGCAGATAAAAACTCATGGTTCTAAAAAACCTGGTTTATCAGTTGGCACAGGTTATAAATTAATTAGTAATCATCCATCTTTACCAGAAAATATACCGGAGGATATTAAATTATCAGAAATGAGAATAGATGAAAAAAAGCGAATTTTTGGATTTCGGGTAGATGCGGTTTACTATATAGTTTGGTTTGATAGAGACCATTCTGTTTGCCCTGAATAATTTTGACCAAGAACCTTTGAAAAGTTAAAAGTCAAAAGTAAAAAGCAAGATTTTAGAGGTTCAAAACCTCAACCGAGACATTTCAAACCTCATTAGAAAATTTGTTATGATAACTAGACTAAGTAAGCAAACTAACTTTTAACGGCGTTGGTGATTCTGGGTATGATTTTGCCCCCCTAGCCCCCCAAAATTGGGGGGAATAAAACTCTAAAAGTCTCCCAAAATTGGTGGATTTAGGGGGCTTTACCAGAACCAAACAATCGCACATTCATACTTCAATTCAGCAACACCCTTTTAACTTAAAAATATGTTTTGAGTTTATAAAATCTTACTTTTAACTTTTAACTTCTGACTTTTGACTTTAAAATTTGAGCTTATAAAATCTTACTTTTGACTTTTGACTTTTGAATTTTGAATTTAATAATTATGTTTCCCAGAATACTCAGCACAACTCACTTGGCCAAAACTTCCCTAGCTGTCATTGTTCTCATCAACACCCTGGAAGCCGCTGTTATGCTGCCAGGAATAGCACAGACTTCTGTCCCCTCACAACAGCGATCGACACCGGAAGCTACTCAAGAGCTGATAATTAATGGGACTCTCAATCAAAATAGTCAGCAGTTAGAAAAAGATGGGAGTTACTTTCAGCAGCACACTTTTGCAGGGAGAGCGGGTGAAGCAATTACTATTGAGCTGAGTAGCTCTGAATTTGATGCTTACTTAGTCTTATTTGACCCAAATTCAAAGGGAATTGCTAAAAACGATGACGGGGGAGAAGGTAGCAATGCCAAGATTACAATAACTCTACCCACCACAGGAACTTATACAGTCATTGTCAATACTTATGAAAAAGGTGAACAAGGAAGTTACAAACTGAGTTGGCGAGAAGCTTCAGATAAAGAGCTGTCTCTAGCTGAAGCCACAGAACTTAATCAGCGAGGTATTGAGCTATATAAACAAGGTAAGTATGATGAAGCAGTTCCCTTGTTAGAGCAGTCTTTGGCAATTAGGAAGGGGGTATTGGGAGATGAACATCTTGGTGTTGCCACCAGCCTCAACAATTTGGCAGAACTTTACAAATCTCAAGGAAGATATACAGAAGCGGAACCATTGTTCAAACAAGCATTAGAGATGAGACAGAAGCTCCTGGGAACGAAACATCCTGATGTCGCTGAAAGCCTCAAGAATTTGGCAGCGCTTTACTCATCTCAAGGAAGGTATACAAAAGCTTTATCCTTGTACCAACTAGCATTAAAGATGATATTAGAGAAGGAACAGTTGGGTTCGCTCGGTTATGCACGATATCCATTTGTCGCCACCAGCCTCAACGATTCGGCTTTACTTCACTATTTTCAAGGTCGGTATACAGAAGCAGAACAATTGTTTAAACGAGCATTACGAGCGGCACAGCGGGAAGGTAAACATTCATTGGTCATCTACAGTTTCAACAATTTAGCAGCACTTTACTATTCTCAAGGTCGGTATACAGAAGCAGAACCATTCTATAAACAAGCATTATGGATGAGAAAGAAACTGCTGGGAACGAAACATCCTGATGTCGCTCAAAGCCTCAACAATTTGGCAGCACTTTACTATTCTCAAGGTCGGTATGCAGAAGCAGAACCATTCTATAAACAAGCATTATGGATGAGAAAGAAACTGCTGGGAACTGAACATCTTGATGTTGCCTCCAGCCTAAATGATTTGGCAACACTCTACCATTATCAAGATCGGTATATAGAAGCGAAACTATTGTATAAAGAAGCATTAAAGATGAGAAAGAAACTGCTGGGAGATGAACATCCTGATGTTGCCTCCAGCCTCAACAACTTGGCAGCACTTTACTATTCTCAAGATCGGTATACAGAAGCGGAACCATTGTATAAAGAAGCATTAAAGATGAGAAAGAAACTGCTGGGAGATGAACATCCTGATGTCGCCACTAGCCTCAACAATTTGGCAGTACTTTACTATTCTCAAGGTCAGTATACAGAAGCAGAACTATTGTACCAGCAAGCATTAGAGACGAGAAAGAAACTGCTGGGAGCTGAACATCCTGATGTCGCCACTAGCCTCAACAATTTGGCAGCACTTTACTCATCTCAAGATAACATGGCTTTAGCACTGCAATTCCTTGAACGCGGTTTGGAAGTTCAAGAAAAAAACCTAACTCGCAACTTGGTGGCTGGCTCTGAGTCTCAGAAACAGGACTATCTCAAAACTATCTCAGAAGCCAAAGATGGAGTCATTTCTCTCCATCTGCAAACGGCACCAGATAATCCTACTGCTGCTGCTCTGGCTTTCACCACCATCCTGCGTCGTAAAGGTCGCCTGCTCGACTTTCTCACCATCAACCAACAACTGCTGCGACAACAGCTTGACTCTCAAGGACAAGAATGGCTGGAAAAGCTCAATACTATTTATAGTCTACTTTCCACTCTGCTCTATAACCAACCAAAGAATCTCTCTCCAGAAGACTATCGCGAGCGGTTTGCCGATTTACAACAACAGGCAAAAAACCTAGAAGACAAAATAGGTCGTCGCCATAACGAGTTTTGGGAAGCGACTCAACCTGTTACTATAGAAGATATTCAGCCGTTGATTCCTGTCAATGCTGCTTTGGTGGAGTTTGTGCAGTATGAGCCTTATGATCCCAAGACGAGAAAATGGGGTGAACCACGCTATGGGGTTTACGTTCTGACTTCTGAAGGAGAACCTCAAGGCATCGATCTGGGAACAGTTGCAGAAATTGAATCAACCATGGAACTGTTCCGGCTTTCTCTACGAGACAAAGGCACTCCCCAACAACAGCTTAAGGATGCAGCCAGAGAACTTGACCAAAAGCTCATGCAGCCTGTACGTCAACTACTTGGCTCAACGCAACAAATTCTGATTTCTCCTGATAGTAATCTCAACTTAATTCCCTTTGAAGCTTTGGTGGATGAGAATAACCGCTACTTAATAGAAAACTATCGCTTCACCTACCTTAGCTCCGGACGAGACTTACTCCGGTTTACCTCTACCTCTGAGAAGCGCTCAAAAAAATCAGTATTATTAGGTAATCCAAATTTCAGCGACAAGGGTGATGTGACTATTAGGGGCGACTTCGATGTCTCCGAATGGATATTAGGAAAATTACCAGGAACGGAGGAGGAAGTCAAAGCTATTGGTGAGTTGCTTGAGGTTGAACCTTTACTAGGAACCGCAGCTACAGAAGAAGCAGTCAAACAAGTTGAAAGTCCTTTCATTTTGCACATTGCCACTCATGGTTTCTTTGAAACAACTAAAACTCGTGATGATCCTCCCACTGTAGACAGTAATTCCCTACTACGTTCAGGGTTAGTTCTCGCAGGGTTTAAGCAGGAGAAAATAGGAGGGGATAATGGTTTATTGACAGCTTTGGAAGCCACAGGATTAAATTTGTCTGGCACAGAGCTGGTGGTATTATCCGCTTGTGACACGGGGTTGGGGGGAATAAGTCCAGGAGAGGGAATTTATGGACTACGACGAGCATTTGCGATCGCTGGTTCACAGAGTCAGTTGATTAGTTTATGGAAGGTTGATGATGAGGCTACTAAGGAGTTAATGGTGAAGTATTATGGGCGGTTGTTGAAGCAGAATATGGGGCGAACGGAAGCGTTAAGAAAGACTCAATTGGAGATGTTGAGAGGGGAAACGGAGAGAGACTATAGTCATCCTTATTATTGGGCGAGTTTTATTCCTTCTGGGAATTGGAGAGCCATTACTCAAGTCAAAAGTCAAAAGTCATTTTAAGTCAAAAGTAAGATTTGATGGGTTCAAGACTTTCAATTCAAAAGATGAAAAAGATGGCATACTCCTCAAGAGTCATCTGAAGATGACTTAAACTATTAGCCAAGGATTGAAATCCTTGGCGAGCCATATCATCTTTCAAGTCAAAAGTCATTATTAAGTTAAAAGTCAAAAGTAAGATTTGATAGGTTCAAAATTTTCAATTCAAAAGTCAAATTATCAAAAGATGAAAAAGATGTCATACTCCTCAAGAGTCATCTGAAGATGACTTAAACTATTAGCCAAGGATTTCAATCCTTGGCGAGCCATATCATCTTTCGAGTCAAAAGTTATTATTAAGTTAAAAGTTAAAAGTAAGATTTGATAGGTTCAAAACTTTCAATTCAAAAGTCAAATTATAAAAAGATGAAAAAGATGGCATACTCCTCAAGAGTCATCTTAAGATGACTTAAACTATTAGCCAAGGATTGAAATCCTTGGCGAGCCATATCATCTTTCGAGTCAAAAGTCATTATTAAGTTAAAAGTTAAAAGTAAGATTTGATAGGTTCAAAACTTTCAATTCAAAAGTCAAATTATAAAAAGATGAAAAAGATGGCATACTCCTCAAGAGTCATCTTAAGATGACTTAAACTATTAGCCAAGGATTTCAATCTTTGGCGAGCCATATCATCCGCCAAGAAATAAATTTCTTGGCTCAAAGCAGAAGTCATCTAAAGATGACTAAAGATAGCTAATTTATTATGGCTAATTAATGAGATTTGATATTAGCCCTAAAGTATAGATACATAGTTCCATTTTCAGTTATTGTCAAATATGACAATGATAGTTAATTTTCGGCAAATTCTGTATATTTCCTCAAATTAGGTGGATGATAGGCCAAAACAATATCTTGTGCCGGAACTCCTTTTTCTATTAATTGGTCAGCGATCGCTTCTTCAGTCCCATCATGTTGCACCCAGATTTTTCCATCAATAATATCGACATGAATAGAACAACCATAAATTCTGGTATTGTTATTTCTCCACCCTAAATTTACCATTTGATAATGGTCTCCTTCGTGGTCAAAAACAGTTTGACTTTTGATGGGGTCATTAGGAGAACGTAACTTAGCCCTTGCTGTTAGTAATTCCTGAATTAATTGACGATATAAATCTAATTTATCCATTGAGATATCGCCTCCTTTTCAACATCATAAATAATTAAGGGAATTTGATTACGATTAATTACAGTTTGAATAAATGGATACTTGAAAAAGCATTTATATAGCGTTTATCAAATTGGTGAGATACAGTGTTATATCCCCCCTAACCCCCCTTAATAAAGAGGGAACTGCTTAAAGTAAGGTTTCAAAGTCCACCTTTTTAAGGGCAAGTCAAAGTCCCCCTTTTTAAGGGGGATTTAGGGGGATCGTAAATGTACCTCATTTTTATGAGAAATGCTATCAATCTCTAAAGGAATTGCTAAATACAATAGCAGGCATTGTAGCGTTTAACGGAAGTTAAAGGTCAAAAGTCAAAAATAAGATTTTATAGGCTCAAAACTTTGACTGATAACTGATAACTGATTTGTTGGGTTGCGCTGGTGCTTAACCCAACCTACAATAGAATAAATTTTTAAATTAATTATAGCTTATGTCGGTGCAAAACCAAACAAAACTTAATCAACCATCCTTAGAAAAACATCTAAAAAATTACTTTGGTTATGATTCATTTCGCCCTGGGCAAAAACAAATTATTGAAACAGCACTTCAACAAAAAGATATGCTAATTGTTATGCCTACTGGTGGGGGAAAATCTTTATGTTTTCAATTACCAGCATTACTCAAACCAGGCTTAACAATAGTAGTATCTCCTCTCATTTCTTTAATGCAAGACCAAGTAGCAAGTTTACAAGATAATGGTATTGCTGCGACTTTTTTAAATAGCAGTCTTGGACTGACAGAAACTCGCAAACGAGAAACAGATATTATGCAGGGCAAAATCAAACTTTTATATGTTGCTCCAGAGAGATTATTGTCAGAGAGATTTTTACCATTTTTAGAGTTAATTAATACTCAACAAGGTATCTCTACTTTTGCCATAGATGAAGCTCACTGTGTTTCAGAATGGGGTCACGATTTTCGCCCAGAATATCGACAGTTACAAATGTTACGAGAAAGTTATCCAAATGTGCCGATGATGGCTTTAACTGCTACAGCGACAAAACGAGTCCGGGGAGATATTATTGCTCAATTAAATTTACAACAACCTTATATTCATATTGCTAGTTTTTTCCGTTCAAATTTATATTATGAAGTTCGTCAAAAAACTAATGCTAAAAATACTTTTGCTGAAACATTACAGATAATTAGAAAAATTGGTGGTTCTGGAATAGTCTATTGTAATAGTCGAAAAAAAGTTGATGAAATTGCTCATAAATTGCGACAAAATCATGTATCTGCATTACCTTATCATGCAAGAATGAGTGATGAAGAAAGAACTATTAATCAAACTAAATTTATTAGAGATGATGTTGATGTCATAGTGGCAACTGTGGCTTTTGGCATGGGAATTAATAAACCAGATGTTAGGTTTGTAATTCACTACGACCTGCCCAAAAATATAGAGAGTTATTATCAAGAAACTGGTAGGTCTGGTAGAGACGGAGAACCTGCTAAATGTATTCTATTTTTTAGTTATGGGGATAAGAGAAATATAGAATATTTTATCGATCAAAAATCTGATGAGCAAGAAAAAAGAATTGCCGAACAACAGTTAAGAAGAATTATTAATTATGCTGATGCTACTGAATGTCGCCACCGAGTTTTATTAGGCTATTTTGGTGAAGATTTGCCCGAAAATTGTGGAAATTGTGATAATTGTAAATATCCTAAACCAATAGAGGATTGGACTATTGAAGCAATGAAGTTTTTGTCCTGTGTGGCGAGAACTAAAGAACGGTTTGGTATGAATCATATTATTGATGTTTTAAGAGGTTCTAAAAGTCAGAAAGTTTTAGATAAAAAACATGACAAACTTTCTACTTATGCTATTGGTAAAGATAGAAGTGCTGATGAATGGAAACATTTAGCAAAATCTCTCTTACATCAAGGTTTAATGGAGGAAACAACTGATGGTTATTCGGTGTTGAAACTTAATCAAAATAGTTGGGATGTAATGGGGCGAAGAAAAAAGGTAGAAGTTGCTATAGAAAAGAAACATAAAATTGAAAAAACTACTACTTCTTTAGCCGCAGATGAACAACGATTATTTGAAGAATTGCGGGCGTTGCGGAAACGAATTGCTGATGAAGAAAATGTGCCTCCTTATGTAGTTTTTCAAGATACAACATTACAACAAATGGCACAGAAACGACCTCAAACTTTAGATGAATTTATGGATATTTCTGGAGTAGGTAGTCGCAAACAAGATAAGTATGGCAAAAAGTTTATTCAAGCTATTAGAAATTATTGTGCAGAGTCTGGTTTACCTACTAATTCAGAACCAATTAGAGAGTTAGCAAAAGTTGTAGATAATGTTCCTTCTTTTACTCAAATAGAAACATTAGAATTGCATAAACAAGGATTAAGTATTGATGCTATTGCTAATCAAAGAGGAATTAGTTCTGGCACTGTTACTGGTCATTTAGCGGAATTAATAGAAAAGGAGCAACCAGTAGATATTGATAAATTAGTAACACCCGAACATCAGGAAAAAATTATTGCTGCAATAGAAGAAATAGGAGATGGAGCATTAAAACCTATTTATGAATATTTACAAGAACGTTATAATTATAATGAAATTAAATTAGTTAGAGCATATTGGCGGAGCGATCGCCTAGATTTTTAGTAATTAGGGTTTGCTGAATACGAAATATCTTATGCCTTTAAACCCTACTCCCTACTCCAAAATAAATGTAGTAAAACTTTTGATAAATGGTATAACATAATTGATGATAATGTAAGAATTTTCTACGGAATGCTGCGCAAACAGCTATTAGCTGTCAGCTATCAGCAACAATAGTATCTCCTTAAAGATAGTGTTTAAATTAACAACTGAGTTTAAAGGCAAGGGAGGCAACTTTTGCAGTAAGACAACTAATAAAGCTTTTATCCTAAACTAAAAGCAATAGCTGATAGCTGATGGCTGACGGCTGAATGCTTACATGATAATTGATGTAGAGATTAATTTTTATGGAAATAATTGATTATATAATTGTAATAATTTACTTAGTATTTATTCTAGTTTTTGGTTTTTTTCTACAAAGAAAAGCTTCTGCAGGAATAGAGTCTTACTTTCTCGGAAATCGGAATTTACCTTGGTGGGTTTTGGGTGCTTCTGGTATGGCTTCTAATACTGATCTTGCCGGTACTATGATATTAACTGCTTTAGTTTATGCTTTGGGAACTAAGGGATTTTTTATTGAAATTAGGGGTGGAATAGTATTATATTTAGGGTGTTTAATGACATTTATTGGAAAGTGGAATCGTCGCGCTCAAGTAATGACTGTTGCTGAATGGATGCAGTTACGTTTTGGTACAGATCGAGAAGGAAATATTGCCAGAATTATTAGTGCAGTTGCTAATATTATTTTTGCTATTGCTTCTATTAGTTATTTTGCTGTTGGAGGTGGGAAATTTTTAGGAGATTTTTTTGGTATTGATGATGGAATTGCTGGAGTTTTACTGATTTTATTGGCTTTAATTTATACTGCTGTTAGTGGTTTTTATGGAGTAGTTTTGACAGATATTTTTCAAGGAATATTGATTTTTGTAGCAATTTTATATATCTGTTTTATAGCTTTTCAAACTGTAAATTTACCAGAAACTTTTTCAATTTCTATTCCTGGTACGGAACAATTACAGCAATGGAATTTGGCAGAATGGAGTAGTATTACTCCACCAATAACTATTGATTTGCCAGGGGATTATAGTATTTTTAATTTGTTTGGTGGAGTAATGTTATTTTATACTTTTAAAGTATTTCTCGAAGGTGCTGCTGGTGGGGGTGGTTATGTAGCTCAACGTTACTTTGCTGCGAAGAGCGATCGTGAGGCTGGGTTACTTTCTTTATTCTGGATTTTTTTATTATCATTTCGATGGCCTATGGTTACTGCTTTTGCAGTATTAGGAATAGATTATGGTCTGAAAAATCAGGTAATTTCTGACCCTGAATTAGTTTTACCTACTGTAATTGCTGAATATATTCCTGTAGGAATTAAAGGTTTATTAATTGCTTGTTTTATTGCAGCAGCAATGTCAACTTTTGATTCTATTATTAATTCTAGTGCTGCATATTGGGTTAAGGATATTTATCAAGCTTACCTTCAACCTGAAGCTTCTAATCAAAAATTACTTACCCAAGGTCGTTTAGCGTCTATTGTTATTGTTGGTTTAGGGTTAATTTTTAGTTTTAATATTACGAATATTAATGATATCTGGGGATGGCTAACTTTAGGCTTAGGAACTGGGTTGTTTATTCCTTTAGTATTGAGATGGTATTGGTGGAGATTTAATGGTTATGGGTTTGCCATTGGTACTGGAGCGGGTTTAGTTGCTGCTATTTTGACAAAAGGGGTAATTTTACCTGTGGTAAATAATTCTCAAATTCAGGAATATATTTTATTTTTAGTGCCAAGTATTTGTTCTTTTTTAGGATGTATTTTGGGGACATTTTTAACTCCAGCAACTAACTTAGAAACGATTAATAATTTTTATCGAGTGACCAGACCTTTTGGTTTTTGGGGAGTAGTGAGGAAAAATTTACCAACTAATATTCAGGCAAAAATTCAGGCAGAAAATCGACGAGATGTTGTGGCAGTTTTGATTGCTGTTCCTTGGCAGTTGGTTTTATTTTTGATGGGAATTATGTTGATGATGAAGCAGTGGGATAATTTTGGTATTTTATTATTAATATTTATTTTATTGTCGATTGGATTGTATTTTACTTGGTTTAAGTATTTAGATAAAATATAGACTTAAGCTAAGAGGATATCTGAAAAGTTTTTTGATACCGAATTTTGCCCCCCTAGCCCCCCAACTTTGGCTATCCCTTATAAGGAACTCCTCAGATACGGGGACACGGAGACGCGGGGACGCTGGGACGCGGGGACACGGGGACACGGGGACACGGGGACACGGGGACACGGGGACACGGGGACACGGGGACACGGAGACACGGAGACGCGGAGACGCGGAGACGCGGAGACGCGGAGACGCGGAGACACGGGGACACGGAGACACGGGGACACGGAGACGCGGAGACGCGGAGACGCGGAGACACGGGGACACGGAGACACGGGGACACGGAGACGCGGAGACGCGGAGACGCGGAGACACGGAGACACGGGGACACGGAGACGCGGAGACGCGGAGACGCGGAGACACGGGGACGCGGAGACACGGAGACACGGGGACACGGAGACGCGGAGACGCGGAGACGCGGAGACACGGGGACACGGAGAGCAGGGGAGAAGGGAGAAATAGTCATAGCGTCTAAGTAAAACTATTTAATTAATCAAAATTAATTTACTTTTAAATACATTTTATCTCTAGAAAAAGGCTTTTAAAATCTTGAACATAATTTGTCTATAATGTCTACGTTTTATGTTAAGAAAGATGTTTATAAAGCATAGCAACTTTGGGGCTAATAAGAGTCAATTTGCTTCTAAAAGTCCCCCAAGATTGGGGGATTTAGGGGGCTTGGGTAAGGTCAAAATAATTGAGAAATTGAGACATAATAAAAATTACTGTTAAAGTCTTCTTTCTAAACCTTAGAAGTAATGAATAATTACTAATAGCTGTTAACGTAGTTCCTCTAAAAGTCCCCCAAAATTGGGGGATTTAGGGGGCTTGGGAATTGAGAAATTGAGACATAATAAAAATTACTGTTAAAGCCTTCTTTCTAAACCTTAGAAGTAATAAATAATTACTAATAGCTGTTAACGTAGTTCCTCCGGAGGAGGCTAGCTGAATGCTAATAGCTGTTTGCGCAGCATTCCGTAGGAAATGCTTACATTAGGTCAGTATAGAAATGTTTTAACTTTTATATAGCAATCAGGAATCAGTCGTGAGAATTGAGATGTTCCTTAAAAGTATAGAATATAGCAATTAAAGTATAGAATATAGCAATTATTATATTCATATGATACGTTTTTTTCTTCTTCTCTATTCCCTATTCCCTATTCCCTATTCCCTAAAAGTTTTCAATATCTCACAACTCAAATCATATTGCTATATGCTTAGAATCAAAATTTGCCATAACTGAAGATTATTAGCTCAAATTTGTATTTCCTTATCAAATTGTAAAAATACTTAATACTAATTGAGGCAAATTTTAGTTAAACTGTAAGGTAACTCACCAGATATAAATCTAAATAGGTAAAAATATATGGCAACTATTTCTCCAAATCTGGAATCTAATCAAAAACGTTGGCAAACAATAGTTTGTTTAACTTTAGGTTTCTGGTTAAGCGCCTGCATAATTTTAGATGGGGTAATTATGCCTAGTATGTATGCTTCTGGCATGATGAATACATCAGATTTTACAGCAGCAGGCTCAATAATGTTTTCCTTATTTAATCGAGTTGAACTAATTTGTGCAAGCTTGGGTTTAACAGGTTTATTAGTATTAAGTGCTACGCCAAATAATTTAATTAAAAATACTAAAACAGCAATTATTTTTTCTATAGCATTGTTGGCGATCGCTCTAATTGATACTTATGGTTTAACACCTCAAATGAGTGCTTTGGGTATAAATCTAAATCTGTTTGAGTCAGTGAAAGAACTTCCTGTTACCATGAATCAAATGCACGGCGGTTACTGGTTATTAGAAGTAATTAAATTAGTTGTTGGCGGTACTTTACTCGGTTGGTGTTATCAACAAAAAAACTAATAAGTTGTAGGTGAAAAAAGTAAGATGGGTGAATTTTGGTTGAGATAAGAGGTTGTCTGAGAAGTCCCATTTGCTACATCCAAGCCCCCGCGCATCCCCCAAAATTGGGGGACTTTTAGAAGCAAATTGACTATTGTCCCCCCCAAATTTGGCTTGATCGGGGGGCAAAATTCAGTATCAAAAAACTTTTCAGATATCCTCTAAAATTAATCTTAATTAAGTTAATATTTGCCCACCCTACACTCTTAAAAGACAACATATATTTTTATTGCTTCCTATTCCCTAAAATCTAGAACTTTACTTATAACAGAGGTACTGATAACTGACTAACTGATAACTGAAATAACCTCTAAAGAAACTCATGCCTTACAGTAAATTTACCTTAGAGGAAGTTCTCACTAATTTTAATCTTCAACTGGTCGAAAATTTTGGTAAATTTAATAAATTACCAGATGTTATTCCCAGTAAATTTCTTCAAGAAGCTTTAGAATATTATCTACCATTAGCAGTGGCGATCGCTTCAGAAAAAGCTCGTTCAGAATTTATTATTGCTCCAGTATTAGCAGAAGTAAAAAAAATATCTAATAATCAAATAGGCTTATTTTCTGGCATCGAATTTAATGTTAACCCAGAGCTAGGATTAAATGGTTTTTGTGATTTTATTATTAGTCGTTCCACATTACAAACGATAATTCAAGCACCAATAGTTACTCTTGTAGAGGCTAAGAATGATAATATTAAATCTGGCTTTGGTCAATGTATTGCCGAAATGGTTGCTGCCCAGATTTTTAATCAAAATAAAGGCAATGAAGTTAGCAAAATTTATGGAGCTATTACCACGGGAACAGCTTGGCAATTTCTAGAGTTAGAAGCTCAAACAATAATCATAGATTTAGAAGAATATTCTATCAAAAACTTACCGAAGATTTTGGGAATATTAACCAGTTTTGTTAGTTAGTAAGAGGTAGAGGGAGTAGGGTTCAACAATTAATAATTAATAATTAATAATTACCTCTCCTTGAAAACGGATAGGATTGACGAACATGAAAAGTTTTCTTTATTATCCCCTTACAAGGGGAGACTTTCAACCACAACTTTTCGGGAAATAATTAATAATTTATGTACGATAATTGATTTTATTCTTTATTATTAGAAATGTCTAAAGTAGATTCCAAGTATATTGAGCTACAAATATTAATATTCAAATCTCCGTAGTGCGAGCATCTTGCTCGCTAGTAGCATACTCAGACAAAACAATATTTTTCCTTCTTCCTGCTTCCTTCTTCCTTACTTTTGACTTGTTACTTATTCTTCACTTTTGACTTTTGACTTTTGACTTGTTACTTATTCTTCACTTTTGACTTTTGACTTTTGACTTTTGACTTCTAAATTCCTTCTTCCTTCATAAATCTAATATAACCAAGCAAATAAATCTGCAACAGATAATTGCCAATCTGTTAATAAATTGAGGATAGGTAAATTATCAGAATCATATCTAACTTCTGGTTGCTGGTTAGGTTGAAAAATCACTACAGATTCATCTTCAGAATCTATTAACCAACCAAGCTGAGTGCCATTATTTAGACAGAAAATAATTTTATTAATTAATTGATTAGAACTTTGGTCTGGCGAGAGAATTTCTATTATCCAATCTGGTGCTATTTCAAATCTATTCTCGATTCTACCATTGGGTTTTCTCGGAATACGTTGCCATGGAAAAACTGAAACATCTGGAACTATGGAACATCCGTTAAAAGTACATCTTAATTCTGGCAATGCCATTGCTAACTTTTGTGGTTCACCTGCTTGACTAATAGCTGATGAGAGACAAACTTGAATTGCGCTATGCTCTCCTTGTGCCATTGGTTTTTGATAAATTTTATTGTTAATATATTCGCTTTCTGGTTTTGTTTCTGGCAATTGTAAAAATTCTTCGAGAGTAATTTGTTTTGGTGAATTAGTAGAGATTAACATAATTATTTTACCTCAATGGGGATTTTTTCTTGATTCCATTCATTATATCTATCAAAAGTTTATGGTAAAATTTTAAAATTGAGCCAGACAAAGTATTACTTTTCTTATTGAGGAGATTTTAAAGATATGTTCATAAAAAATCATTCATCCATACCGTTTCTCGCTATTTTGACAACCCTGACTTTATGGGTTCCCAAAGAAGCGGTTGCTATTTCTATCAAAGCTACTGCTACTGGTTCTTCTAACCCAACTCCTATTGTTGGAGGAGATCTACAGAATGGAGACTTTCTGATCCGAAATTCTATCCCTGGTCAGCCTACAGGTGATGGAGATGATGAAAGAACAGACTGGTTATTTGATTTCTCAAGTGACAGTAATCTAGAGTTTTTTCCAACTTCTAGCCCTCTAGAATCAGCTCTTCTAACTTTGACTATCTCTCCTGGTATTACTGCATTTACAACAGATTTTACTGGAATTTCTCTTACACAATTTGTTAATATATCTGACATTCCTGGTATCCCCGAAGTGGGAACTACAGGTACAGTTTCTATAGATTTGCTAGACTTTGGTTTTACCTCCGAAGATATTATCAATTCATTAGATCCTGTTACTGATACAATTCGTTGGTTGTACTTTGATGATGCAGTTGTTTCTTATGCAGAACTAGAGTTGAAAGCAGAAACAGAATCAGTTCCCGAACCAACAAGCACATTGGGAATGTTCGGTTTAGGAGCTATGGCTTTATTTGGTTATAAGCGTCAACGTTGCAGTTAATTATATCAAATCCGTTGGCTTCCAAATAATATAATCCCCGGATATTCATACAATGTGTAGGGGGAAATGGCCATTCGCCCCTACAGAGTTTTAGTTGTGAGGATAGGGTTGATAAATAGACAATTTCAAATATTAGTTAAAGCAATATTTAAACTTAACTATTTTCAGATTCTTCCGCTTCCTCTTCACCAGAGAATAAAAGACGAAAACCCATAATTGCAAATCCAATTGCAGCAGTAACCTTTACTATATTTGTTGGTAAAATTTCTGCTACTCCTTGCCCTACTAAAACCCCTAAAAAGCTAGTTAATAATAGAGCAGTTGCCGTACCAAAAAACACTGCCTGGGGAAATTTTGAAGATCCACCAAGAGCGATCGCTGCTAATTGACTTTTATCTCCTAATTCGGATAAAAAAACTGCGATAAAACTTAAACCTAAAAGTTGCCAATCCATAGTTAGTTAATAAGTGAGAAGTAAGAAGTAAGAAGTAAGAAGGAAGAATTCATTAATTGATAATTGATAATGGATAATTGATAATTACCTCTGGTTAAAACCGCTCTTGATTGAATATAAGGAAATATTCTTTCTTTTTTTTCCCCTTAAAAGGGGAGGCTTTAAACCATAATTATGTAATTATGTAATTATGTAATTATGTAATTATTAATTATTAATTATTCGGTAAGAAGGAAGAAAAAATAAAGAAGGAGGAAATAGGGAGTAGGAAGAAGAATATTTATATAAAGTCAAGCTTTTATTAAGAAAGAAGTCAGAATTTAATTTTATAAGTAGGATATAGATATCCCTTTTTTCTGATGAAGGAGAATAATTTACTTTAAGACTTCTGAGTTTTATATTCTTAATTTTTTCTCCTGTAAGTCGCCAATTAGACAGCCCCCTAACTGACTCCTGATTTCTGATTTTTTAACCAGGCAAATATTCATAAAATACCTCTACTACTAAAGTTAAAGATATTAGTAATAAAATAATTCCTGCTGCTCTTTCCACAGTTTTAGGAGAAAGGCGACTGGCTAACCATTGACCCAACAAAACCCCTAACAAACTTGTAGTTACTAATGCGCTACCTGCACCTAAAAATACTATCCAAGGAGATTGAGATTCGGCAGTCATTAACAGAGTAGTAAGCTGAGTTTTATCACCAATTTCTGCTAAAAATATTGTAACAAAAGTTGAAGCAAATACTGCCCATGCTCCTGTTTTTTGTACCTTTGTTTCTTGTGGTTCTGATTGAAAATTAGTAGGGGGTAAAATTTCACCTTTTTCTGAACTAACTTGCAAAGGTAAGTTCTGAGAAACTTCTTTTTGTTCTAAATCTATTTGGGTTTTATCTGTATTTTCTCTGGTCTGGAAAAATTTCACTGGCAACTATAATAAATTACTGAATATATGTAGATTTTTTCAATCTGGTTTATTGTTTCAGATAATCACTTTGAATGTCAAATACTTACCGAAGAATTAATTATTAATTATTAATTGTTAATTATTAATTATTGAAAATACCCACCGCATGATTAAAGCGCAACATTTCTAGACTACGATCGCCGTACATATCTCCAATATGCTGCTGACAACAGTCAATGGCAAATTCATTGAGTTCTTCTGGTTCAATACCGTACAATTCTCTAAAGGTATCTGGTTGGACTCGACAAAAACGGGGCCTCTCAGTGTAAATACGACATTCTCGCTTTAAACTATCGTAATTAATACACCATCCATCAGCCCCTACTAAACTCATATAATGCTTTAGCTCTTCTGTAGATAAATATTCTTCTAATTCTGGGCGCTCTGTTGGGTCTAAGTAACAACAAGCACCACAATTTTTTACACAACGCCAACTAGCCATTTTTTTTTAGCCAATAGTTATCGATTAACGGCCTTTTGATTGTAGCAAACTAAATTATTGAGTTTTGTAAAGTACCTTAAATTAAAGTAGCAATAGCTTGGTAGAATAAAAGACGGTTTTTCAGCTCAGTATATATTTGATTTATTTTTTAGGGGAAATATGGGGTTTTTAACTGATTTGTTCAGCAACATTAACTTTGAAACTATTGCCCAGTTAACAATGTTGGCCATGGTTGTCATTGCTGGCCCTGTAGTTATTGTGCTACTGGCACTTCGGGGCGGCGATTTGTAATACTGTTTCATGGAAGTCAGAAGTCAATTGTTTGGGGTTATTAAGACACGGAGTGGCCTGTCGAAGACTATCCATAAGCAATTAGACCTTCTGCCTTCTTCAACAATTATTCGATGATCGGCGATCGCAATTACCGAAAAATTCAGGTATAAAGCCTCTCCATTCATGGAGAAAAAAGAAAAAAAATCCTTTTATCCAATCCTCTTAAGTTTATAAGAAGAGGTAATTCTAAATTCTAAATTCTAAATTCTAAATTCTAAATTCTAAATTCTTGAATTTCTCCAAATCGATAACCTTTTCGATAAACAGTATAAATAAGTGGCAACTCTCCATTTACTTCTATTTTTCGTCGCAATAAACGCACTTGTGCTGCTAAAACGTTACTGCTTGGTTTTTCTCCTTCTCCCCACAAATATTCATAGATTTGCTGATGAGTTAGAAGTTGACCGGGGTGGGTCATAAAATATGCCAGTAATTTACATTCTTTTTCTGATAAATTAATTATCTGTCCACTACGATAAGCCACTTGATTTTCTATATCTAGCTCTAAATCTGCTACTTGTAGATGTTTCTCAGTTGTGCTTGTTTCCATATTTTGGGGACGACGTAATAATGCCCGAACTCTTGCTAATAACTCTCGCAACTCAAAAGGTTTAACTAAATAATCATCTGCTCCAGCATCTAATCCAGTAACGCGATCGTCTACCGTATCTTTGGCAGTAAGAAATAAAACTGGTGTATAGTCCTGGCGCGATCGTAACTCCTGACAAATTTCCAATCCTGTTTTGTGAGGTAACATCCAATCTAAAATCAGCAAATCATAGTTACCCTGACTTGCCATCTGACTACCAATTTTTCCATTATCAGCAACATCAACACTATACCCCTCTCGATTCAAAGCACGACTTAGAGGAGAAGTTAGCTCCGGTTCATCATCCACTAAAAGAATTTGCATTTTGCATTTGATGAATTTAAGGTTCGTTATACCGTTTTACAGAAGTTATAAGTCAAAAGTCAAAAGTCAAAAGTCAAAAGTAAGATTTTATAGTGCTACGCCCTAGGGAATAGGGAATAGCAAACTGTAAAAGGGTTTTAGCATTGAAAAATGTCCTAACCAATTCTTGTAGTGCTATAGCTAAGATCAAGACTTTGATGCTACACTAATTTCAGGAAATTATTTAACATTTAAAGTTTGAAACTATTTGTGACCAAAAAATAAGGTCTCAAGCCTCCCCTTGGCTGCGCCACGAACTACGGCTCTACAAGGGGATGAAAAAAAATAAAGTTCAATATTTCAAGCCTCTGCCTGAAGTCAGAGGTACTGTTAGCGTAGCTCCTCCGGAGGAGGCTAACTGATAGCTGATAACTGAAATGACATCTTTAAAAGTGAATTGGTATCAGTTAAAATTTTGAATCAAAAATAGTTTCTGATTCAACCTCTGCTGCTGCTAACCATTCTTGCATATCAGCTAATGCCCAAACTGCTTCAGCATAAGCTTGTGCTACTGGTTCGAGTTTCACATGATAAGTGGCAAAACGAGAGACTACCGGAGCATACATAGCATCAGCAATTGTAAACTTACCAAACAGCATATCACCTTCTGCTCCAAATTTTTCGCGACACTCTCGCCACATTCTGCCGATCCTCTCAATTTCAGGTCTCACCTCTGGAATTATGCCTACCTCTGGATAACGACCTCGACAATCCATTGGCATATATTGGCGTAAATTTGGGAATCCTGCGTGCATCTCGGTACTAATTGCCCGTGCTACTGCTCGTGCTTCGCAATCTTCAGGCCACAAAGAATTTGCAAATTTATCCGCTACATATTCACAAATTGCTAGAGATTCCCATACCTTAATATCCCCGTCTAACAAAACTGGTATCAGACCAGTGGGAGAATATTTTAAAATTTCTTGGTGGGTAATATGTGTATCTAGAGGAATTTTAATTTCAGTAAATTTTACTCCTGCTTGTTTCATAGCTAACCACGCTCGTAATGACCAAGAAGAATAATTTTTGTTACCGATAACTAGAGTCAATTTACTCATCATTTTTTCAATATTTTATAAGTACAACATACAACTAACTATTAGGCTGATATTCTTTGCTTAAGATAGTATAGTATACCACGTTAGTCTGATAATAATTACCCTGTTTTTCGTATTTCATTCCTAATTTTTCCATTACTCGTCGGGAGGCAATATTTTCAGGTTGAGCAACTGCTACAATTTTTTCTAACTTTAACTCTTCAAATCCATATCTTAAACTTGCTTTTGCTGCTTCTGTTGCTAATCCTCGATACCAATATGCAGAATTTAATAAATAACCAAGCTCAATTTCTGGAGTATTGTCTAGAAAACAAAGCCCACAACGACCAATCATTTTATTATCTCTTTTATACACTACAGCCCACATTCCAAAATTATTTTTTTTCCAACTCTTGATCATACTGAATATCTTTGCGTCTGTTTCTGCCCTAGTTAGGATGCCTTTTCCCACATACTTCATTATCTGTGGATTATGATACATATTGTATAATTCATCCAAATCATTAAGGATAAACTGTCTTAATTTTAATCTTTCTGTTTCAATTTCAACCATGATAATTAGAATGATTTATGAACAATTAATTGTGCATATTTAGCTGATATGCTACCTTATAAAAACATCAGACTACCTATAGTTTAACTAAAAAACATCTATGAGAAGCATCTCACCGAAAAACAATAGAAACAAAGAGAGAAATAATAATAAAACAGACTGGCAACTAATTAAAAAAATGATCGGCTATGGTCTAGGTCACAAAAAATTAGTATTTGCCTCACTCATATTATTGTTACCATTATCAATTTCCAGCGCAATTCAACCACTATTAATCGGACAAGCAATTTCTATAATTTTGGGAGAAAAAACCTGGTCATTTCTCCAACAAATATCATTATCTCAAGGATTGAATATTTTAGGAGCTATGTTAATTTCGACTATTATTATACGACTAATATTTCAATCTTTACAAGGTTTCTTAGTACAAAAAGTTGGACAAAAAATTACTGCTGATATTAGAAATGACTTATTTAAACACGTTCTTTCTTTAGGAGTTAGATTTTTTGATAGTACCCCTGTGGGAAAATTAATCACTCGTCTTACCAGTGATGTTGAAGCTTTAGGAGATGTATTTTCTACAGGTGCTATTGGTATTGTGAGCGATTTATTTTCAATTTTAATAATTGCTATTACTATGTTTAGTTTGCAATGGCAACTAGGTTTAATCCTGACATTAATGATGTTACCAGTAACAGCAATTATTATCTATTTTCAGCAAAGATATCGGCAAGCTAATTATATAGCTAGAGATGAACTTTCTGGTTTAAATGCTCAATTACAAGAAAACTTAATTGGTATAGGAGTAGTACAATTATTTCGCCGAGAAAAATTTAATTCAGAATTATTTAGAACTAATAATATCGATTATGTAAAAGCACTAGATAAAACTATTTTTTATGACTCAGCTATCTCTGGTATTTTAGAATGGGTTTCTTTAGTTGCGATCGCTGTAGTATTATTCTTGGGAGGGAAATTTGTTTTAGCAGAAAATATAGATTTTGGTACTTTATCTTCCTTCATTTTATATGCTCAACGTTTATTCGATCCTCTGCGACAATTTGCTGAAAAATTTACAGCTATTCAAGCAGGTTTAACAGCAGTAGAACGTATTATTAATCTTCTCAATGAAGAAGTTGAAATTCTAGATCCAGAAGGAGAAATTAAAAAATTACCTACTCTTCAAGTTAACAATTCCAAAATTGGTGAAATTAGATTTGAAAATGTCTGGTTTGGCTACAAACCAAATGAATATGTTCTGAAAAATCTCAACTTTACTATTAAACCAGGGGAAAAAGTTGCTTTGGTTGGGCCTACTGGTGCAGGAAAGAGTTCTGTAATTCGCTTACTTTGTCGTTTATATGATGTTAATAAAGGCAGAATTTTAGTTGATGGAATTAATA
Organism: Okeania sp. SIO3B5; assembly: GCF_010692555.1. GTDB lineage: Bacteria > Cyanobacteriota > Cyanobacteriia > Cyanobacteriales > Microcoleaceae > Okeania. The sequence continues at coordinate 3,838 of NZ_JAAHHG010000030.1, read as the reverse complement.
TTAAAGACTTACCTCAAGCAGAATTACGAAAACATATTGGGGTAATTTTACAAGATGGTTTTTTATTTGCTGGAGATGTGAAAAGCAATATTACTTTGGGAGAAGATTATTCATTAGAGGAGATTCAAGCTTCAGCAAAAAATACAAATATAGATAAATTTATTGCAGAATTACCCCAAGGATATAATACTCAATTAAGAGAAAGAGGAGCAAATCTTTCTGGTGGTCAAAAGCAGTTATTAGCATTTGCCCGTGCTGCTATTCGTAAACCAAGAATTTTAGTACTTGACGAAGCAACTGCTAGTTTAGATGTGGTAACAGAAGCTTTAATTCAATCAGCATTAGAAAAACTTTTAGCAGAAAGAACAGCTATTATTATTGCTCACCGACTTTCGACTATTAGAAATGTTAATCGGGTTTTTGTGTTGAAGCGAGGAGAGTTAATTGAGTCTGGTACTCACGAAGAATTATTACAAAAAGAAGGTCTTTATGCTGGTTTGTATAAATTACAAATGTTAGGAACTTGACCAAAAAATAAGGTCAATAGCCTGCCCTTTCAAGGCAGGATCTATTTATTGTCACGCTTAGAAAAATTGATGGGGAGATGGGGAGATAGGGAGGTGGGGGGATGGGGAGATGGAGAGATGAGGAGATGGGGAGATAGGGAGGTGGGGGGATGGGGAGATGGAGAAATTTGTATATTTGCACAATTAAATGTATTTCATATAACTGATAACTGAAATAACATACTCCCGAGGTTGCGCTTACGCGACATGACGAACGCGGGATTCTTCAGCCTGGAAATTCCGGGCTGCTGTTTCGTGTGAGGTGATGTCCTCCCCCTGTGTTGATAGCAATCCAATTTTCTGTATTAGAAGTGCTGAATTATAGTCTCTATCTGCTGTTGAAATGGAAATACTATTCAACAAAATTTATCAAGAAGTAGATTTTTCAGAAAGTGAAGAATAGCGATCGCTCTCACCTGAATCCTTACGCTACTTTTGTTCCTAAAATTAATTTTATCTATTACTTAGGGCTTGCTGATTAAATCTAAAAGCATTATGAATCTTAAGTTCTGACATTTAACAGCATTTTCTATTGATGACCACAGTTTGAACATATTTGAGAACTTGGATAAAATCTATCTGCTATGACTAATTCACTGCCGTACCATTCACATTTGTATGTAAGTTGACGTTTAAACTCATAAAAACCACAGTCTGCTATGGCACTTGCTAGTTTATGGTTTTTCAACATTCCACTGAAATTGTCATATAGAACCCCTAAGCGTATCTTTTAGCTCTCTCCAGAAAAGAGGGAGTAGGGAGTAGGGAGTAGGGAGTAGGGAGTAGAGAGAAATAATTGATGATTTATCTACAATAATTGATTTTATTTTTGATGATTGGAGATGTCTTTTGAGGATAAAGATATATGCTTAAGTTAAGTAAACTAGCGATTGCTGACGCAAAGCTCCGCTAACGCCTAAATTTTTAGAGATACCAAACAGGTTCTATATAGTTAATAAGTTAGATATAAACAGGACTTACGCAGTACCGCCACATACAGTGTATGATTTGGTCATTATTTCTGATTTAACCACTACAATTAGTGTCGTTGCGTAAGTCCTGATAAATTTAGTATATCACAGCAAATGTCTAATTGTGTCTGACTTTGTCCAATTATTTTAATACTGTTGATAGCCCCACATAGGCAGCAAAAAGAATTTTCCCTCTTGCTTCTTTTTTCTTCCTTAGTTCCTTCTACTATAAAGCACTTTAAAGTATCAGCACAAATTAACAATGTAGCATTCAAAACTATTTGATCGTGATTAATTTTAATTTTATTTTTATGTTTGACAAGCTGTCGTTTGACTTAATATAGAGGTGCAATTTACAATAAGCAACGCAAATTTAATAATTTTCTGTATTTGTGTTGAGAGAGGAGAACTAAATTGAAAAAATTACTATCAATTGTGGTATTGGCCATAACTTTTTTTGTTGTTGCTGTACAACCCCCCGCTTTAGCTGCAGACTTAGCTCATGGAAAGCAGATATTCATAGGTAATTGTAATGCTTGCCATTTGGGAGGTCGCAACACAATCATGCCAATGAAAAATCTTCAAAAAAGTTCCTTAGAAAAATACCTTAAGGACTTTAAAGCAAAAGGAGTAGATGCGATCGCCTATCAAGTAACAAATGGTAAAGCTGCTATGCCAGCTTTCAGAGGTCGTCTCAAACCTAACGACATTGCAGATGTTGCAGCTTATGTCCTAGATCAAGCTGAAGGCGGCTGGAAATAATTTAGATCAAAAATTAGCTTCATCTTGAAATAAGTCGGACTGGATTTGTTCGGTGACTATCAACCGCCGTAAAAACACATATGAAAAAAGCAGCTCCCTTTTGTCTTTGACCATGGGAAGCGAGGGTGTTGTAGTTCATGAGCGTCAGAGTAACACCTGCAAAATAAGGATATGTCATATTTGACTATATTTTTATGAACTATTGGCGAGAATAATTTTCTACTTCACAATTGAAAATTTTCTCGTCTTCATGGATTTTTCTTTAATAGTTAGTTGGGGTGAAAATTTAGAGCGAAAGAAACTGTTGAGTTTGCTCTAGATGTTCACCCCAATATTAATTTTGAAATAAATATAATAAATTTAGATAGAACTCGAATAATCAGTTGTAATAAAAACTATTGGAGGCTAATTAGCATTTGATTTTAAGGCCATAGCTTATTATCACTAATAACTATTATCAATCTTCACAGATATTATGAACAACTTTTATCGATTTCTACTAAGTATTGGCATAGTTTTTGCAGTAATATTTTTTTCATTCTCCCCGCCAATGAAAACTGCAACTGCTAGCTCAGAGAGCGGAATTTATCAAAAATTTTTCACCGAAGGTATAGCTAATACTCAAGATAAAAACTATGAAGAAGCAGTTAATAATTTCACCAAAGCAATAGAACTTAATTATAAATTTGCCAGTGCTTATAGTAATAGATGTTTAGTCTATCTTCAGTGGGAAAAGTACGAGCAAGCGATCGCTGACTGTACCCAAGCAGTAAAAATTAATCCAGATAATATTGAAGCAAATCTTAATCTAGGTTTAGCCTACTACAACATTGGTAATTACCAACAGGCTATTGCAGAATATACCAAAGTCCTTAATCATAATCATCATGATTTTCGTGCTTTATACAATCGAGGTTTAGCTAATTTTGAACTGAAAAATTATCAGAAAGCTGTAGTTGACTATAACCTAGCTTTAGCAAATACTAAGCAAGACAATAATTTTGATCAAGCAGATATCTATAACGAGCGGGGTTTAGCACATTTAATGTCAAAAAATATGCACAAGGCAATGGCAGATTTTACTTATGCTATTAATATTGATGCTAATAATTCCAGAGCTTATTTAAACCGAGGTTGTGTCTGTAGCAAGATGGGAAATATAGAAGGAGCAATGGAAGATTTTAGCAAAACCCTACAACTTAATCCCCATGAAGCTCAAGCTTATTTAAACCGAGGACTATTACACCACCACCAGGGACTTTATCAAGCAGCAATTCAAGACTGGCAAGCAGCAGCAAAATGTTTCTGCGATGGAGGGGATATGATAGCTTATCATCACACTCAAGCTCTGATTAATCAACTACAAACATGGCTTCTATCATCTAATCAAACTGCCATTGCTTGACATAACTACTGAAGTTGCCTATGGCCTCACCTTGATTATTCAACCTCCAACCTATCATGATGGGAAGATGGGGAGATGTGGAGATGGGAGATGGAGATATTTAGGGCTTGCGCTCATAAAAGTGTAATCAATAC
>NZ_JAAHHG010000003.1:98289-100478 GCF_010692555.1 Okeania sp. SIO3B5 | reverse complement strand
GAAGAAGAAAGTTTTTGATCGCTAATTAAACAGACATGATATAACGTTATTTCAGTTATCAGTTAGGGGAGGCTTCAGACCTGATTTTTTGGTCAATTTCAAAAGATATAGGAATCAGGAATCAGATGTGAGAATTGAGGTTTTCCTTTGAAGTATAGAATATAGCAGTTGTCTTATTCTTATGTATTAGTTTTTTCTTCTTCCCTATTCCCTATTCCCTATTTCCTATTTCCTAAAACAAAAGTCTCCAATATCTCACAACTAAAATCATATTGCTATATTTCCACCTCTTTTATCAAAAAAATAAAGTTAAAATAAAATCACTTTATATCACTTTATTTATCAAACTTAAAATTGTTAGAAGCAGTACTTATAATTTTCAAATAATTTTCAAATTATGGCAAATTCAATCAATGTACAACCTAATCCTCATGAATTACCTTCAGAAGAAGAAGAATCTTATGTTGACTATTATTATGACGCTCCAGAAGATTTACCTGGAACTCTAGATTTAGAACCTGATGCTCCACCACCAGAAATTGCTCTAATAGATTATACAGAAAATATAGCTACCAGAAAAATAGTAAATCCAGAAGTTTGTATTCCCTGCCTCCAATCAGATTCAGTTTCTTGGATTAATGTACTTGGTTTGGGCAATCAAACATCTTGGCAACAGATGGCAAAAGTATTTCAAATACATCCTCTGAGTGTTGGAGATATTGTTAATGTACCACAAAGACCTAAAGTTATAAATGACAAAAATCAACTCATAATTATTACCTGGATGGTCAGAATAAAATCAGATTCAGAACCATTTGACAAAGAGCAAGTCAGTATTATTTTAGGAGAAAAACATTTAATCACAGTTCAAGAAAATCCTGAATATGATTGTCTGAAACCTGTACGAGAAAGAATCAAAAATAATCAAGGAATTATTCGGAAACAAAAAGTAGATTATTTGGCTTATTCTCTAGTAGATACAATTATTGATGGATTTTTTCCTGTATTAGAAGAATATGGAGAACGGATAGAGATATTAGAAGATGAAGTAGTATTTAAACCAGACCGTCATACTATGCAAAAAATCTATAAATTGAGGCGAGAATTATTAACATTACGTCGAGCTATTTGGTCATCAAGAGAAGCAATAAATATTCTGATTCGAGATGGTAGTAATTTAATAAATCCTGATGTATTGGTTTATTTTAGAGACTGTTATGAACATACAATTCAACTCAGAGATATAGTAGAAACTTACAGAGATTTAGCTTCTGATTTAATGGATATTTATTTGTCCTCTGTCAATAATAAAATGAATGAAGTAATGAAGTTACTAACTGTTATATCATCAATTTTTATTCCTTTAACTTTTATCGCCGGAATTTATGGGATGAATTTTGATCCAGGAGAATCTCCTTGGAATATGCCAGAATTAGACTGGTATTATGGTTATCCTCTTTGCTTAGTCATAATGTTTTCTACTGCTATTAGTTTGATTTACTTCTTTTGGCGAAGAGGATGGTTTGAAAATCTTTCAACTACTATTGAAGCAGAAGATTAGGAGATATTCACAGCAAATAATTTCTTAAAATTGTTTGGGCAATTAATTTTTGATAAGATACCAATGCCAAATGATTTGTAAAAAAGAGTGGGATATATAAAAAATCTGAAGCTTTTACCCATATTATCTATTCCCTAGTCTCTATTTTCTGTTCCCTAAATTCCCAGATATTTTTACCGAAAAATTCTGGGTATGCGCCTTACCTTTTAAGGGGATAAAAAAAGAGAATATTCCATATTTAAAGCCTCCTTATTACAGATGTACTGATAACTGTTAGCATAGCTCCGACCATAGGAAGCTAACTGATAACTGATAACTGAAATTACTCGCAACGGAAATAGGATTGCTATAGACTTTTTGTGAGCTTGAAAATTGAAATATATCCACAAGATAGATAGTAGTTAATAGTTTTAAAATCTTTCAACTACTATTGGAGTAGAAGATTAGGAGATATTCATAGCCAATAATTTATTCATATTGTTTGAGCAATTAATCTTTGATAATATACCAATGCCAAATGATTTATAAAAAAGAGTGGGATATTTAACGAAGTCAGAAGTTAGAAGTCAAAAGTTATTTTTGTAACGGGGATGCGTGAGCAACTCTCCAAAAATATTCTTAAAATGCG
>NZ_JAAHHG010000003.1:0-98189 GCF_010692555.1 Okeania sp. SIO3B5 | reverse complement strand
AATATACCAATGCCAAATGATTTATAAAAAAGAGTGGGATATTTAACGAAGTCAGAAGTTAGAAGTCAAAAGTTATTTTTGTAACGGGGATGCGTGAGCAACTCTCCAAAAATATTCTTAAAATGCGGGGTTTTAAACCCATGTTATTTTGATAAAAACTCTGAAGCTTTTGTCCCTATTATCTATTCCCTTTTCCCTATTTTCTGTTCCCTAAATTCCCAGATATTTTTACCGATTCAGGGGATAAAAAAAACAGAATATTCCAGATTTAAAACCTCCTTATTACAGAGGTACTGAACACTGATAACTGATAACTGAAATTACTCGCAACGGAAATAGGATTGCTATAGACTTTTTGTGAGCTTGAAAATTGAAATATAGCCACAAGATAGATAGTAGTTAATAGTTCAAAAATCTTTCAACTACTATTGAAGCAGAAGATTAGGAGATATTCACAGCCAATAATTTATTCATATTGTTTGAGCAATTAATCTTTGAGAATATACCAATGCCAAATGATTTATAAAAAAGAGTGGGATATTTAACGAAGTCAGAAGTTAGAAGTCAAAAGTTATTTTTGTAACGGGGATGCGTGAGCAACTCTCCAAAAATATTCTTAAAATGCGGGGTTTTAAACCCATGTTATTTTGATAAAAACTCTGAAGCTTTTGTCCCTATTATCTATTCCCTTTTCCCTATTTTCTGTTCCCTAAATTCCCAGATATTTTTACCGATTCAGGGGATAAAAAAAACAGAATATTCCAGATTTAAAACCTCCTTATTACAGAGGTACTGAACACTGATAACTGATAACTGAAATTACTCGCAACGGAAATAGGATTGCTATAGACTTTTTGTGAGCTTGAAAATTGAAATATAGCCACAAGATAGATAGTAGTTAATAGTTCAAAAATCTTTCAACTACTATTGAAGCAGAAGATTAGGAGATATTCACAGCCAATAATTTATTCATATTGTTTGAGCAATTAATCTTTGAGAATATACCAATGCCAAATGATTTATAAAAAAGAGTGGGATATATAAAAAATCTGAAGCTTTTACCGAATAATTAATAATTCAATAATTCAATAATTTAATAGTTCAGGTTTAAAGCCTCCCCCTTTCAAGGAGAAAAAAATAAATTTTCTCCTTTTATTCAATCCTCTTCCTTTTAGGGAGAGGTAATTATCAATTATCCATTATCAATTATCCATTATTGAACCCTATTCTCTATTCCCTAGTCTCTATTTTCTGTTCCCTAAATTCCCAGATATTTTTACCGAAAAATTATGGGTATGCGCCTCACCTTTTCAGGGGATAAAAAAAGAGAAGATTCCATACTTAAAACCTCCTTATTACAGAGGTACTGATAACTGATAACTGCAATGACCAGCAACTGAAATAGAATTGCTATAGACTGTTTGTTAGCTTTAAAATTGAAATATAGCCACAAGATAGTAGTGATTAGAAAAATTAGAATAAAAAATACACTGCTACGTTAATCTTAGGTGATTTGGAATTTAAGATAGATGGCTAATAGACATCTCCAATAATAAAAAATTCAATCAATTATTGCACTCTTATTCATCAATAATTTCCTCCTACTCCCTACTCACTACTCCCTATTAATTGTTTCTATATTCATCATCAGAATTATTCTGTGTAAAAAATTAACAATTAGGTAATTTATGCAAAATTCATTTCTAAGTTCCATGGAATAATATATTCAGGACTTACGCATTTTTCCGACAAAAACACCATATATACCATAGTGCTATAGTTTTTATCTACTATATGTACTGCCTTTGCGTAAATCCCGGTCTTAATCAGAGTTGATTGTAGCTCGAGATAGACAAGTTCATACATCAGGACTTACGCAAATTGACTTTTAAACCACCATCTGTAGGGGTAAATAGTATTCTTTCTCGCTATATGTAGATTCTCTGCGTAAGTCTTGTAAATTTCATAATTCTGTGCAACCTCAGATAAAATTGGTATGACACCTAAGACCTAAGACCTAAGACCTAACACCTACCACCTATCACCTAACACTTCTATGTAGCCTCACATAAAATTGGTACTATTTGCTAATATATTGTAAATATAGGGATAAAGTAGGTGAGGCAGTTGCGGACTCAATATCTTGGGTCTGAGGAAAGTCCGGGCTCCCAAAAGACCAAGCTTGCTGGATAACGCCCAGTGCGAGCGATCGTGAGGATAGTGCCACAGAAAAATACCGCCCTGGAGATGAGATATTATTCAAGTCTCTGAGGTAAGGGTGCAAAGGTGCGGTAAGAGCGCACCAGCAGTATCGTGAGGTACTGGCTAGGTAAACCCCGGCGGGGAGCAAGGTCGGAGGGGCAATGGTTGGTCTTTTTCCAGCTCCGTTTTTAAGTGTACCGCTAGAGGTGTCTGGTAACAGGCGTCCCAGATAGATAACTGCCCTCTTAGCTGGTTTCAGTTAAGGGAACAGAACCCGGCTTACTCCCTACTTTTTCCTTATTTTTTATCCCAAAGCAATTAACAATTAACACTGGCTTTGTTGCATGAAAGTAGCGTTCTTAACATCCATTCCGCAGCTATATCGCTATCTTTCGCGATTATTAATGTTCTATTCATTTATTGTCCAATAGTTATTGCTCTGCTGATTAAACCTCAAAGCTTTTACCTGTAAAAGTTTCAGCCTTTTTCTGTCAAACATTAATGTTCTATTCATCTATTGTCCAATAGTTATCGCTCTGCTGATTAAACCTCAAAGCTTTTACCTGTAAAAGTTTCAGCCTTTTTCTGTCAAACATTAATGTTCTATTCATCTATTGTCCAATAGTTACAGCAGTTTCCGCGCGTGATGAAGTACATATGCGGAGCAAGTGCGGCAGCTATATACTTTCGTGCAACAAAGCCATTAACACTTATAAAAAATAATCAGAAAAAATGCCTGAATATTTAGCGGATAAATCTCCATCAATAGAACAATTAAATTCATGGATTGAAGATTTTCATACTAATGGTTTTTTAGTAATTCCTAATGTATTAACACCTAAAAAATGTGAACTTCTTAGAAATGACTTAGATAAAATTTTAAAGAAAACTGAAGAAGAAAAAATTGACAGGTCTAATCCAGTAGCGAAAGCTTACACATCAATCAAAATAATGGAGCGAATGTTTGAGCATTCCCAAGATAATCTAGACTTGTTTGCCATGGAACCAATTGTTACATTTGCAGAACATTTAATCGGTGGAGCAAATGGAACAGGTTACTCAATAAATGATGGAATTCCTAATGCTAATGTTGTTCATGTTATCCACAATAATTCTTTTAAAGTTCCTCCTCAAACTGATGGATTAGCAAAAAATGCCTGGCATCAAGATGATACACCACACGTTCTTTCTCTTGATGGTAAACCCCTAAACAATATTCGCTTGAACGTTCTAGCATTTTCAGTTAATTATTACTTAACTGATGTATTTTATCCAGACAACGGACCAACCCAAGTTATTCCAGGTTCACATCTGTTTGGTAAGTTTTGTGATGGCAATATTTTAGGATATGAAGATAGAATTCATAATTGTCTGGGAGGAATGGGTACTGCAGTTTGTTTTAACAATCAAGTTTGGCATAGAGGTTCTAGAAATTCATCTTCTGTCACCCGCTACATTACACAAATTACTTATGCTAAAAGATTAGTTGGACATAAATATGCACCATTTATGAATTATCAGATGCCTAGTCATTGTTATGAAGAAGCAGATGAAAGATTGAAGCGAATTTTGGGATTTCTACCTCATGGTGCTTATGGTTAATTAGGGTTTCTGAAAAGTCTTTTAGTAGGGGTAGGAGACAGGATACAGGAGACAATAGAAATGGGAATTTAGAGAAGGTAGAAGTAAGAATTGTACCTTGTTTTTCTGCCTAACTATGCGCCTAAAATACTAACTTTTTGAGTGTTTTAGACTGAAACAGGTGCACTTTTTAATAGCCCTAAAAAAGCTAAAGTATTTATATGTCAATGCTTTTAGATTTAATCAGGAAGCCCTAATTAATTATAGAATTTACTTAGTATTAAGTTTTTAGACTTGAGAAATAATGATTACCTTAATATGTCGGTTTAGTAATGTTGAATAGGGGCAATACAGGAAAAAGATTGAAAAATACTCCCCTCTTTTTAAGATTAGAATCAGAAAATTTATTCCCTTAGACTGCTATGTCAGCTAGTACTAACTTTTGCATTCTGTGAAGCTTCAATATACTGGTTTTTCCTATCATCTAATTCTTCCATCTATATCTCCTCAGTGGAAAACCACTAATTTTTTCATTCTCTGAAGCTCCAAAAAATCAGCGTGTCAAATGATTTTTGGCTGCATTCTCGCAATTTTTGTGATATCATAAAGACTATAAGGGCTCGTTCGCCCCTACGCATGACTTTTTATTCAACTAAATTTCCTTGCTCAGAAATGATAGAACATCCGTTGGCTTTTCCTATCATCGAAATTTTTCCATCTATAAACCTCCTCAGTGAAAAACCACTAATTTTTTCATTCTCTGAAGCTCCAAAAAATCAGCGTGTCAAATGATTTTTGGCTGCATTCTCGCAATTTTTGTGATATCATAAAGACTATAAGGTCTCGTTCGCCCCTACGCATGACTTTTTATTCAACTAAATTTCCTTGCCCAGAGACCATAGAACATCCGTTGGCTTTTCCTATCATCTAATTCTTCCATCTATATCTCCTCAGTGGAAAACCACTAAATTTTTCATTCTGTGAAGCTCCAGAAAAATCAGCGTGTCAAATGATTTTTGGCAGCATTCTCGCAATTTTTGTGATATCATAAGTATTATAAGGGGTCGTTCGCCCCTACGCATGACTTTTTATTCAACTAAAATTCCTTGCTCAGAAATGATAGAACATCCGTTGGCTTTTCCTATCATCTAAATTTTTCCATCTATAAACCTCCTCAGTGAAAAACCACTAAATTTTTCATTCTGTGAAGCACCAGAAAAAATCAGCGCGTCAAATGATTTTTGGCAGCATTCTCACAATTTTTGTGATATCATAAGTATTATAAGGGGTCGTTCGCCCCTACGCATGACTTTTTATTCAACTAAAATTCCTTGCTCAGAAATGATAGAACATCCGTTCCGCTGCGCGACCGAGTATTCAGGAATTTTCCCCAGAAGCAATACCAAAAATATCTTCATCTTCTGTAGCTTCCGATAAACATAAAAACTAGGATTTAAATAAAAAATTTAAAATATCTGTAAACATCAAAATTAAACAATGCAGACAGTAGAAAAACTAACTACACAAACTCCAGAACAACCCCTAATTATCGCAGGTAAAAAATTTAGCTCCCGTCTAATGACAGGTACAGGTAAGTATCCCAGCATAGAAAAAATGCAGCAAAGTATAGAAGCTAGTGGATGTGAAATAGTAACTGTGGCAGTACGACGGGTACAAACTAAAGCTCCTGGCCATGAAGGTTTGGCAGAAGCTATAGACTGGACAAAAATCTGGATGTTGCCAAATACTGCAGGTTGTCAAACTGCTGAAGATGCTGTGAGAGTTGCCAGACTCGGACGAGAAATGGCTAAATTATTGGGTCAAGAAGATAATAATTTTGTCAAGCTCGAAGTTATTCCCGATCCTAAATATTTACTCCCAGACCCTATCGGTACATTACAAGCAGCAGAACAATTAATAAAAGAGGGTTTTGCCGTTTTACCCTACATTAATGCTGACCCACTATTAGCCAAAAGACTTGAAGAAGTTGGTTGTGTCACAGTTATGCCCCTGGGTTCCCCTATAGGTTCTGGCCAGGGAATCCAAAATGCAGCTAATATTTCAATAATTATTGACAATATTAAGGTTCCCGTGGTAGTTGATGCAGGAATTGGTACTCCCAGTGAAGCAACTCAAGCAATGGAAATGGGAGCAGATGCCTTACTAATTAATTCAGCGATCGCTCTAGCTAAAAATCCATCAGTAATGGCCAAAGCAATGGGGATGGCGACAGAAGCAGGACATTTGGCTTATTTAGCAGGAAGGATACCCAAAAAAGATTATGCGATCGCCTCTTCACCATTGACTGGAAGGATTAATTCAGAGCAAAGCTAGTAATAATTTCCTATATTCACCAAATTTATGTTAAGATAGGTAAAGATAAAAAAAAGATAAAGGACTTTTAATCATGCCATATACAACAGAAGAAGGTGGACGTCTAAATAATTTTGCTGCAGAGCCAAAAATGTATCAAGCGGACGCTCCAGATCAAAAAGAACAAGTTAACTATTTAGTTTTAGGAACTCTAGGAGCTGTATTAGTAGGTAGTTTAGTATTTGTTGCTTTTTCTGTTTCTGCTTAAACTTTAAAGTGAAAATTATTTAAAGACTCAACCAGGTTCTTGAATTTTCAAGAGTCTGGTTTTAATTTTAATAAACTAGGAGTCAATTCAGTTAACAGTAGCTCCTGCAATAGGGAAGCTAGAAGATGCAGAATTTTCTGTTGGTTAATCTGTTGATTGAGTAATATTAAATCTGGTAGTATCAGTATTATAGCAATTCCTATGTTTTGAGGTAAAAAATTCCTTTATTTTAGGAAATAGAGAGTATTCAAAAATTAATAATTAACAATTACCTCTTCTTTTTAAGGAGAGGATTGACGCAGTAGGGAAAATTTTTTATTTTTTCTCCTTTAAAGGAGAGACTTTAAACCTTAATTATTGGGTAATTTGGGAAACAGAGGATAGAAAAGAAGGAAAACAACTGCATATCACTAATTTGAGAAACACTCAAAATATTAAACTTTGAAGGAACAAGAGTTGATATTTTGACATACTCCCCGGCGTAAACGCACGGGGATTCTCCTGAAACCAGGATTCTTGGTTCAATGAGTCCAATTAAACTAAACACCTTACGGCATCTAGTCCAGAGATGGTTCTCACGCCTGCGCGTTCGCTCTATTGCCTCTTTCAGAGGAGCTGCGCTATCAAAAGCCTGTTCCCGTATGCCCTACGGTACAGTTTAAACCTTAAAAAAAACTTTGGTTCTATGGTACTTGTTGCTTAAAGCTTTTCCATACACAAGCATTCCTGTGCATGCGCCCCCTAACTTTAGTTTTCAAGGTGCTAGTTTGCTACGATTAGTAGCTAGGTTTTTAGAGCGGTTAAATACCTTTGGAAAAAATCTTTTAGTAGGGATAGGAGACAGGAGACAGGAGACAGGAGACAGGAGACAGGAGAAATGTGAATGAGCGAGAAGGTAGAAGTAAGAATTGTCCCAAGATTTTTATGGCCAACTATACGCCTAAAATACTAACTTTTTGAGTGTTTTAGACTGAAACAGGCGCACTTTTTTTGTGCCTAAAAAGGCTAAAGTCTTTATATGTCAATGCTTTTAGATTTAATCAGCAAACCCTATATACAGCATATTTTGGGCAAATGAGGCATAAGCTTAAATGGTAAGATAATTGTAGTGCGGGCATCTTGCCCGCTACAGGTATACCTCATAACAACGGAAACCGCTGTATATTGAATTTTTCCAGTTATTATTTAAATAATATCATGGAAATTAATTAAATCTTAAATATTTATTGATAGCTATGTCGCTCGAACTGATAAAGCTATAGCAAATATTTAATTTCTATAAATTGATTTCCTGGTGGTTGAATAGGTTGGATAGTTAGCTCTGGACGTATGAGGCCAATAGTAATAGCTATCAACAAACAACAAATTAAAGTTACACCAATAATCAATAAAGCAAATAATTCACCAGCAGATAAGGGTCTGTCTTGAGGGTCTAAGTAGCTAGATGAATTTATATTATAAAAATTAACTCTTTTACTCAAATCATCTACATATAAACGCTTAATTTTTTGGTCATACTCTAATCTTTTTTCTGAGTTGACAAGAGTAGCATAAGCTTCATTAATTTGCTGAAATTTTGCCTTAGCGATCGCCTCCGGCAACTCCGTAGTATCTGGATGATAGCGCTTACTTAATTCTCGATATGCCTTTCTAATTTCCTGATTAGATGCTTGGGGATGGAGTCCAAGTAAAGAGTAATAATTCACGCCAAAAGGAGTGTATTTTGACATTCTTTAATTTTTGTTGTTTGTAGTTTCCAAACTCAATTAATTGTTGTCAATAACTATATTGACTTCATATAAGCTTTTCACGCAATCTGAAGTAATTGACACTCTCACCGTTAAATCAGAGATTATAACAGGAGATTCTTGTATCACAGATTCTTAACTAGATAACAAATCAAACAGATTGAGTTGTACCCCCGCTACTACCATCTCCACAAGCTTTTTCTTTAACCGTGTGCCCCACGGCTATTAATCCTCTTTTCCTAATCACTTTTGCAGCAGCTACATCCCAATTCAGATAGATAGTATTTTAATCATTCCATTCCCCTCTTGGTGGGATAGGAGGGTTTCTTTGAAGTGTTAGGGCCAATTCATCTTCTGGAAGTCCTCCTCTTAACCACTGACGAAGGGCACTTTCAATGACCTTACTAGGGTCATTTGTCAAATGTTGAACTTGGTCTAATAATCTAGAATCTATGTTGATAGATAATTCTACTTTTTCTGGCAATTTCGACTGATTAACTTCAGACTCATTCATAGTAAGACAATAATTAAATCTAGAAAAGTTACTGTATATTATCATGTTGACATAATCCACTCTCTGAAGTGAATTTTTTCCAGCTCACTCATAGAAATTACTGCTTCACCCAGTCCATGTAACTATCTCTAGCTATTGCAACAGCTAATCAGAGATGGTTCTGTCCACAGTAGTTCAGGTGGTTAGGCTTAGTTAGGGGATGTCCTCCGCTACTATTTTTTTTAATGTGACATCTCCCACACGCTCGCTGACGCTATAGTGTGGGCTTCTCGTTTCGTAGCCCACACTATAGTGCGAGCTTAGTGTGGGAGTATGTCACAGCTACAAAAATCTTCAAAATTAAAATATGTTAAGAAATATAGATAGATTAGTATTGTGTCAAGACTATAAAAAAAATTAGACATTTCAAATTATTAACAAAAGTATGACAAAAGTTCCTGTATCACACATTCGTAACTTTTCAATTATTGCCCATATAGATCATGGAAAATCAACTTTAGCCGATCGCCTCTTACAAGCAACTGGCACTGTGGAAGACCGTGAGATGAAGGAGCAATTCTTAGACACAATGGACTTAGAAAGGGAGCGTGGTATTACAATCAAGCTACAAGCTGCCCGAATGAATTATCGTGCTGAAAATGGAGAAGAATATGTATTAAATCTCATAGATACTCCTGGCCATGTGGACTTTTCTTATGAGGTGTCCCGCTCTTTGGCCGCTTGTGAAGGTGCTTTATTAGTAGTAGATGCTTCCCAAGGTGTAGAAGCTCAGACTTTAGCGAATGTCTACTTAGCTTTGGAGCATAACCTAGAAATTATTCCGGTTTTAAATAAAATTGACCTTCCAGGAGCAGAACCAGATAGAGTCAAACAAGAGATAGAAGAAATAATTGGTCTAAACTGTTCCGGTGCAATTTTAGCATCTGCTAAAGAAGGAATTGGGATTCCAGAAATTCTCGAATCAATTGTTAAATTAGTACCACCACCACAAGATACTATTGATGAAAAATTACGCGCTCTGATATTTGATAGTTACTATGACCCATATCGAGGGGTAATTGTATATTTCCGGGTGATGGATGGGACTATTGCTAAGGGCGATCGTATCCGACTAATGGCATCAGGAAAAGAATATGAAATAGATGAATTGGGAGTTCTCTCCCCCACCCAAAAACCAGTACAAGAGCTTCATGCAGGAGAGGTAGGTTATTTGGGAGCAGCTATCAAAGCTGTGGAAGATGCCAGGGTGGGAGATACAATTACTCTAGCCAAGAAAAAAGCAGAGGCTCCTTTACCTGGTTATACAGAAGCTAAACCTATGGTATTTTGTGGTTTATTTCCCACCGATGCTGACCAGTTTCCTGATTTACGAGAAGCTCTAGACCGACTCAAACTTAATGATGCAGCTTTATCTTATGAAGCAGAAACATCAAGTGCAATGGGTTTTGGGTTTCGGTGTGGTTTTTTAGGGTTGCTACACATGGAAATTGTCCAGGAAAGGTTGGAGCGAGAATATAATTTAGATTTAATTGTTACTTCTCCATCGGTAGTTTATCAAGTAACTACTAGCAAAGAAGAAGTTATTCTGATTGATAATCCAAATTTATTACCAGAACCTAATCACCGAGAAAAAATTGAAGAACCTTATGTCCAAGTAGAAATGATTACTCCAGAAGAATATGTAGGGACATTAATGGAGTTGGGTCAATCACGACGTGGGATATTTAAGGATATGAAGTATTTGGCTAGGGGTAGAACTACTTTAATATACGAAATACCCTTGGCAGAGGTAGTCACGGATTTTTTCGACCAAATGAAATCTCGTTCTCGTGGTTATGCGAGTATGGAATATCAACTTATAGGGTATCGTGAAAATCCTTTGGTTAAGTTGGATATTATGATTAATGCTGAACCAGTGGATGCTTTGGCTGTAATTGTACATAAGGATAAAGCTTATGGGGTAGGTCGTGCTTTGGCAGAAAAGTTGAAAGAATTGATTCCTCGCCATCAATTTAAGGTACCAATTCAAGCATCTATTGGTTCTAAAGTTATTGCTAGTGAACATATTCCTGCTTTACGGAAGGATGTTTTGGCTAAGTGTTATGGTGGGGATATTAGTCGTAAGAAAAAATTACTGCAAAAACAGGCAAAAGGTAAAAAACGAATGAAGTCTTTAGGTACAGTTGATGTGCCACAAGAGGCTTTTATGGCAGTTTTGCGATTAGATTAGAATATTAACTCTAATTCAACTGTTTTTAAAGATTCAAACTAATTATTTTGTGTGCATAATTTCTTAGTGTACGATAGTATTTGATGTGGTTTTTCAGTTATCCTTTGAAAACCACAACAAATAAAAATACTCAGTAGTCGAACCAATGAGAATATTAGTAACAGGCTGTTTAAATCTTTATATGGTTTCGTTTGATCGTCAATATATTTATTTAATTAGGGTTTGCTGATTAAATCTAAAAGTATTTACTAAATAAAGTTTCAGCCTTATTAAGTTAAAAAAAGTACCATATTTTCGGCTAATAAGGCTCAAAAAGTTAGTATTTGTGGATACAGTTGGGCAGAAAAATTAAGGGATAATTCTTACTCCTGCCTCCTCGCTCATTCCCCATTCCTCCTGTCTCCCCCTCCTGGGAGGGGTTAGGGGTGGGTTGTCTCCTGTCTCCTCCCCCCACTAAAAGACTTTTTCAGTAAGCCCTAATTAGTCAATTGTGACCCCGCCACAAGAAGTAATAGAAAAGAAAATAATTCGTAACCTGATTAAATGCTAGATAGTTAAATTAGAAGATTGGGAAAGGAAACTAAAATTACTAATAAAAATCAAATGAAAGAATATCAAATAATTCCTATCATAAATTCTGTTGGTTTTGCAATACGCGGGGTGCGTACACAAAAGGATTATCTCGATTATCTTACTCAACAAAAACAACAAAATATATCGGTTATTGTTTTGGCACCTCTGGTTTTTCAGGAAATCTTAGAAGAAACTTTTTCACAAACAGGTGCTAAGGTTTATTTTGAAGCTTATGAGGAGAAAGTTTTAGATAAAGAGAAGATAAATAGTATTGCAAAAAAATACTATACTTCTGAGTATAATATTGTTACAGATTCTCGCGCTATGGATTTTTTACGTCAGAATTTAAAAGAGAATTACCCAATTATTTTTGATAATTATGGCGTAGCTCATCCGATGCCAAACAAACCTAGTCTTTTTGCTTCAAAAAAAACTGTTGAACAGGTGATAGATAGACTTAGAGCTGTTGCTGAATCTGCAAAAAATAATACTGATGTTCGAGATGCTAAAGTCATTTTTCTCCCTTTCTCCGGATTAAAATCTTTGGGGACAGATTATGGAAAAAATCCGAGCGAAAAAGAACAGATTGCCACATTTATGTCTTTTCCTTTCGAAGATAGTATTCCTGCTATTGGTAAGATTCAAAAAGAATTAAAAAAACACAATATTATAGTCATTCCAGTTGCTATTCAATACGGTTCACTCGAAGAGATTCATCGCGATATTTTTCAACTGAGTAAACAACATAACTTAAGCCCTATTCCTACTTCATTAGATATAGATTGGAACAGAGATTTTGCTAAACAAGTTGGCTTTTTTCATGCACTAAACCAATGGTCTGAAGAAACTGGTTTGCCGAATATAGGAATTGTGCATGGTAGTAGTTGTCTTCATTTAGTAGAAGAATGTTCAATTCCATCAAGAATTATAGCTTTTTATGGAACTCATACAGAAACACTTAAATTAGAAGATGATGGAAGAGTTTATCACTCAGCTATTGCAGAAAAAAGCGGAGGTTGGTTGAGAGCTATCCAACCTCCAATAGCAAACTCTCATAACTATAAGTTAGTAGCAGAGCAAATTGCAGAAGAAGCACCGAAGGTTATTTTTGAGAGACTTTTTTAATCAACATTAGTTATAACTTTTTCTAGTAGCTTTTTGCTGCATTTGAGCTTCTAAAGATTTTATATAATTAGTTACTCGTGTAAATTCTGGTGAGTAGTTATTTAACTTTTCTAAAGCATTTTTCCAGTTAATCAATGCTTTTTCATGTTTATCTGTCTCTTCATATAAAGTACCTATTTCCATAAAAGTTAGCCCTTCACCATGATTGTCAGTAGCTTTTCCAGTACCAGATGAAGAAACTTCTTTTTTGATATCTAAACTTTTTTCAAAATATTCTAGAGCTTGTTTATAGTCTTTCATTAAACGATAAATCACGCCTAATTCATTGTAAGAAACTCCTTGACCTTGGCGGTCTTCAATTTGTTGTTTAATTTTCAAACTTCTCTCAAATAGATTTTTGGCTTTCTCTAAATTACCTTTAATTTTATAAACTTTACCCAGGTTATTTAAAGTAATGCTAATTTGAAAGCGATCGCCTACTTTTTCTTCTTTAATTCTGAGGCTCTCTTCCAGAACTTTTTCAGCTTCATCTAGGTTTTCTTGTTTTGTATAAACTTGACCTAAACCATCTAATGCTCCAGCTTCACCTACAAAATCTTCAAGCTGTTTAAAAAGAGATAAACAGTTTTCAAAATATTTGATGGAGTCTTCCCACTCACCAAGTGAACGATAAAGATATCCGAGAGTATAAGAAGATTCAGCTTTTCCCTCTGTATTTTTTAGAGAGCAAAAAATATCATAACTATTTAAGCCATAATCTATTCCCTCTTTTGCGCGACCTAGTAGTCGAGAAGTATGAGCAATATTGTTATATATGCGAGCTTCAGCAACTTTGTTTTTATCCTTTTTAGCAGCAGTTAATGCTGTTTGTAGAGTTTCTTCTAAATCTTCCCAGTAGGTACGAACATTGTAAAAGGTAATCAGACTATCACATATATCAATAATTGATGACCACTGTTTTTTTGAGTCTGCTTTTTTTATTGCTCTTTTAATATTAGGAAGCTCTGCTTGAAAAAAATCTAAACCTTCTCTTTCTAGCTCCTCTTCTGATCTATTAAATTCATTAGCAAGTTTGCTTCTTAGTTTGGGATTAAGATAGTCATCTTTGATGTTAGTTTCATCCAAGTACGTCTTAATAAAACTAGGAATTAATCTTTCATAAATAGAACTAATTTCCTCGAAATCTTCTCTCAGCTCTCTTAGTTCTTCTGGGGTAAAAAGACCTGAAATATTTCCTACTTCTTCTATAAGAAGATAATCACTATAAACTGTTTCCATTTTACGTTAATATTTTATGTAATTTGATAATTGGGTAGTCTTAAAAATATTAGTTAAGCTAATAAGCATTTTAAATCCCTATTAGCAAGTCAGAAGTTATAGTCATTTCCAATTAAGAATGAAACATTTTTTTGAGCTGAACTCTTTTCACCGTAAGAAACTTTCGTCTTAATCTAAACTGAAATGACTATAGAATTTAATAGGGTTGGTTCGTGAATCACTCCTACAGAAGTAGTAAGGGTTATATTCTTAACTAGGCACATAACAAATATGCGGTTTAAATGCACAACAGTTTACTACTTTCCTTGAATTATCAGGAGATAAACTACAAAAATTATTACTTGTTTACCACTACCGATAATTGTGAAATAATTGCATAGAAAAAGATATAACTTAGTCTATGTAGATAGTACGTCTTGTCAGAGTCTCTCTGAGCTATTTCTAAAAAAGAAACTTTCCAAGTTGCATTTACCACCTGTCTAAACTCTTCATTACTTAAACTGATAGTAGACATAATTTGATTATATTTACTACCTATATTTGGCTCAAAAAGAGCCATTCCACTCATAAATTTTTTATCAAGATTAGAAAGCAATTTCAAAGAAGTTAAAAATATATATTTCCAGAATTGTCTAAATTCATCTCTATCACTTATTTCGCTATCTTTATCTGTTAAGCGCACACCTTTTAATCCATCGATAATAACTTCTGGATCGAACTTCTGAAGTTGCCCCAATACAAATTTCAAAGCCATGGGTATATAACCAAAAGATTCATCTCCTATGGCTTCAATCATTTCTTCCAACTTATTATCTTTTACAGCATCAAAATACTCAAGCATATTTTTTTGAGTAGCAGTATCTTGGATTAAATCTATAGCTGAATATTTATTCAATCCACGCAAATTTAAAGGAAAAACATTATCTTCAAAAGTTTCAGTAAACCTATGTCTGCTAGTTAAAAGTGCTTTGCTAGAACCAAGAATAGATAAAAGTTTTTGGATAATCTTATCTTGTGGTTCTGCCGAAGTTTCCATATTATCTAAAACTATTAATACAGGTCTCTCCTGAAGCAATTCTCTGACTTTAATTTCTCTTTCTTCTTCTTTAATTTTAAACAACTCAGGTCTATTTAGTTGCTGTATAATTCCATTAAGTACTGTTTCAAAAGTCATCTGCTGAGAATTATCTGTAGTTGATGCTGTTTGCCATAAAACTTTGGAAAAACCAACATCTAAATAGGATTTAATAATTTCTCTTACTAGGGCTGTTTTGCCAATTCCACCCATACCATGTACTCCAACAATTTTTCTTCCCAGAGTGTCATTCAAAACTTCTTTAATCCTTTCAATTTCAGGTTCTCTACCTAGAAGTTTTCGATAGCCTGGATTGGGAATATAAATATCAGATGAAGATTGAGTTTTAGAAGGTGATAAATTTCTTATTGTTACCGTAGAAAATGCTTCTTGCCGTCTAGGATATATTTCTAGCAGCTTTAGACGGTAAATAATATTTTCCCAGCTAATCACATAACTTTCTTTATTATCAGATGACTGAATAACTCCAATAGCACAGCCTGAATTGTTATCTAATACTAATCCACCAAAAACACCTCCATCTATTTTTTCGTTTTCATCCTGTTTTATTGTGTAAGCTGAAAAAGTAGATTCATCTTGTGGTTTTTTATTCCATAAATTTCTGAAGTTTACATCTTTTTCTTGATGGTAAACAGAAATTGTATTAACTTCTACGCTTTCTCTCAAGGTACCATAGACATCAAAACTTTTTGAAAATCTAGGAAATTGATTATGTGAAAAACCGCAAACCAAAGTTGAAACTACTTGGTCTTTAGGAATCGTAGTTGGAATATATTTAGCATTTTTTACATTTATTTTGAGAATAGCAATATCAACTTCTGGATTTGAAAATTTCTTGCACCATTGAGCCTGATAATCTTTATCTTGATACTGAACTTTTAGCCAGTTCAGAGAATAAATAATGTGATGACAAGTAACAAAATAACCATCACGATGAATCATGAAACCAGAACCTACAGTATTGCCATTAGAATCAATAATTCTTACCATTGACTCCCAAATTTTATTAAGCCCTTCTGAATTGGGAGAATTATTCGGAAGGGCTGAAGTAGGGTTTTCAGTCGTTTCTCCTTTTCGTTCTTGCAGTGGCTGAAAAACAGTTACAGGCGAATAAGGTAATTGTTTGATAATAGTATCTGATAATGGTAAACATTTTTTAATAAATACCTTTACACCTTTATATACTTTATCTTCTATATCAGTTGGTTTTGCAATAGTGATATGGTCTGCATCTACGGCAGGAATGGCTTGCACATCTGGTATTTTTGGATCGGCACTGTCAGGATCTACAACTTTTCCTACAGAAATACCTTTACTTTGAGTATTTTTGCCTTCATAGTAAGCTCTTGTAGATATTCCTAGAGAGTTAACATGTTGTCGATACCATTTATCAAGAGAACGTAGTTGACTAGAATGAGATTCTAGCTCTTTTACCGTAATATTTTCCCTTCCCAAAAACCTCATGATTTCGACTAAAGGATGTTTGGTTAAATCTGAACCAGTATGAGGAGTTGCTAGAAAAACAATACCTTTAGTATTTTGGATAATTGCTTTTTTGCTAGGATCTTTTGGATAATCAGACCCAGAACGAAGCATCTCTTTAACAACAAGACCACCCAAACTATGAGTAATAAAAATTAGAGGTCGTTGACCAAGTTCTTCATTTTCTAAATCATCCAGTAAATTTTTTCCTTGATCGAACAGAGTCTGAGAATTACCTAACCATGCAGAAGCCTCTGCTTCATAACCAAAAGACCAAATACCAATATTTTGGCATAGAGACTCTTTTGCTAGCCAATAAGGCCAACATTTCTCATTTTCTTCTTCATTTGGATGCCATGTTTTAATCCGATGACCCATCAGACCGTGAACAAAAATTACATCACCATTACTGTTAACAGTAAACGAATACAACAAGCTTTAAATTGGCTAAGACTTCCTGTAGAAAAACGTCCTACATTTATAGCTCTGTATTTTAATGAACCAGATAGTAAGGGTCATCAATACGGTCCTGATTCAAAAGAAGTAGAAAATACTATTCGTGAAGTAGATAGTACAGTTGGTTTACTTTTAGAAGCTTTAAAACAGGAAAAAGTTCTCAATAAAATTAACATTATTGTGACTTCAGATCATGGAATGACTTCTATTAGCAAAGATAGAATTATTTATCTCGATGACTATATTGATTTAGAAAATGTAGATGTTATTGACTGGTCTCCCGTTCTTGCTTTACGTCCTAAGAATGGTAAGAAAGAAGAGATTTACAATGCTTTAGTAAATGCCAATCCACATTTCAAGGTGTACTATAAAGAAGACATTCCCGAGCGTTTCCATTTTCGTAATCATCACCGCATTACCCCAATTATCGGCATTGCTGAAGAAGGATGGTCAATCTCTAGTCATGGCTTAGTTAATAGTTTAAAATTTCAGTTTGTCAGAGGAACTCATGGCTATGATTATCAACTTCCCTCAATGCATGGAATTTTCATTGCCAGTGGTCCATCTTTTAAAGAAGGTTTAGCAGTAGAATCTTTTCAGAATATAGAAGTATACAATCTGATGGCCAAAGTTTTGAACTTAAAACCCGCTCCTAACGACGGAAACTTTGATTCTGTGCAAGCTATGCTAAGAGATTAAATAATATAAACTATATGTAATTTTTGATATATTACTCCTATAAAACCGAATTAATACTAATGCTTTGAGAAAAGTAAAAGGGGTAAAGACAGAAAGCGAAAACTTCTCTAAAACTCCTCAAACTTACTCATAACTATAGCTATAAAACTAAAATGGATAAGTTTTCTCAGTTGTTTATCCATTGAGTCGTTATCAGCTACAATCAAGGTATGAAGCTAGTTGAACGTCATGTTATTACCAAATCCCATTATTTGTGGTCAGCTTGTGACCACAAGGCTTTTTTGTCAAAAAATCTGTTCAATTTAGCTAACTATTATTATCGTCAATACTTCTTTGAAAACAAAAAGAAACTCAGCTTTAATCAACTGTATCATCTAGTATCTAAGACGGATGATTATCAAGCTTTACCAACTAAAGTTAGCAAGCAAATAATCAGAAGATTAGACTCAGCTTGGAGTAGTTATTTTGCCGCTTTAAAAACATGGCAAAAACAGCCAAATAAATTTTTAGGTAAACCAAAAATTCCCAAATATAAACATAAAACAAAAGGTCGAAATATTCTGCCCTATCCAGATGAATCAATTTACAAAAAAGCCTTGAAAAAGGGGATTTGTCACTTATCCATGAGTGAAATAAAAATCCCCACTTCACAGACAGAAATAATAGAGGTAAGGATTATCCCTAAAAGTAGCTGTTATATAATAGAAATAGTCTATGAAAAACAGGAGGGAATAACAAATAATCAACAAATAGCAGGAGTAGATTTAGGAGTAAATAATTTAATGGCTGTAACTACAAATCAAACAGGAATATCACCTCTTTTGATTAAAGGCAGACCATTAAAAGCGATTAACACCTTTTATAATAAACAACGCTCTATTTTACAATCTCAATTAAAAACCAACCAGAATAAAAGTCATTCTCATCGGTTAAAAAAATTAACTCACAAGCGAAATTGTCGAGTAGAAAACTATCTCCATACAGCAAGTAAAAGAGTAATAGATTGGTGTGAAAACCATGAAATAGGAATGTTAATCATTGGACATAATCAGACTTGGAAACAAGAAATAAAATTAGGGAAAAAGAACAATCAACAATTTGTGAATATCCCTCATTATAGATTAATAGAGATGTTAAGATATAAAGCCGAATTAAGAGGAATAAAAGTAATAATAACAGAAGAATCTTATACATCTCAATCAAGCTGTTTAGACGGGGATGATTTACCAAAATATGGAGATAAAAAAACGAAATTTAGTGGAAAAAGAGTAACAAGAGGGTTGTATAAAACCAGGGAAAATAAATTATTAAATGCAGATGTAAATGGGTCATTGAATATAATAAAAAAAGTAATTCCTGATGTCTTTGACCAAGGAATAAAGGGTTTGCCGTTTAACCCTGTAGTGCTCGATCCACTACGAGCAACTAAGCTTTCAGATTTTTGAGTAAGTTTGAGTAATTTTAGTTGAGCGGTACTAATATCTTTCAGACCCATACTTTGTTAGTGTATGATGGAGCTTGATGTGGTTATTCAATTTTCTGTTGAAAATCGCAACAAATTAAATTGCTCGGAAGTAGAAGTAATGAGAATATTAGTAACAGGTGGCGCGGGTTTTCTTGGTTCTCATCTCATCGATAGATTAATGGAACAAGGCCATGAAGTCATCTGTCTTGATAATTTTTACACAGGAACTAAGCGCAATATTTTAAAGTGGTTGAATCATCCTTATTTTGAGTTAATTCGCCACGATATTACTGAACCTATTAGATTGGAAGCGGATCAAATTTATCATCTGGCTTGTCCTGCTAGTCCAATTCACTATCAATACAACCCTGTCAAGACAATTAAAACAAATGTGATGGGGACATTGAATATGTTGGGGTTAGCTAAAAGGGTAAATGCAAGGTTCTTTTTGGCTTCCACATCTGAGGTATATGGAGACCCAGATGTACATCCTCAAACGGAAGAGTATAGAGGTAATGTTAATTGTATTGGGATTCGCTCGTGTTTTGACCCTAAAACTGAAATTTTAACTGAAGCAGGTTGGGTGGCTTTTCCAGAGTTACAACCAGAATTAAAAGTAGCAACTTTAAATCCAGAAGGTAAAGTTGAATATCATATTCCTGATGAATATATCGTACAGTCATATATTGGGGAAATGTACCGTTTTGCTAATGGTAATTTTGATTTTTGTGTGACTCCTAACCATTGGATGTATGTGCGTAGTGAAACTGAGAAATTACAGTTTATCAGGGCAGATGAAGATAAGTCTTGGCAAAGTTTGCGGGCATTAACTGGAGGAGATTTTGGAGGGGAAGAAGTAGAGTGGTTTGAGTTAGGATATCCTCCTAGAAATGCCAAGGTAAAAGTAGAAAAAATCTTCATGGATGACTGGCTAGAATTTTTTGGTTATTACATTTCTGAAGGTTGCGTTGATGTGAGAAAAATGTCGCGAGTGGTAGGGGGAAATGATTATGATGTAGCAGATTATAATGTGTTAATTGCTAGAGAAAATTCTGAAGGAGGTTTGAAAATTGCTAATTGTTTAAGTCGTTTAGGGTTTGATTTTACTGAAACTTTATCTGATTCGGATGACGCTCAATTTAGGATTTGTAGTAAACAGTTAGCTGAGATTTTATTACCTTTAGGTAAGTCTGGTGAAAAATACATTCCTCGGGAGTTTTTCGGGCTATCAAAACGACAGTTATTAATCCTATTTAAAGCTTTAATAATGGGTGATGGTTCGGAAGGGGAAGATTGCTACGTTTACTATAGTAAATCTAAACAATTAGCAGATGATGTACAAGAATTAGCACTTCGTTGTGGTTATGCCGCTTCGGTAGTTTCTCATGCAGTGGGACGCGGTCTTTATCGGGTAAATATTCGACCTGCTAAGGATGCTAATTTAGTTGAACCAGAGCGGTTCCATTATGTAGGAAAAGTTTATTGTGTTAATGTCACAAACCATGTGGTTTTTGTTAGGAGAAATGGGCGTGCTGCTTGGTGTGGTCAATGTTACGACGAAGGCAAGCGAGTAGCAGAAACTTTGGCGTTTGATTACCACCGTCAAAATAATGTTGATATTCGAGTAGTCAGAATTTTTAATAGTTTGACTGGAGATCAAAAGGTACTTTATTACATTGCTGAAGAACTCTATTATGAAACTTTTGCTGAATGTTATGACAGGATTAATGGAGATATTTCTAATGTATCGGTGCCTTGTTTTGATGAAAATTCTAAGACAGTAATTAAACCAATTTCTGCAATTTGGAAACATCATGTGAAGAAGAAAGGTTATCAAATCAAAACTGTTTGGGGTAAGCAGATAAAAATTACAGAAGACCATAGTTTATTTACTAGGGATAATAACGATCAACCTCGAGCAGTTTTTGGAAATGAATTGAAGGTGGGAGATGAAATAGGAGTTCCTAGTTATATTAGTTTTTTGGAGCAACCTTTACAGCAATTCTACATTACAGATAAAATTTCTATTCAAGAAGAAATATCTGTAGAAAGTGAAGAGACTATCTCTTATATAGAAAAATATGGAGATAAAATTCGTGAATATTTATTGACAAAAGGTGTTAATCCCGAAGAACTTTATTTAATACTGAAAAGTTACGAGGCAAAAAATCAAATTCCTTTGCATCTATGGGAATATTTAGAACTTCCTCTATCTAAAAAAGAGAAAATTTGCTATTTATCTTCAAAAGCAATTAAAAATTGGATAGGGAATATAGAAGAATTTTTATGGTTATTAGGGTTTTATGTCGCTCAAGGAAGTTTGATAGACAATGAATTGTTGTTTAAAGGAGAAGCTGAGAAATTAGCAAAATTAATAGAAGTAGTAGAAAGAATATTTGACTGTCAATGTGAAATAAAGATAGAAGGATCTATAAGTGTTAAGTCAAAAATTCTGGTCGATCTAATTGCAGAGGGATTGAATTTTGGCAAGACAGAAAAAGAGATTCCTAATTGGGTTTTACAACTTCCTCAAAAACAATTAATTAGTTTTTTACAGGGATTAAGTGAAGGAATTGAAGAAGGAGTCAGGAGTCAGGAGTCAGGAGTCAGGAGGGAAAATTGCTTATGGATTGCTTCCCCAAACAATTTTGAACACCGTGTAGACGGTGGGGTATTAAACCCGCAAAAAAAAGATAATGTAGTAGAAAATCAACTAAATTCAAAGATTGAATTTAAGAGTAATAGTCAGGCGATCGCTGAAAAATTAGTATTAATCTTAGCTAAGTTTGGGCTAGTAGCAAATGTCTCAGAAATAGAACAAAATTACCAAATAATAGTAGAGGGGTTAGAAGATAACAATATTGAGAATTTGTCCAACATTCAGCAGAAAATATCGGCCAAAAGTACTGGTGATATTGTCTGGGCAAAAATAGAAAGTATTGAGGGATTTGAAATAGATGATTATGTATACGATTTCTCAGTACCAAATTATGAAAATTTTATTGGCGGAAGCTACGGAATTTTTGCTCATAATACTTACGGACCGAGAATGTTAGAAAATGATGGTCGAGTAGTAAGTAACTTTATTGCACAAGCCTTAAAAGGAATACCACTAACAGTATATGGAGATGGCTCTCAAACCAGAAGTTTCTGTTATGTGTCAGACTTAGTCGAAGGATTTATTCGATTAATGAATCAAGACTTTATTGGGCCTGTTAACATCGGCAACCCGGGAGAATATACCATACTAGAATTAGCTCAAAAAATTCAACAAATGGTTAACCCAGATGCAGAAATAACATTTAAACCTCTGCCACAAGATGATCCGAAACAGCGACAACCAGATATTACTCGTGCTAAAAAATATTTAGGTTGGGAACCTACTGTTCCTCTCCAAGACGGGTTAAAATTGACAATAGAAGATTTTCGAGAGCGGCTCAAATTAATTGATAATGGATAATGAATAATGGATAATTATTTAAGTACCTACACAAAATTATTTACAAAAGTGATGTTTACACAGTAAGGATTTCAGTTCCTAAAATGTAAGCATTCAGCGGTCAGCCATAAGCTATCAGCTATTGCTTTTAGTTTAGGATCAAAGCAATATTTAATTGTCTTACTACAAAAGTTGGCTCCCTTGCCCTTAAAGTCAGTTATTAATTTAAACACTGTCCTATATGAGAGAGTCTTGTTGCTGAAGTCTGCAGTTCCTCCGGAGGAGGCTAGCTGACAGCTAATAGCTGTTTGCGCAGCATGACCTAGGAAATGCTTACCCTAAAATTTGTAATTTATTTTGTTTAGCTGCTTATTAATTGATAATGAATTAATTATCAATTATCAATTATCCATTATCCATTTATAAGTTTTTTTTCCTGTTAAAAATTTTGAGGATATAAATATGCGTGTTTGCGTTATTGGTACTGGTTACGTTGGCTTAGTTACAGGAGTTTGTCTTTCTCATACAGGACATCATGTAATTTGCGTAGACAACAACGAGGAGAAAGTTAAACTCTTAAAATCAGGACAGTCTCCAATCTACGAACCGGGGTTATCTGAACTGATGCAAGGTTGCACCAAAGCAGGAACTCTAGAGTTTACATCTGACATAAAAGCTGGAGTCAATCATGGCGATATCTTATTTATTGCTGTTGGTACTCCCCCACTCCCTACAGGGGAAAGCGATACTCGTTATGTTGAGGCAGTGGCTAAGGGGATAGGCGCTCATTTGACTACAGGTTATAAGGTAATTGTTAATAAATCAACTGTACCTATTGGTTCTGGTGACTGGGTACGAAGAATTGTTTTAGATGGAGTTGAAGAACGGAAAAAAGAGGAAGGTGGCTCCGGTACAGATATTGAAGCTGAATTTGATGTGGTTAGTAACCCAGAGTTTTTGCGCGAAGGTTCCGCTATATTCGATACTTTTAATCCAGACCGCATAGTATTGGGTAGTAATAGTCAAAAGGCACTAGATATGATGTTGGAGCTTTATACTCCTCTGGTTGAACGTAAGTATGGTGATGATCAGTCACTCCCACCAGTGCCAGTGGTGACAACAGATTTGAGTTCGGCAGAGATGATTAAGTATGCTGCTAATTCTTTTTTGGCAACTAAGATTAGTTTTGTGAATGAGATTGCTAATATTTGCGATCGCGTCGGTGCAGATGTGACTCAGGTGTCTAAGGGTATTGGTTTAGACTCTCGCATTGGTAATAAGTTTTTACAAGCTGGTATTGGTTGGGGTGGTTCTTGTTTCCCGAAAGATGTTTCTGCTTTGGTGCATACTGCTGATGACTATGGTTGTGAGGCACAGTTGTTGAAATCAGCAATTGAGGTGAATAAGCGTCAACGCATGATTGCAATAGATAAGTTACAGCAGGCACTGAAAATTCTTAAGGGTAAGACTATTGGGTTATTGGGTTTGACGTTTAAGCCTGATACTGATGATATGCGGGATGCACCTTCTCTAGATTTGATTCAGGAGTTGAACAGGTTGGGGGCAAAGGTGAAAGCTTACGATCCGATTATTTCTCAGTCTGGTATGCGTCATGGTTTGACGGGAGTAGTAGTGGAAACAGATCCAGAAAGACTTGCTGATGGTTGTGATGCTTTGGTGTTGGTGACTGACTGGAAACAGTTTGAGACATTAGATTACGCTAAGATGGTGAAGTCTATGGAGCATAATTTATTTGTTGATGGACGTAATTTCTGCGATCGTAAAGAGTTGGAAGCTGCTGGTTTTCAATATGTGGGAATTGGGCATTAAATAGCTATCAGCTTTCAGCTATCAGCTTTCAGCTAGTATAATTTTCAACAAAATATTGTGTAGGGGTGTTCTACGGAGCACTCCTAAATTTTTCCCCTACTCCCTACTCTGTAGGGATGTTGCATGCAATGTCCCTACCTTCGTCTTTTCTGGAGGTATCTAATTATCTGGATGTGATATTATCAGCAAACTTATTATGGAATTTGAATGGAATGAACAAAAAGCTGAGTCGAATCTATCTAAACATGGAGTCTCATTTGCAGAAGCAAAAACTGTTTTTAAAGACCCTTTATATGTGGATTTTTACCGAATAATTAAGGTTTAAAGCCTCTTCTTTCAAGGATGAAAAAGAAAAAAAAATCCTTTGAATCAATCCTATCCGTTTTCAAGGATAGGTAATTATTAATTATTCATTATTCATTATTCATTATTCATTGTTGAAGATCCAGATCATTCCTACAATGAACATCGTTACATTATAATAGGAGAATCGGTACAGGGTCGTTTGTTATTAGTTTCTTACACTGAAAGAAATAACAGAATTAGGATTATTAGTGTGAGAAAAGCTACAAATAAAGAACGAAAAGCATACGAGGAGAGTTAAAAAATGGAAGATGAATTACGGTCAGAATATGACTTAAAAAGTTTAAAAATCAGAAAAATGGGTGCTAAACGTAAAAGTTTTGGGGAGACAATAATTAAGTTAGATCTTGATGTTGCAGAAATGTTTCCTAACGCAGAGGCAGTGAATGAAGCACTGCGATTTTTAATTAGAGTTACAAAAGAAAGTAAACTAAAGAATAGACATCTCCAGAAAAGAGGGAATGGGGAATAGGGAATAGGAAATAGGGAAAAATAACTGATAATTTCTGTAGGATAATTGATTTTATTTTTGATTTTTGGAGATTTCTAATAGTAATTTTATTAATTAATACAATATTTTATCTTATGAGTCAAGAATTAATTGATTTAAAACTAAGTATTATGGAAGGTCGATATGATGATGCGTTAGCAATAGTAGATGAATGGGAGTGGATGAGCAAAGAACAAATTTTACAAAAAATTGAAAGTTTTTTAGTTAGGTTATTAGTACATTTAATTAAAAATCAAGTTGAACAGCGTCTAACTAATTCTTGGGTAGCATCAATTAGAGATTCAGTGTTGAAGATTCAACGATTGAATATTAAGGCTAATAAAACATCTTATTATATTAATATAGATGATTGGGAAATGGATTTAGAGAATGCTTTTAAAGATGCTATTTTTGAGGCTAGTGTGGAAGTAAAAGGAGGTATTTATAAGCCTCATCAATTACATCAAATTGTGGATAAAGTGAAAATTATAGATATAGCTAATAGATTGATAAGTTTGACGTACAATTATTCAAGAGAAGATTTGCGAGATGTGATTAATGATGAGTTTTGTAAATTGCCTGGTGGTGAGGATTGGAATTTTAAATAGTTGGCGATAAGAAAGAAGGAAGAGGGAAGAAGGAAGAAGGAGTAAATATTAGATATCTTTAGAAAAGAGGGAAGAGGGAAGAAGGAAGAAGGAGTAAATATTAGATATCTTCAGAAAAGAGGGAATAGGGAACACGGAACAGGTATGAAGGGGGGAAGTAATTGATA
Organism: Okeania sp. SIO3B5; assembly: GCF_010692555.1. GTDB lineage: Bacteria > Cyanobacteriota > Cyanobacteriia > Cyanobacteriales > Microcoleaceae > Okeania. The sequence continues at coordinate 72,262 of NZ_JAAHHG010000003.1, read as the reverse complement.
ATTTATGGTAATTCCTGTTAAAATTGTTTAATTGTAGCAATAAATTCAACTAAAATGACTGCAAATAGTTTGCTTAATCGAATTACTTATAACCCCAAACAATGTGGAGGGAGACCTTGCATTCGAGGAATGCGAATTCGTGTTTCTGATATTTTAGAGATGCTGGCAGAAAATGTTGGTATTGGAGAAATTTTAGAAGATTTTCCAGACTTGGAAGCGGAGGATATTCAAGCTTGTTTGTTGTTTGCTTCCCGACGAACTAATATCCCTAAGTTAACAGTATGAATTTTTGGATTGATGCCCAACTTCCTCCAAATTTAGCTAATTGGTTGGTCGAAACTTTTCATGTTAATGCTACAGCTCTTAGAGATTTGGGGTAATTAACTGTTAAACTTAAACCGTAGAAAATAGTTGTAAAATCAATAAAAGTGTTCTAACATAATAGAATTAACTTTTGTTACCACAAAGCCGAGTGGGAGTTGAGCGTCCAATGAGAGTTGTTGACAGACATATTATTAGACAAGCACACCAGTATTGGCAGTTGTGCGATGATTTAGCCTTTAAGTCAAAAAACTTGTATAATTTGGCTAATTATTACTGTCGTCAGCATTTTTTTTGTACTGGTCATAGTCTGGATTTAACTAAACTTTACCACACCACCAAAGATAGCGATGCTTACAGAGCATTACCAACTAAAGTATCAAAACAAATAATCAAATCCTTGATTGCAACTTGGCGTGGTTATTTTCAGGCGATAAAAGAATGGTCACGCACATCCAGGGAAGTTTTTGGGTAAGCCCAAAATACCCAAATATAAGGACAAAACCAAAGGTAGAAATGTAGTTATCTATTCAAAGGAATCAGTCTATAAAGCCCCTTTGAAGAATGGTATTTGTCACTTATCAATGAGTGAAATCATGCATACCTGTAGTTGTGGATACTGTAGTTGAAGTCAGAATAGTACCTGCCACTGGTTGCTATATAATTGAAGTAGTATATGAAAAAACATCCCAACCACGGATGGAGTCCACATATGTAGCAGGAATAGATTTAGGAATTGACCGTATAGTCGCTCTATCTACAAAGCCAGCCTGGTGTCAAACCACTGCTGATTAACGGGAAGCCACTAAAAAGCGTCAATCAATTATATAACAAGCGTAAAGCTAAGTACCAAAGTCACCTCAAAGGCAACAGAAAAACCAGTCGTAAGATTGAAGCGTTAACCTATCACCGAAATCGTTTTGTCGAGAATTACCTGCATAACACCAGCAAGTTAGTGGTTAATTATTTAGTGACTAATAATATTGGTACTGTAGTAATTGGAAAAAATGATAACTGGAAACAAGGTGCAAACTTATGTAAAAAAAACAATCAAAACTTTACCCAAATACCGCACTCTAAGCTAATTCAACAGATAACTTATAAATGTGAACTTGCTGGCATCAAAGTTATGGAAACAGCAAGATTGTTACACCAGTAAAACTTCTGCACTTGACCTAGAATTGCCCATACGCCATGAGAATTATGTGGGAAAACGAGTCAAACGCGGTTTGTTTAGAAGTGGAACAGGTAAAGTGATTAATGCCGATATTAATGGCAGTATATGCGATAATCAGAAAGAAATTCCCAGAGGCATTTAGTGGCGAGGGAATAGTGAGCTGTGCCGAGAGCGCCTATATTGGTTAATCCAATATCAAGAATTTAACAACTGCAATTTTCTACAGTTTAATTCGTACGGTTACGAGATGCTGAAGATATAGATATTTTCAATGCTGCAAGAAACCCTGGTGTAGTTATTGTTAGTAAAGACAGTGATTTTGTCGAGTTATATCATGTCCGGTTGAACAGTTATAAATAAATAACTACGGAGGAGTCAGTCCTCAGGAGTCAGGAGTCAGGAGGAAAGAGGGAAGAAAGAAGAAGAACTGGAGTTGAAGGAGAAAGTTTTTTTATAACTAATTATCCGGACATGATATTAGTTAATCGTTTAGGAACTCCTCCTCAAATTCTTTGGTTGACTTGTGGGAATGTTACTAACAGAAACCTGCGACTAATTTTGAGCAATACTTTTGCTGAAGCATTACGAATGCTAGAAGTTGGAGAAGCTATTGTGGAAATTAGTGATTAGCGATATGAATAGATTTAGCGAAATGAAAAGATAAGGATGGAATTGGCGAAATTTGAGGAGTTAATTCCAGAAATTCCTCTGGGGAAAATTAGTAAACAGGACTTACTCAAAAACGCTATATCATAGATAGTAGGGGTTAACGGCTGTTAACCCCTAAAGATTGCGTATAATTTCATTGGAAAATTAGTATAATCAGTCTGTAAACTTGTTAAAATTCTTTAATTGTAGCAATAAATGTAACTAAGAAGAGGCGATCGCTTCTTATCAAAAAGCTATTGAACTTTATCTAAACTTTTCTCCATATCGTTACAAATTAGAAAAATTACTCCCACACCGAATCTTTACAGCAGTTTTCATTTGAGTAAACCACTGTAGGGACGTTCCATGGAATGTCCCTACAAGGTTTTGTTTGTGAAGATGTGGTTCATCGACTTGAAAAGCGCTGTAAATAAACACCTAAAAAGTCTCAATAAATTTACCAAATCTTCATAAAACTACCCTAATATAGCAATCATTTGAGGTAGGGTTCTTGGTGAAGTTATATAATTATTCCCCTGACAAATTAATTGTGTAGAACCTCCACCATCTAACATTATTACTTGAGTGGCACCGAAACTTTTTAAAACTTGAGTTGCATGGGGTTGAGTTGCTTGTTTAGAAGTAAAAATTAAAATTGTTTCATTGAGGCGATCGCCATCTTTATCTTTAACTCCAATAAATGTTCTACCTGTTTGATTTTCTACTCCTTTATCTGCATTTTCCTGTAAACCAACAATAAGATTAGGTGCTGTTGATAATTGCAAATTTTTTGGCTGAAACTTACTTATTAATGCTCTATCTTTCCAGACTTCTAGCATTAACTTTTCATCAGGAAATTCTATTTCTCCTGCATAACCATCACTAACTATAATTCCATCTGACTTGACAGGAAATGCTAATCCTGTAGAGGAGTTTTTATCATTTCTAAAAAATTGACCATTAGTGATGCAAAATAAACTTGAATTTTCTGAATATAAGTTAGACCATACTTGTGATATTTTCTGACGTTCAAATTGTGGATCGTTACCGCCGTAAGCTCCTTTTTTAGTACCTAAGTCTGTGATATTTCCATAGATAAAATTAATTTTTGCACCTTGAGTTAAATCAGCAACTTGTACATAATCTAAATCTTTTTGATAAAGAGTTGTTCCCTGAGAATTGTTAATAATTTGGAAACCAAGAGATAGGGGGTTTTGTGATTTACTTTCGGCATTTTGGGCAGAAAATAAGTTTATTGTTATTAGGAGGAACGTTGTTAAAAATAATCCGGTTAAAGTTAGACTTTTTTTGTTCATTATACTAATTTGATAAATATTTTTGACAAATGATAGGTAAGCATTCAGCCCTCAGCTATAAGCTATAAGCTATTGCTTTTAGTTTCTGATAAAAGCTTTATTATTTAGAATGAATCTTGCTACAAAAGCCAGTTTTCAAGTCTATATTCGTTTAAATATCCTCTTTAAGGTAGAAGTTTTTATTGCTGAAAGCTGACAGCTAATAGCTGAATGTTTACAATGATAGGGAAGTTGAATGCAACGTCCTTACAGGATTATCATTTTTTTCTGTGGTTCATTGACTTGAAAACTTTTGTAAAAGGCTAAAATCTCAATTCCTTGTAAATATCCTTCTTCAAAACATCTAAATTTATCCAAATCAAAAAAAGTTTGAAAAATTTAATATATTTTTACTTAAGTATCCCTATTTCAATTATTTCAATATAATTTTCCCTAAAATTATCGTCAAGCAAGACTTACAGACAGTTTCTTACCTCAGCTTAAAAAGTAATGCTAGACTCAGAATATCTAAAAAAACTGTTGAAATTACTCTAGTAATATTACACTTGGCATGATTCTATTTTCAGAGGAAATTTAGGTAATGAAAAGTTACAAAATATTAACTTTAGGAGCGTCTGGTGCAGGCAAAACTGTATTTATGGCCAGTATGTTTAGGTCATTATCAACCCAAGGAGAATATGGTTTCTATCTTGAAGCTGAGGATTTCAACCAACAGAGGCGACTCAATCAAATTTATACAGAATTGATCGCTGGAGGAAAATGGCCTAGAGCGAATATTGCTGGTAATATAGATGAGTGGAGGTTTACTTGTTGTATCAGGAACCCTAACCTGGAAAACTTTCCAATTTGTGAGTTTATTTATTTTGATTATGCTGGCGATCGTTTCACAAGAATGGATAAAGAAGATTATCAGCTACAAGAAATAATCAAACAAGCTGATGCAATTTTGGGTCTTTTAGATGGTCAAAAAATTCAAGCATTAATGAATAATAATAATGAACAAAAGATTGATAATTTTTTAAACGAAGATTTACCACCAATAATTAAGTGGATGTCCTATTGTCAAGCACCAATTCAGTTTGTAATTAGTAAATGGGATTTGCTGGAAAATGATAATTTTGGTTTAAAAGAAATAAGCGATCACCTCCTAAAAATTCCTGAGTTTAAAGAATTAGTTGTTAATCGAAATAAAGAAGGTTCTCCAGTACGCCTGATTCCAGTAAGTTCAATAGGTTCTGGTTTTGCAACACCTCAACCTGATGGAAGTATGAAAAAGATTGCAGGTTCAATTCCACGTCCTTTTCACATGGGAGTTCCTGTATCTTGTGTTATACCAGATATTTTAGAGAAAGAGGTTCAGGTAAATCTTAAACGACTAACTAATATTAACGACAAAAATATTGGTGAAGATAGTATATTAAATCAATTCTTAAGAGCAACATTAAAATTCAAGATGTTGATTGATATAACTCTTAATTTTTTAGTTTCAGTTATCTTAGATGAAGAGAAGTATGAGGAACAATTATTAATCAAATTTATAAAAGAAGCACTCAAAAAAGTTGATGACTTAGTATTCGCAAGAGTTCAGAAAAGACTTCAAAAAAATGATAAACAATTAGCTGAACTTCGTGAAATAAGAGATGAATCTATTTTAAAAATCAATGATGAAACAACAGCCCTTAAAAGTGCTATTACAACTTTTATATATATTAGTAATAAACTAACCGAAGATTTTCCTGACTCTGAAATTATCGTAGATAAACTAAAGCAATGAAGTATCATCATTATGAAAATTAAAAGTTAAGAAATGAATATGAAAAATTACAATATTATTACTTTAGGACCATCTGGATCGGGCAAAACAGTATTTTTAGCTAGTTTTTTTAGGCAATTATCTACTCCAACCAGCGAAAGATTTTTCCTGGAAGTCCCCAATCATCCGCAACGTATTAAACTGAATGAAATTTATTCAAAAATAGACGATCCAAATAAAGATTGGCCGGGTACAACAATATATGTAACAGAGACAATATTTACTTGTTGCGTCACAAATCTTGCTCTTGAAAAGTTTCCAGTTTGTCAGTTTACCTATACTGACTATCCAGGCTCCATACTTACAGATATATTAGAAGGTGAATACGACATTTTGGATTTTCAACAAGAAGTCTCGAAAGCAAATGCAGTGTTGGTGATGATTGATGGTCTGAAATTGTTGAAATTAACGCAAGGAAAAGACCTAGATAATGAAGCAGTTAGACAATTATTGCTAAGAGATTTACCTAACATGATGCAATTGGTAAATCTCTGTAAAAGAGACACCCCCGTTCATTTTATTATCAGTAAGTGGGATTTGCTTAAAGATAATTATAAGCTCTCAGAAATAACAGAATTTCTGCTAGAAAAAGTCGATGACTTTAAGAATGTAGTTCATAGTAGAATCAAAGCTGGTTCTCCAGTACGTCTAATTCCTGTAAGTTCTATTGGTATGGACTTTGCAACCCTCCAGGATGATGGTTCGATGAAAAAGAAACCAGGTGCAATTCCTAAACCTTTCCAGTTAGAAATTCCTATTGCTTATGTATTAATTGATGGGGTAAAAACTGATATTAAAGCCTCAAAAGCATCCTCAGAAAAAATTCCCGTGTGGGATTTATTTAAAAATTCTTTTCCTTCTTTAGATTACCTAATTCATCAGTTTGTTTTAAACGAACTAGCTCATCCAGATAAAGAAAAATATTTACAAGAAGTGAGAGATTGGGAAACAGCACTTAAGCACTTGGTTATTATTTTCTTGAAACATCTCAAAGATTTTGAGGAGAGATTTCCAGAAGCTAATTTAGGAGGAGAAGTTCTTTTTGCTCCTGAACCCATCCATAATTTAACAAAACATGAAAAAGTAGTGTGTTCGGTTGGTTTCACATCTGATGGTAAAACTCTTTTCAGTTCCAGCGATGACAGAAAAGTTCTGTTTTGGGATGTTGCACGGGGAAATTTACAGAAAAAAATTGTGCAGGAAAAATCAGGTTGGGTACTAGCAAATCTTAGTCAGGACGATAAACTGCTGTTTACTGCGAGTGCAGATAAAAGTATTAAGGTATGGGATGCCAATACAGGAAAACTCTTGTATAAACCGTTGAAGGAACATTCCGAACCGATCGATGGATTTGTTGTTAGTCCTGACGGGAGCACACTGATTAGTGGTAGTCGAGATCGAACTGTGAAAGTCTGGCAGTTAAAAACTAATCATGCCAGAGTAATACACAGTTTAAGCGAACATCAAGGCTATGTTTATGCTCTTGCTGTTTCTCCCAATGGGCAAACTTTAGCTACTGCTGGTACAGACAAGAAAATGCTGATTTGGGAACTGCCCATTAAAAATGATAAATTTCTGAAATTTCTTGCCCTCAAGCATCCTAGTTTTATCAAAGCTTTAGCCTTTAGTTCAGATGGTAAAATGTTGGTTAGTGGTTGTGGAGACAAAACTATCTATGTGTGGGATACGAAAACCTGGAATCTCAGGTATAATTTGGAAGGACACACCGGAGCAATTTGGTCTCTGGCGATTAGTCCAGATAACCACATCCTTGCCAGTGGAAGTAATGATTGCACAATCAAGGTTTGGAATTTATCAACCGGAACTTTAAAAACTGCTTTAACCGGGCACACTGGTATTATCACCACCCTAGCTTTTAGTCCAGATAATCAGACCTTAGCTAGTGGCAGTGATGACAAAACGATTAAAATTTGGCAAATTGTATAAAATACAGTTTAAGTAAACCTATGACAACTACAAAACAAAATTTTACTAACTATCTAACGCAAGCAATTTTACTAACTCTTCCATGCTGTTTGGCACTTGAACAGTTAGCAGTGTTTTGTTTACCACTTGGAATTGTTGCTATTGTTTATAAAGCTCAAGCTAAGACACGACTGCAATTGGCAGACTATCAAGGAGCAGATAAAGCATCAAAAAGTGCTAAGAAATGGTTTTGGTTTGGTTTCATACCAGTGGCAATACTTCTGGTTCTGGTTCGAGTTTTAGACTACGTTCAAAAAAGCTCGTTACCATCTTAATCTATAGGCTCCTAGTAGGAGAATAAAGCACTGTAGTAATATTTGATGAAATTGGTATTATACAAATATAAATGTAGCAGTTTTTAGAGTTGTGAGGTATAGTTTTTTTTAACTTTTGACTTCTGTGAAAGGTTATTAATAATCATCAATATAAAATCTAAATTTATTAAATTATAACTATGAGTATTGAAGTTTGGCCTTTTTTAGTAAGCCGTAACCGCTATCTTGACTACAGAACAGTTGTAGCTCCTGATTTCATCTGTGAAGCTAAGACTGGTAACTTATTGGCAAGAGTGACGAAAGGAGATTTAGTAGAACCAGGAAAGGGATTTATTAGACAAATTTTTGGTTCAAAAGTAGGAGATTTCACGATAGTTTATCGAATCTTAAAAGCCACACAAAAAGACCTAAATTTTCAAGAAGGAGATGAGATTCTTAAAGATCAATTTGGGAGAGAAATACTTATAATTGAAGGAGTGGTTATTCAGGGAATTAAAAGTCAAGAAAATGTTTTGATTTCCCCAAAAAATATGGAGGAAGTTCATCAGAAATTGATAGAAGGATACACAGAATTTTGGGAGCATCGCGATCCACATCCAGCTATTCCTTCTTACCAGTTATCTTTCAGTATGGATGCTTCTAGTAGAGCCTTACAACTCGAAGAAATAGAAAAATTTAAGATCGATCCTAAACCTCCAATACCACCACCTACTCCCTTCTCACTAAAAATTTACCTAGCCAAACTTGGCAAACTATACGAGCAAATAATCTATCTGCTGAGAATCTGGCAAGATTACCTAGCCAAATTTGGCTATCAACTATACGATCGAATAATCTATCTGCTGAGAATCTTGCGCCAGGAAATTAGTAAGTCTTCAATAAGACTATATTCTCTTGGTTTCATATTGACTATAATGATAGTGATACCAATCTTGATTTGGCCACACATATATCAATCAAAAGTATATGACTGTACTACTACTAAGGAGAAAAATATAAGATTTGAGAGCAAAAAAGATATAGATAATGTTCTCAAAAAGCTACAAAAAGAGTATCCAAATGCAGCAATATTCCTGAATGGTTACTTAATATTAGAATCCAACGAAAAATGGGAAAATTTGCCAAAAAGAGAAGAACTAAGTGAACCTGTTAACTATACTATTAACCTGTATGGAGATATATTAAAGCTACAAGATCATCCCCTAGACTTGGCGATCGCTCAACTTCGCGACCAGAAAGTAGGAAATCTATCAAAGCCACAAAAATATTTCCTAAACTTAGGGGATACTAAACTTGGCAACCAGGAAATTGAAGATATATTAAAGTCAAAAGATTATATCGAAGGCTTCAAGAACCCTCAACTTGGCAACCAGGAAATTGGAGATACATCAAAACCAAAAGATTATATCGAATACTTAAGGAACGCTCAACTTCGCAACCAGGAACTTGAAGAAATATTAAAGTTACAAAATTATCTCCTAGACTTAGGAGTTGCTCAATCTGACAACCAGGAAACTTTGACTATCAAAGCAAAAATTATAAACAGAAAAAATAAAAAGGAATGTCAAAGTAATTCCTGAAGCAATCTCTATAGATACCCTAAAGTTGAAGAGATTGCTTCTAGGTCTCAATTTTTTCTCAATTCCTTATCAATCAAATAAATATTAAAGGTTTATCTTTAATTAAAGCGAATGCCTCAGAATTAAATCGATAAAGACTAGCTGGTCTACCTGCACCCCGAGATGTTTTTACCCCAGTATCAGATAAGAAACCTAACTTTAGTAGTTTGGCACGAAAATTAGAATAATCTGAAAAATTGTTTCCTAAAATACTTGCATAAAGTTGATCTAATATCATCTCCGGTAGCATCGGAGCGTGTATAAAATTAAGGTGACAATGGGAAAAAGCTTCTGCGTTCCTTCCACCAAAGTCTAATTATTTAACCGGACATGATATTAGTATGTATGTTTTTTTCAAATTGGCCATTGCCAATATTCTCTCTAATATCATGTCCGGTTGAACAGTTATAAATAAATAACGACTTAGGAGTCAGGAGTCAGGAGTCAGGAGTCAGGAGGGAAGACTGAAGTTGGAAGAAGAATAACTGGAGTTGAAGGAGAAAGTTTTTTATCACTAATTATCCGGACATGATATAATATGACAGTGCCTCTAACTGGCCTCTTCAGCGTGGCTTTTTTAGGACACTTGAAAGATATCGAACATCTGACGGCTGTCACATTAACACTTACTATATTTGACAGTCTTTTTTACGGTTTTAGCTTCTTGCCCATGGGAACGACTGGTTTAACTGCTCAGGCAACAGGACAAGAATATGAAGAAATGCAGCAACTGATTTTGCTGCGAAACGGACTGATGGCACTAACTTTAGGGTTTGGGATCTTGATATTTCAAATTCCATTGGAGGATTTAGGATTTCATTTCCTCCATACTACCCCAATTTTTGGGTTACAGTTTCATAATTTTGAGACTCAAGCCATAACTGATAAGCATCTTTAACCCATATAGAACCATTTTTCATAACAGTATTGCTCCATTCAGCCACAATTGGAATAGCAGCTTTCAGGCGACATTGACCAAGTATGAAACTATAGATACATATTTCTTCAGCATGAACAAGTAAATCTCGTTCATAAGATTTGGGATCGTTATAAACAACAAATCCTCCATCCCAACCATAATGATAAATTTCTGCCATCAAATGGAAAAAATCATGAGTCTGACGCAACAAACCCATAAGCCACTCACTCTCTGAGTTCGGGGTCGTCGGATTTTTGTCAAATTCATAAAATTTTCCATCGCACATATATTGGAAATAAGCACCACCTAAAGTATTGGGGGGAAAATGAGCCAAGTCTTCAGGAGAGGGCTTCGGCGGGAGATAGCGCTCTTGACAAAGAGTATGGAAGTCAGTTAAGCAGAGAGGTTGGGGTGGAGGGACTATCCTGTTTTCTATATTTCTCATCTGAATAGTCGTAGTAGACCAATTTTTTGCTATCCGAATTGAAAACATAAGTGTCAGTATGGGTTTGTTACATCTCCACACACCTAATAATTGGTGCTTGAGAAAATGAAGTGACTATTGCGACATCCGCAACAGAGAGGAAAAGTAAATATTTTCCCTCCACACACCTAATAATTGGTGCTTGAGAAAATGAAGTGACTATTGCGACATCCGCAACAGAGAGGAAAAGTAAATATTTTCCCTCCACACACCTAATAATTGGTGCTTGAGAAAATGAAGTGACTATTGCGACATCCGCAACAAAGAGAGGAAAAGTAAATATTTTCCCTCCACACACCTAATAATTGGCGCTTGAGAAAATGAAATGACTATTGCGACATCCGCAACAAAGAGAGGAAAAGTAAATATTTTCCCTCCACACACCTAATAATTGGTGCTTAAGAAAATGAAATGACTATTGCGACATCCGCAACAGAGAGGAAAAGTAAATATTTTCCCTCCACACACCTAATAATTGGTGCTTGAGAAAATGAAATGACTATTGCGACATCCGCAACAAAGAGAGGAAAAGTAAATATTTTCCCTCCACACACCTAATAATTGGTGCTTGAGAAAATGAAATGACTATTGCGACATCCGCAACAGAGAGGAAAAGTAAATATTTTCCCTCCACACACCTAATAATTGGCGCTTGATAAACGGGGGTACAACTCAACTTGTTTGATTTGTTGCCTAGTTAAAAATCTGGGTTAGCGCAGCTTTGCCTCAGCAAAACAAGAATCTCCCGTTATAATCTTTGATTTAACAATGAGAGTGTCAATTAGTCTAAATTCCAGTATTCAGAATTCAATTGTTATAAAAAAGCACCTATAAAACTATAGGTGCTAAATTTAATTTAACTAAAAATTAGACTTAAAAAGTTGGAATTAGATAGCTAATTTTTAGTCGCAATCGTAACGTCCATAACTGCGATAACCGTAGCTGTAACGTACAGGACGATTATAGTAATAACTACGGTAGTGATAACTAACAGGGCGACGATAATAACGTCGAGAACTACCATAACCGTAACAATCATCGAAATTATGACCACCATTAATAGTGGCAGATTCTTCGGTAGAAAGCTCGGAAAATAATTCAGTGTTTTGAGTTTCTTGCATAAGATTATCCTCTTGATTAATTGTGTTTACAAGACGGTTAAAAATTATCGATATTTATTTAACTATCTTGTTGTTTCTAATTGTATTTTTCGTTGGTGCACTCCAGCATCCGGATAACTTTTTTTTTTGATTAGCAACTCTTGAGAGCTTGCTAAAAAGCATTTTTCAAGTGCTTTTGAATTCAACTCATAAGTTGAAATTAGTAGCAGTTATACCTATAGCCATAGTAGCGACGACGGGAGTAGTAACGTACAGGCCGACTACGGTAATAACGACGATAGCCATAACTGTAATGCCGACGATGATAATAGCCATGACCACCATTAATAGTGGCAGATTCTTCTGAAGAAATGTCAGTAAATAGTTGATTATTTTTTTGTTTCTTGCATGAAGATTTTCCTCAAGTTTAATTACATTTGTCATGTTTAATAATTCCTATATATAGGAGGAATTACAGTTAAGTATTCTTCATAAGTGGGTAATATCCGGATAATTATTTGTCTGAGTTATATCATGTCCGATTGAATAGTTACAATGAAGGCAGCTATGCTGAGGGCAGAAGGGAAGAAAAGATTAGAAGGGAAGAAAAGATTAGAAGGGATAAAGTTTTTTGATCACTAATTATCCGGACATAATATTATTTAGGGTTTGCGCTCAAAAGTCTTATGGGTGAGGGTAGGAGACAACCCACCCCTCGCCCCTCCCAGGAGGGGAGGGGAAGACAGGAGGAACGGGGTACTTAGAGGAGGTAGGAGCTAAGTTTTGTAAGAATAATTTTTCTGCCCAACTATGCGCCTAAAATACGCTCCTTTTTGAGGGTTTTAGACTGAAACAGGCGCACTGCAATTCGACTCCAAAAAGGCTCAAACCTTTATTTGTAAATACTTTTAGATTTAATCAGCTATTAAAAATGCTATATTTACCGAATTATTAATTATTAATTATTAATTATTAAATAATTCTGGTTTAAAGCCTCCCCTTTTAAGGGGAAAAAAAGCGGTCGTTAGCGTAGCTTCCCGTAGGGTGGGATGGTGAGGTCTCGGAGCCATATCCAATCGACTAAGAGAAGAAATAATATCTCCTTATATTCAATTCCGTAACGGTTTTAACCAGAGGTAATTATCAATTATCCATTATCAATTATCCACTATCAATTATCCATTAATGAAAGCAGATTCGGTGGTACATGAAGTACAGAGATTAACAATTAAATGAATGCAAGTGCGGGCATCTTGCCCGCGACGGGTGTACCTCATTAAAGTGGAATCTGCTGTAAAAGTGCAATCTTGCAGGTAAATATTTTTTGCAGCACAATATTCAGCACTGTATAATCGTACTTAACTACTTAGTAATTACTATAAACTTAAAATTAATTGTGCTTTAATCGATAGAGGTATAGACACAAAAAAATACTTTAGTAGTAGCCTTTTATATTCCCTTTATAGTAATTAGAATTATAACGTTGGTAGTCAGAAGAGTAGCGGTTATCACCATAATAACTACGAGGACAAAGTTGAAAACCTAAAAAATTACGGCGATATTGATAATTTTCATTGTAACCACCATTTATGTAGGTAGATTCTTTATAGTTCAGTTCTGTAAAAAGTGGCTTTTTTCGAGGTTCTTGCATAATTAACTTCCTCATGGCTAATAATTTTAATTAAATAGTTGTAATCTTTAGCTGAGTTCTTGAATTTATGAAGGAATTGTACTTGATAATTCCAAAATAATCTGCAGTGTCCGGAGTTTTGTATACTTCGACGATCGGTTTATTGTTAAGTGTTGACTTTATATCATGTCCGGTTGAATAGTTACACTTTTGGAGGAGGGAAGGCAGAAGGCAGAAGGGAAAGAAAAGTTTAAAGGGAGAAGGTTTTTTTTATAACTGATTATCCAGACATGATATTAATCCTAATTTCTTCAAGTTTTCATTCTATCCGGATTAAGTTGAAACAAATCTGCAAAAATTATTAGAGAATAAATTATATACGGCAGTTATACAGAGGTTTCCTTTGCTATGAGGTAAGTCCAATCTTCTTAGTTTTTTACTTCTGACTTCTCCCTTAAAATAGGTTTAGGTGTACCTTATTACATCGGAAAGTGCTGTAAATAATTTGTTATACCAAATTTAAAAAACAATAGACCTCTCTGGAAAAGAGGAAGTAGGGAGTAGATGGAAAAAATTGATGATTTATCTACGATAATTGATTTGATTTTGTATTATTAGGTAAGCATTCAGCTATTAGCATTTCCTACGGAATGCTGCGCAAACAGCCATCAGATTCATGAACATATTCAAGCAAAAAATGAGGTTAGGTTCTAGCCAATTTCATTAATGAATTTTAATCCTCCTTGGCGGATAATTCCCCTCCAGTATGACAATGAGTTAATAATAAATAGGGGTTGCTGATTAAATCTGAAAGTATTGACTGATATTGGTTTGAGCAATTTTATGTCTGGAAAAAGTACCAGCTTTTCGGTGGCAATAGCTGCATAAAGCTAGTATTTTGGGATGATTATGACAGAAAAATTGAGGGACAAAACTTAGCTCCTACCTCCTCGCTCATTCCCCGTTCCTCCTGTCTCCTGTCTCCTACCCCTACTAAAAGACTTTTGAGCGCAAACCCTAAATAGCGGCTGACTGCTGTTTGCGCAGCATTCCGGAGGAAATGCTTACATTATTAGATGGTGCGGTAAGCCTTTTCACCTAAAACCTAGCACCTAATACCAATTTGAAAAAAGAATGTTACGAATAATAAGCACTATAAAAAGACTTTATCTGAAAGTCTTTTTCACGAAAAAGGTAATTTCCAAGATCAAAAATGGTATTAAATCTATCCATTCTGCATTCTTAATTCTAAATTCGCGCATTAGAATAAATACCCTAACTATTTGTAGCAAACATTTATCAATTTGGTATAAAACCTACCACCTTCTTCAATTTAGTAAGTGAATATCGATTATGTTAAATAATTCTGATTATGTAGAACTACAACCTCTAGAAAGTGATGAATTTCTCCCTCCTCTAAACCCTTGGAGCAAAATAGGAGGAATGTTTTTAGTGGGAACATTTGGTGTGGCTATTGCTCTAATGAGTGTAGTAAAGTATAACCCTACTGTCAGAACTGAAGCAATTGCTCGCCCAACAGGAGATATATCATGTCTCTTTGAATACCCACAATAAACATTTTAGGGAGTAGGCAGTAGGGGAATGCTTTGACCGCTATAGCCTATCTATTTGAAAACCACTATAATAATGCTAATGCTACCAGACTTGAGAGCAAGCAAAATTTAAGATTGAACCTAAAACCTACAACCTACAACCTACTTCAATTATCTTGGCGCTTCAACATAGAAGTAGCACCCAATGTCGCGAAAGCTAATAAACCTAATATTGAAGTAGGTTCGGGAACAGGAGTTAAAATTATATTATCAAAATTTACATCACCAGAACTAGCAATATAGACTTGAGTAATATTTTCAAAACCATCTATTGATAGAGTTTGAAAAGGTAAAGATATATCGTTACCAATGGAATATTCTACAAATTGACCAGCAACTTGCATTGTTGGGTCAAATGTTGTGGAAATTAAGATTTTAGTATCATCCGTTGTATAACCAGTAATTGCATTTTCATTCTTCCGCAATTGATAATCTAAACTTTCTAAAGAGAAGATGCCACCATTTTTTAAAGTTATAAATGAACCTAAAAGTCCGAATTCATTAGTAAAATGTTGAGCTTCATAACTCTGGCGAGCATGAAAATGTGAAGTATCACTAAAATAAGCTGATGGACTGCCTATTTCCTGTGCTGAAAATGCTGCTACATTAAATCCATTTTCCATGAAACATTTACCTGCACTCAATGGAGAAGTACAAGTGTTTGGATTGGAATTATCATATATTTCAGAATCATAAGTAATTGTTGCTGCGTTAGTTTGCCCACTACCAACAAATAGTATCGCTAAAGTTGCACAAAAGCTAATACCCGTAGTTTTCAATCTTTTGAACATCATATTATTAATGCCTGAATTTCAGTAAATTAATGAAGGAGATAATAGCACTGAATTTCTGAAATTACAACTGCTTTGATCTAATCTTTATCTATGACAAAATGTCATACTTTTTCTAGTTAATTAAAAACCATAATTTATTTTTGAGTTATTATCAATTTAACTTACTGTTTAATAACTGATATTTTAATTAGGGCTTGCTGATTAAATATCAAAGTCTTGACTTGTATTGGTTTTACCCTTTTCAGGTACTAAGGGAGTACCAGCTTTTAGGTGGTAATGGTTCAAAAATCTAAGATTTTCGGCATTTCGAGGGGTAGAAAATCAAGGGAAGATTCTTCTGACTACTTCTTCTATAATTCCCATTCCTCCTGACTTCACCGATTCTGGATTCTGGATTCTACCTCTACCAAAAGACTTTTTCAGTCAACCCTAATTAGGGTTTGCTGATTAATAATGAAAGCCTTGACAGGCAAAGGTTTTAGCCTTTTAAGGTGCCAGAAGACAATTAGTGCGAGCATCTTGCTCGCGTCATTACAGCGGTTTTCATTTCAGTAGATTACAGTAGGGACGTTGTATGCAACGTCCCTACTGGATTTTGGTTATGACGATGTGGTTCATCAATTTGAAAAGCGCTGTAATCATCATGTATTACCCGGTATCCTAACTATAGTGGCAACTGCTATAATTGCTGAAAATGACCTTAACTGTTACTATTTTTCCTCAAAAAAACAATAGATATCTCAGAAAAGAGGGAGTAGGGAGTAGGGAGTAGGGAACCCACCCCTAACCCCTCCCAGTAGGGGAAGAATTGATAATTTCTTTGGGATAATTGATTTTATTTTTTATTATTGGAGATGTCCAATAGATATCTCCACTAAAGGTTTTAGCCTTTTTAGGGTAGAAAAAAGTGCGCCTGTTTTAGTCTAAAACGCTTAAAAAGTTAGTATTTTAGGCGCATAGTTGGGCAAGAAAATCTTTGGAAAATTCTTACTTCTACCCCCTATAAATTTTCCTGACTCCTGTCTTCCCCTCCCCTCCTGGGAGGGGCTAGGGGTGGGTTGTCTCCTACCCCTACTAAAAGACTTTTTCAGCAAACCCTAATTAGTAGCTTTGAATAGCAAACCATTAACCTGAATTTACCGAAAAATTAAGGTATAAAGCCTCTCAATTCATGGAGAAAAAGAAAAAAAATCCTTTTAGCCAATCCTCTTCTTATAAAGAAGAGGTAATTATTAATTATTAAAAATACCCCCAAGGGAATTCGAATCCCTGTCGCCTCCGTGAAAGGGAGGTGTCCTAGGCCTCTAGACGATGGGGGCTTATTTGTTTCTTTTCACTCTTACTAACTTAGCGAATTCCTAAATAAATGTCAAGGGGTATGAAAAAAAATTTTCCCTCAACAGTTTGGCTATCTTGACTACTGAAGATTTTGACTTTGCTGTAAAGCCATCTGAGCCGATATACCCTCTTTTTGGTCCCCAAAATACCATAAAACAGCAGCAGCTTCAGCCCGACTCACTGTTTTATCTGGCCTAAATAATTTAGTATAACCAAAAACCCGCCTAATATTAGAAAAATCATTCTGAGCATCTGCCAATACAGTTCTCAAAGCAGCAGGGTCAATCCTAGAAGCATCTTGAAAATCCCAAGCTTCCTTAACTTTCTCTACTGTGGCCTCTGGCAATGGCTTGCGAAAATCTAGAGGTACTTTCCAAAGAATCAAATCCTCACGGGTTAAAAAATCATTTGGACGAAATTTAACTACATTAATATCTCCAGACAAAGGACTAGGAATTAAACCAGCTTCTGCCAAACCTTGAATTATAGCAAAGTCTGGGTCAGTTTTCGAGACATCTTCAAAAATTGGCACTTCATTGAGTCCTGCTAATCTAATATGTTGAGCAGAATTATTAGTAAAAATCTTATTATTAGTATTTACCAACCACCGAACATATTCCCGCCTAGTGACAAGATTCTGAGGATCGACTAAAAGAGTTATAGTATCTGGATTATCTTGATTTTGGGCTTGTGGCTGCTGAAATACTCCCAATTTGGACAAATCTGCAATGTATTGACGTAATCCTGAAGGCACATCTCTGAGAGCTTTTTTTAACACAGAGGACTCTGGAGAAGTGGGGACCTGCACTGGGGGTATGCCACCAGGAGGGAATGGTGTGGGAGTCGGTAATGCCGCTACTCCGGGAGTGGGCAAAGGTGTGGGTAATGATGCAGTTGGAGATGATTCAGTAATGGGTGATGCTGTGAAATTTGGAGATGGCTGAGTTTCTAGCTGGGTAGTTGATGGAGCGACTGGGATAACAGGGGGCGAGGGGACATTAGTAGTTTCTTCATTCTTGGGTTGATAGTCTATCTCATATTCTGTTGCTATTCCTGGAGTTTGGCTTGGTTTGAGGGATATCTCTACCTGCAAATCATTTTTTTCTGCGATCAGAGATCCACTACCTTCTTCGGTAGGTTTGCTAATAATTTCCCAATTCTTGTCTCGAAATTCTTTTTGATAAAAGTTTTGGACTACGTTAGTAGGGTCTGAACTACTCCAAACTGTTTTTTGCTCTTGTTCGGACTTTTCAATTAATTGAGAGTTGGGATATGGAGATATTTCTGAGGGAAAATTAGCCGGAATTTGTGTTGGTGATTCGAGTTGTTGGTTGTTTGGAGTTGGGGTTTGAATTAATTGGTTAAAAGGAGGGTTATTTTTTAACTGGGGGTCTGCTGCAAAAACTTTTTCTAGCTCTTTACTTGAGGGATTATTTGCACAAGCACTGACTGACATTAATAAACAAATAGTTAAACTGGTAAATATAGAAGGTCTATTTAATAACATATTCATTAATCTAAATTTAGTTGCTATTTTGTAAGCATTCAGCCGTCAGCATTCAGCAATCAGCTATTGCTTTAATCAGCTATTGCTTTTAGTTTACGATCAAAACTTTATTAATTGTCTTACTACAAAAGTTGGCTTTCTTGGCCTTAAAGTCTATTTAAATTTAAATACTGTCCTTAAGGAGAGAGTATTGTTGGGCTCGAGCTGTAAGCATTCAGCTATTAGCGGTCAGCTATCAGCTTTTTAATGAATGAAGCAAGCACTTGCTTATACCATTTCTCCATGAAGTTGCGCTTAATACAAAGATAACAGCTATTAGTAAAATTCAGGTTTTGGTAAGAATTATTAAGCGCATTGTTACAGAGAAATGGTATTAAATTGTACTACATTTTCAAACAAAGAATTGAAGCACAAGAATAAAGAGCTTAAATTGTCCACTAAAGATAATAAAGCTGATAGCTGATAGCTGATAGCTGACCGCTGAATGCTTACCTCGAGCTGACAGCTAATAGCTGTTTGCGCAGCATTCCGCAGAAAATGCTTACGCTATTTTTCAGGGAGGTTTTTGTTTCCTCCCTTAATTCTCAAAACTATATTTTTCAGGTATTCTTTAACAAGGATTTTGGTTGTTCAGCAGATAAGTTGTTTTTTTCTTCTTTTTTATCTTCTTGTTGTGATGATTCTGGTCCTTCTACTTGTTTGAGATGAACAGTATTTACCTTGGTAATAAAATTAGCTATAGAATTTCTGGCTTTTTTGCCACGTTCAGTTGTATCTTCTACATCATAAATTCTATAAGATACATTTGCCCCTAAGATAAATTTCTCCTGTTCTGCTTCTAGGAGTTCCACAACTCGATTAGCAGAAATCCAATTTTCTTGGAAAGGAAATGAAGTTACAACACTAGCAACTATAGAAGCGATCGCTGGACAAATTACAGGTAACCATTTTAACCAAGCCTGACCAGTTTCTAATTTATCAACAAGGACTAAAATTGGGGTGACTCCCGAAAAAACTATTGTACCTAACTGCAAAATATAGTAGATATTTCTGGCTTTTTGCCTAGTCTTTTTGTAATCATCTATTAACTCTTGAGTATAACGTAAAGCTTTTTCTACTTCTTGAGTTATCTGAATATTTTCTGGAGAATTTTCTAGTTGTAAAACATTACCGTATAAGGTTGCTTTTTTAAGTAAATCAGCATCCTTGATTGTTTTAGTGTAGTTGATTTGTAATTGCCGATTTAGGAGATACAAAAAAATAAACAAAGCAATAGAAAATACTAAAACTATTGGCAATTGAATCTGATCTGGAAATAAATAAACACTAATTCCTGAGCCAATAATAGTGGAAAAAGATATATATTCACATATTCTCAAAAATGATAAGATACGTGGGCTAGATGGTGGAGATTTATAATTATCGGCCTTGATGTTTAACTGAGAATCAAGGGTTTCCGAACTTGTCATATTTTGTTTATTCCTTTGATTTGATAAGTGGACTAAAATATTCTATGGCTCACAAGATAGTGAGGGCAATATTACCTGAGAAATTATCTTACCGAAAAGCGACGTTGAAAGCATAGGTGTTTTAACCGGGGGATGAAAACAAGCGAGTCGTTTAGACTAGACAACTTTAGTTGTCCTATGCTATCATCTTAATATACAAATGTTTAGATAAAAGTAAGCAGAAGGCTAGGGTTAAACTTAAGCCGACTGTGTAGGGGCACCGCGGAAATTGTCCCCAAAGAGTGTATCTTTGGTCAGCGCTCGAAAAAACGAAGCAACAAGGATTTATCCTGTTGCGTAGTATCAACTTAGAATCCCCTCGGATTCAGCCAGGGGAGTAGTCAAAATAGGCTGTGATATTATGTCCGGAGAATAGGACAATAAAACTCCATTTTGTTGACCCAGAACTCCGCTAAAAAATCGACAGACTTTCTCCTCCAACAGTATGTTCTCCTACTATTTGCCCTACTCCTGATATAGAATCCGGTTATATAGTATATGTTGATAATTCTATAATTACTTCAATATTTAATCTCCCCCACTCCCCTACTCCCCCACTCCCCTACTCCCAACTATACAATAACTATTCAACCGGATTCTATATGACTCGTTATTTATAACTATTCAACCAAACATAATATTACTAAGCAAATTGCTGATATAGCAATCAGGAATCAAATGTGAGAATTGAAGTGTTTCTTTAAAGTATAGGATATAGCAGTTATCTTATTCTTATGTATTCGTTTCTTCCCTATTCCCTCCATACCTAAAGCAAAAGTCTCCAATATCTCACAACTAAAATCTTATGGCTATATTTATTTTAATGTTTTAAACTTGGGATATTTGATGCCAAGTTTTTGCCATACCCCAAAAAATTACTTCCGGTGCATCAATGATAGTTGCACCTAACTCCGGAAAAAGTTTTTTGAAATGAGTTAATAATAAAGTGCGATCGCCTCCTGTCAAAACTATTTTTCCTTCAGGAAATTCTTCTCGCCAGGCGACAATATAATCTTTTATACCTGCTAATACTGTATATATTATCCCACTTTGAATTGCTGTTGCTGTTTCTTTTGCCCACCGTGGAGGTAACTCTACCGGTATATCGACCAAAGGTAACATAGCTGTTCCTGCTATCAAAGATGATAATTGCAACCTTAACCCTGGTAAAATAGACCCCCCCACTATTTTTTTTTGGACATCAGCACCAGTAAAAGTAATTGCTGTACCAGCATCTATTAACAGTACAGGCCAACCAAACTTTGTGCCTGCACCCAAAACTGCTAAAGCTCTATCTATTCCCAAAGTAGGATAAAGTCCTTGCAGTGGCAGTTTATCTAGAGTAATCATATCAGACCAAGGATAAGTTTGCCAAAGTGCTGTTTGTTGAGGAACTACTGATGCTATTAATAAAGGCATCTGATGATTTAACTTTATATTCTGAGTTTCTAATGTATTTTTTAGTAGTTTTCTGACTACTATTTCCACATTAATATTTTCCTCTATTTCCCATTTTTGAATCCGGTCTATATCCCAGGTTTTATGAAGTATTGCACCCACAAAATATCCCCAGTGTAACCGGGTATTTCCAATCATTAAAGCGAGCCATTCTTGATTTTCAGACATATAGTTCAACAATTAATAATTAATAATTAATAATTAATAATTACCGAATAATTAATAATTAAATAATTCTGGCTTAAAGCCGACCTTTTTAAGGGAAAAAAAGCGGTCGTTTGCTTCGCAACGCTGACGCGAAACGCGTATCTCGGAACGGAGTTCTATCTTCGGAGATCCCGGAAGGGTTGGATGGCGAGTTTTCGGAGCCATATCCAATAGACCAAGAGAAGAAACAGTATTTCCTTATATTCAATTCCGTAACGGTTTTAACCAGAGATAATTATCAATTATCCATTATCAATTATCAATTAATGAACTCTCCTTTATAAAGAAGAGAATTGACTCAAAGGAAAATTTTTCTTTATTATTCCCTTAAAAGGGAAGGCTTTAAACCAAAATTTTTCGGTAAAAAGTCCACTTTTAATTTATGATTAAAAGCCTCCATCCCCGTGTCTCCGTGTCTGGTGCGTCCCCGTGTCTACTTGTAAGGAAGTCCTACATCTAAACCAGAAGTATATATAGCAACTGCTTGGTCTTGCATATTAAAGACTACTTTTATGCCTGTATCATCAGGATTTTTCCATTTATAAGCACCCTTAATTTGATTTTCTGCTGGTGTCTCATCTGATGTAACTTCTTGTTCTCTACCAAGAGTATTATTAATTTGCATTTCCCTTGCTTCTCTTGATTGTACAAAAGCTTCTGAGTCAAATTCGGGGTCTATTTCTCCTTCTGCTCCAAGAATATTTCTTATTTCTCGGTATGTCATCCCTAGCTGCAATTTTTCATATTTTTGTCGGGTAATTGAATAAACTGGTTTGGGTTGATTCCAGAAAGGATTACCAAAATTATAAGTATTCATATTTTTAGTTCTAATAGTAACCACTTTCTGATTAGAATCAAAAATTATACTCATGCTTGTACCATCAGGATTAACCCAATTATATGTAACAGTATTAGCATTAGTTAAAGGATTATCTCTTGTTGGTTGTTTTATTCCTTCATTACCAATAATTTCTCTAACTTCATCATAAGTCATCCCAATTTTAATATTTTCAAAATCTGTACTGGTAACTAAAGGAGGTTCTTGATTAACTCCAAAGTTAGTCGCGTTCAAATTTTGAGCAGATAATCGAACCAGTTTATTTTCTGAATTAAATATGGCAACTATACCTGTATTGTCATTATTTAACCAGCGATATGCTACGCCAAAATTTTCTGTTGTCGGACTATTATATTCTGTATAAATTTCACCTTCTATTCCCAATATTTGCTTTACTTCTTGATAGGTCATACCAATTTTTAAATTGTTATAATCAGCTCTGGTAATTCGATTAGCTAGAGCAGGTTGACATTGTATATTTAAGATAGATAGAAAACCACTAATAAATATTGCTAAGAAAAACTTTTTCATCGTAATTACCTGAAATATTTGGTAAGCATTTCCTGCGGAATGCTGCGCAAACAGCTATTAGCTGTCAGCTAGAGCGCAACAAAACTCTCTCAATATAGGACAGTGTTTCAATTAATATAGGCTTTAAGGGCAAGGGAGGCAACTTTTGTAGTAAGACAATTAATAGAGCTTTTATCCTAAACTAAAAGCAATAGCTGAAGTCCGCAGTTCCTCCGGAGGAGGCTAGCTGATAACGTAGTTCTGACCATAGGAGGCTGGCTGACGGCTGAATGCTTACAATATTTGCTATATTTTAATGTAAGCATTTCCTACAAAATACTGCGCAAACAGCAGTCAACTATTAGCTGTGAGTTATTAATATCATGTCCGGATAATCAGTGATAAAAAAACTTTCTTCCCTCTAGCCTTTTCTTCCATGCGGGGTCGCACCGCTTCTGCCTTATGCCCTCTGCCTTCCTTCATTTTAATGATGATTTTTAAGCAGATCAAATTGTTCGGAATTAATCTTGCTAGACTCATATAAAGCTTGAGCAATTTCTGTCAAAGTCAATACTGAATAACTCCTATATCCATTTGCTTGTAACTTGTCTTTTACACCCCGTTCATGGTCAATAAAAACAACAATATCTTCTACTTGCAATCCCACTGATTTAAGTTTATCTGCTCCCTTCATGACACTATTACCACTAATCATAATATCATCTACAACTACAATTTTTTCCCCTGGCTGAAAATGTCCCTCAATTAATCTACCAGTGCCATGAGCTTTTACCTCTTTGCGAGGAAATATCATCGGACGTTCTAGACGTAAAGCTAAACCTGTAGCAGTAGGCAATGAACCATAAGGAATACCTGCAATTCTATCAAATTCTAGGTCTTTGAGAATCTCCGCATAAGCAGTGACTATTTTATGGAATATTTGAGGAATAGAAATGATTTTTCGTAAGTCTATATAATAAGGAAAAGTCGCCCCCGATGCTTGTACATGGTCGCCAAAAATAATACAACCAATATCGTAAAGTTGTAAGATTAAATCCCGGTGTGGTTCATGCTTTAAAAAACAAACATCTGGCAACCACAATTCACAGGTCGGACTACCTTCAACTACCTGTAGACGTTGTTGATTAATCCTATTTCTTAAGGTTTCAATTTCTTGATTAGGATGTGCTGCACCAAATAATTTTGGTGGGATTGGTAATAATAATCCTTCACCATTAATATTCAAACCAGCAGCTAAAAGTTGAGTTAATTCTTCAGGATTAGCAATATCATTTTCTTCCGCTATATCTCCCTGAATTAGTATTAATCTTTCGGGAGCAATTTTTCTGATTCTAGCGAGAATATCTGGCATTACTCCTACTTCTAAACCTAGCTGTTCAATACTTCCCCGACTTTGAGCTTCTTCTACTAATTTGAGATAAAGAGGTTGCTTTTGATTTGGGTATTCTTGTAATACTGCTGCAGAAGAATTTGCTGTAGCACAAAGCAGGAAAACTGTTTTGCCTGGATAAAGTAAAAAAGGTGCAACTAGATCGAGACCAGTGTAAGGTGAAATTGTACAAGCATCTACTAACTGTTTAGCGATCGCATTCTTTCCTCATCATACCTTCATTTACCAACGCCACATAATAATGTTTAAGGTGTGTCGGTCTAGTAAGGTAAATATTAGCTACTAAAATTTAGACTACGGATAGCATTTAACAATCCGTCATAATGCACCATTGAATAACGATAGTTAAGCAATATTCTTCTCAAGGAATATTAGGCTTGACATTCCTTTAAAAGAATATTAGTATAGAAATGATGGTTAAGCAAATGAAATGGACATGGGAATTGTATTTAGATGAAACAGAAAATGTACCTAAAAATTTACTAACTTTTTTTGTGAGATTAATACCGGAAGAAGAGAAATCTCCAGATTTACCAAAACCAAAGCTAACAGAAGCAGAAACTAGGCGACTTCAGGTTAATCTTAAATATCTTTGTGAGAAAGGTCTAGCATCTTTGACTAGGGATAATTTTGATAAACTGGAGGATGATTTATATGAATTTAAACTCACTAAAAGTATACACAATCCTAGATTTATACTCACAACGTTAACTCCTCAAAGGTTTGTGATTTTACACGCTTTTAAAAAGAAAAATAATGGTGCAATTAAAGAAAAAGATAAACTAATTGCCAGACAAAGATTAGAGAATTTAAGAAATAGGTAAAAACAATGAAATATAACTTTCAAGAATGGTTAAAAACAGACATAAGCGATGAGCCAGAAGTAATATTAGCAGGTAAATTAGAATACCTGCGATTATATTTAACTGATGCTATGCGATCGCTACGAGAAAAAGCTGGATTAACTCAAGCTCAACTAGCAGAAAAATTAGGAGTACAACAAGCTGCAGTTTCTAAACTAGAATCATCATTAAAAGACCATAAATTAGAATCGGTTCTTGATTATTTACATAGATTAAATGCAGATTTATTAATAGCAGTTAAACAAGAAGATGAACTAATTCAGGTGAGCGATAATGATGGAATGATATTAATAGATTTGCCAGAGGAAATAGAAGATTTAGCAGAAGTGGAAAAAATGAGTTTGCGTGAGTATATCTTGGCAGCTATTCAGCATTTTTCACAAAAGAAAGTTTCCGTTAGAGAATTTATTGAAAGTGATGATGAAGTAGCAGTAAAAGTAAGAATGAAATTAGCCAATAAATCCTTATCTGAAATTGCTTCAGAGTTAGAAAAAATGTGTCAAATTTATGACGAGGATGACCGTCTTTTTGCTGTAAAAAAATTATTGGCTGGTGGTGTTAGTGTCGGTAGTAATAACCGAGATATAAGCGATAAGAATGAAGATGATGGAATTGAACTTTTGGAGTTAGCTGAAGAATTGCTAGAAAAATTAGAGAATATTTTTGAGGAACAGGAATAACGAAGTCAGAAGTCAGAAGTGATTTTTGTAATATAGAATCCGGTTATATAGTATATGTTAATAATTCTATAACTACTTCAATATTTAATCTCCCCTACTCCCTCACTCCCTCACTCCCCTACTCAATAAAATGTAGAAAAATTTTTGAGAAATAGTATTATTCAGGAACCGCTAGCAGTGTTAATTACCTGTATTGATTATTATGTTTAAGCTGAAAACTAATGAAGACAAAACTTACGCAAAACTACCCGGATAGAATTTACTGGACAACAGCAGATTTAGAACTCTTGCCAAATAACGGCAACCGCTATGAAATTATTGACGGAGAATTATTGACAACTAGAGCGCCTCATATATATCATCAACGCACCTGTGGTAAAATTTATGGGTATTTGGAGAAATGGTCTGATTCTACTAATCTGGGTGAGCCTTTTTTTGCTCCGGGTATTGTATTTAGCGATGGCGATAATGTGCAACCAGATTTGGTTTGGGTTAGTCGCGATCGGCTCCCGACTATTCTTGACGATAGCGGACATCTGACAGCAGCACCGGAGTTAGCAGTAAAAGTGTTGTCAGCAGGTAAAACTAATGAAAGGCGCGATCGCGAACTGAAATTAAAGCTATATTCAGAACGAGGAGTTCGGGAATATTGGATTGTGGACTGGCGAAACCAACAAGTTGAAGTGTATCGACGGGGCGATCGGGCTATGTTAGAGTTAATTGCTACTTTATTTCCTAATGACACTATTGCTTCTCCCATATTGCCTGGTTTTAGCTGTCCGGTGGCGCGTTTGTTTTAAAATAGAAGTAGGGGAGTCTATCTTTCCTACCAAACTCGACAATAAAGCAATCTAAAATAGAGCAGTTAAATCTAGTTTTCCATAGTCAACAATAAGCTAATTTTTGAAAAAACTCGGAGGTCAATCTTGTGCTAGAAACTAACAATAATAATCTGGCATCGTTACCAGATAAAATTGTAGAAATTAAACTAAAGAGTAAACATCCAGAGGCTGTCAAATCTATTATTAAAAGCGCCTTAATGGCTGCGTTACAATCTACAGATAACGGGATTAAAATCACCGAACGGCGACTAGATGAATTTGAGACTAAATATCAGCTATCGACTGCAGAATTTTTGCATAAATTTAATAATAATGAGCTACCTCATTCTGGAGATTTTGATGAGTGGATTGGGGAATCAAGGATGTTGGCACATTTGCTTGATAAAAAAACAAAGATCCAAGGAGTTGAGCTAGTTGATTGAAGCTTATTTTGAGGAAATACACAATTTGCTCGAATCCCTAATTATTGTAAAGAGTTTTAACATTAACTTCCAGAAACGAGATATCGACGAAGGGTTTATTCGAGGCAATATTTATTTTGTCAACGATTCGATTCTTCATGTTCGCGAGTTTATTAGCGTTCAAACCATAAGAGAGCGCAAAATGTACTCCTATCATTATATGGATGCCAGGAATAACCTGATTTTTCGTTATGACGATGCCGAACATCATCAGGAGTTAAATTTATCCACTTTTCCCCATCACAAGCATGAAGGAAGTGAGGATAATATTATTTCTTCAAACACTCCTACTTTAGCGGAGGTTTTGCAAGAAATTGAGGAAATTTTGGAGTAGCGATCGCTTGTTTAACTCAGGACTTACTTCAATAATAATAGTTGATGGTTTGTTAGATACTGATTTTACTGACTGCTTGGCAGTAAATACTCAAGATGTAGAAAAAAAGGGCAAAATTTGAACCTAACAATAGAGGTTTTAAATCCCATAAATTATATTACAAAAGAGGCAAATTAATGAAAAATGTTCGGGTAATGGATGATACGGAAATTAGAGTTAAAGGTATGGAGGCTTTGTACGAGTCTCTTGGAGTTGCTGGAGCTTTAAGGTTTTTGAGCTTGCTGCATCGAGAACAAACTGATTATGTAGATGTTTCTAAGAGATAGGACTTACGCAGATACGCTATATATAGTACTCATAACTATTGTCCAATAGTTACTGGAATCTATACACAGTGTCTTTGCGTAAGTCCTGAGAGAGTTTATCGGGAACAAACTATTGATGAGATTTTTGCCAGGGCAGGGCAAAACTGGCAAGAGTAATGGGGGCGATCGCTCCTTTGTTTGATAAAAAAACAAAAATCCAAGGAGTTAAGCTAGTTGATTGAAGCTTATTTTCAGGAAATACGCAGTTTGCTCGAATCTATATCATCAGTCTCAGAAAACTCATTTTGGAGAACAGTTTGCTAAAAAACTCTCTAAACAAGGAATCCGAAATACAGCAGTTATATCATGTCCGGTTGAATACTTATAATTAAGATAGTAGGGGAGCGGGGGAGTAGGGGAGTAGGGGAGTAGGGAAAATAGAAATATTTACTATTGAAGCACTCATAATAAGTTTTTTCATCACTAATTATCCGGACATGATATTAAACCTAGTTTTCTATAGTCAACAACGAGGGATTTTTGTGCTATAAACTAACAATAATATCGTGCTATAATTCTAATCATACCTATTAGTTATCAGGTGAAGCTCAATGGTTTTAACTGCCCAACAATTAGAGGCAATAATGCCGGATGCCACTCAATTAGAAAGCGACGAACCCGAAATGGAAAGTTCTCAACATTATATGCAACTGATGTTGCTAGTTTCTTGTCTGGAATGGTTATGGCGCGATCGAAATGATTATTTTATTGGTGCTAATTTGACTATTTTTTATAGTCGCCAGTACCTAAAAACTAAGGATTTTCGTGGTCCTGACTTTTTCTTGGTTAAACAAACTGAAAAGCGACCTCGGAAGTCCTGGGTAGTTTGGGAGGAAAACGGTAAATATCCCAACTTAATTATCGAGTTATTATCTGACTCTACTGCTAGAGTAGATCGCAACTTGAAAAAAAATTTATATCAAGATAACTTCCGCACCCCAGAATATTTTTGGTTTGACCCCGAAACTATGGAATTTATGGGATTTCGTTTAGACAAAAATCGCTATCAAGAAATTCAACCGAATAACCAAGGTTGGCGTTGGAGTGAAGAATTAGAATTATACTTAGGAGTAGATGGAGGTCAATTGCGTTACTTCACTGCTAACGGTCAACGAGTTCCGACTCCCCAGGAAGCAGCGATAGAAGAACAATTGCTAGTTCAAGAGGCTCAATCGCAAGTCCAAGAGGCTCAATCGCAAGTCCAAGAGGCTCAATCACAAGTTCAAGAGGCTCAATCACAAGTCCAAGAGGCTCAATCACAAGTTCAACAAGAACGAGAACGGGCGGAACGCTTGGCTCAACGTTTGCGAGAACTGGGTATTGATCCCGACGAATAATATTAAGTCATACACCATTTGTAGGGGGCGAATGGCTATTCGCCCTTTACCTTATAGGGTTTTGGTTATGACGTGAAGTCATCAAAATGCTTAAAAATTACTATTTTATTCAACTATAAATTCATCAAAAATTATGGCAAAAGGATTTGGGGAACCAAAGGCTGAAAAAGCATCTCAAGGGCAACAAGCTTATTTAATGTTGATTATAGAATTGCTCAATTGTCCGAGGGGTTCTACCAGTGGGGCAGAATTTCAGGAGGTTTTAAACAGCCACCAAGAGCTAGCTACGCCGGAGTTATTGGAGGTAATGGCGCAGGAGGCGGAAAGTTTGAGGGATAAGAAAAATTGGGACAAGGCAAATTCCCTGTTAAGTCTGGCGCTGCAAGTGGGGGAGGTTTTGGGAAGTTCTGAGAGAGAGGCGGTTGTGAGGCAGGAAACTGCGGATGTTTTGAGTCAAATTGGGAGGCACGAATACGAAATTAGTCAGTTTTCTGAGGCGGTACAATTTTCTGAACTGAGTTTAACCATATATCGAGAACTTTCAGACTGTCAAGGAGAGGTTGAGGCTCTAAATAGTTTGGGTAAAGGTTGTCGGTGTTTGGGGGAGAAAGAAAGAGCGATCGCTCTGCATCAAGAGTCTTTGGCTATTGCTAGGAAAATTGGATATAGTCAAGGAGAGGTTGATGCGCTTAATGGCTTGGGGGCGGTGGATAATTCTTTGGGGAAATATGAGGAGGCAAAGGGTTATTATCAAGAGGCTTTGAGTATTGCTGAGGCGATCGGGTATGCTAAAGGGAAGGCTGATGCTTTTAATGGTTTGGGTAATGTTTGTAATAGTTTGAAAGAATACGAAGGGGCGATCGCTTGCCATAAAAAATCCTTGGTTATTAGACAGGAAATTAAAGATCGGTGGGGAGAATGTGTTTCTTTCTATAATTTAGGTCTTAATTATCGGTCTTTGGAGCAATATGAGCAGTCTTTGGAGTGGGAACAAAAATTATTGGTTGGTGCTAGAGAAATTAAAAACCTTCAGTGGGAGTCGTACTCGTTGGAGACACTGGGCAGCATTTATCGTTCTTTGAGTCAACATGAAAAAGCGATAGAATTTTATCAACAGCGTTTAACTATCAGTAAAGAGCTTAAAGACCTTAAAGGGGAGGATGATTCCGTAACCGATCTGGGTTTGGCGTACAATTCCCTAGAGCAATACGAGCGGGCAATAGAGTTCTTGGAACGGCGTCTAGAAATCAAGCGGGAACTCAAAGATCGTCCAGGGGAGGCAAGCTCTCTAGGTCTTTTGGGTGAGATATACCACTCTTTGGGGCAATATGGGCAGGCGGTTGAATTTCATCAACAGTCTTTAACTATCTGTAGGGAGTTGAAAGACTTGGAGGGAGAACTTTTCTGCCTGAATAATTTAGGTAATGCTTACTTTTCTCTAGTCAAACAAATGAAAGCAGAGGGAGACGACAAAGCCGCAGCAGAAAATATAGAGTTAGAGATTGCAGTCTACCAAAATGCTCTGGAAGTTTGCACAAAAGAAGCTTTTCCCAACAAATGGGCAGATACCCAGAATAATTTGGGTTTAACCTACGGATATAGAATCAAAGGAAACAGGGCAGAAAATCTGGAATTGGCTATTGCTACCTGCAAAAATGCCCTAGAGGTTCGTACTAAAGAAGCCTTTCCCAACAAATGGGCAGCGATTCAGAATAATTTGGCTATTTTCTACCAAGACAGAATCAATGGAGACAAGGCAGAAAATCTGGAATTGGCTATTGCTGCCTGCAAAAATGCTCTGGAAGTACGCACTAAAGAAGCTTTTCCTAAGGACTGGGCAGCGACTCAGACTAATTTGGGTTTAGCCTACTCTGAGAGAATCAAAGGAGACAGGGCAGGAAATTTGGAATTAACCATTGCTGCCTACCAAAACGCCCTAGAAGTTTACACGAAAGGTGGCTTCTCCAACAAATGGGCAGCGATTCAGAATAATTTGGCTATTTTCTACCAAAACAGAATCAAAGGAGACAAGGCAGAAAATCTGGAATTGGCTATTGCTGCCTGCAAAAATGCTCTAGAGGTTCGCACTAAAGAAGCCTTCCCCAAAGACTGGGCAGATACTCAGGCTAATTTGGGTTCGGCCTACTCTGACAGAATCAAAGGAGACAGGGCTGAAAATTTGGAATTAACCATTGTTGCCCACCAAAATGCCCTAGAAGTTCGCACTAAAGAAGCCTTCCCTAAGGACTGGGCAATGACTCAGAATAATTTGGGCAATGCCTACTCTGACAGAATTAAAGGAGACATCGCAGAAAATCTAGAAAAGGCGATCGCTGCCTACCAAAATGCTTTGGAAGTACGCACCCAAGATGCTTTCCCTAGTGACTGGGCAATGACTCAGATGAATTTGGGTTTAACCTACTCTAACAGAATCAAAGGAGACAGAGCCGACAATTTGGAATTAGCCATTGTTGCCTACCAAAATGCTCTTTCAGTTCATACTAAAGAAGCCTTCCCTATCGACTGGGCCAATACTCAGAATAATTTGAGTTCAGCCTACTCTAACAGAATCAAAGGAGACAGGGCAGAAAATCTGGAGTTGGCGATCGCTGCTTGCAAAAATGCTCTGGAAGTACGCACCCAAGAAGCTTTTCCTAACGACTGGGCAGGGACTCAGATAAATTTGGGTTTAGCCTACTCTGAGAGAATTAAAGGAGACAGAGCCGAAAATCTGGAGTTGGCGATCGCTGCCTGGCAAAATGCTCTGGAAGTTTACACCAAAGATGCTTCCCCTTGGGACTGGGCAACGACTCAGATGAATTTGAGCAATGCTTACTGGCAGAGAATACAAGGAGACAGAGCTGAAAATCTGGAATTGGCGATTACTGCCTGCAAAAATGCTCTGGAAGTTTACACCAAAGATGGTTTCCCTTGGGACTGGGCAATGACTCAGATTAATCTGGGTTTAGCCTACTCTGAGAGAATCCAAGGAGACAGAGCCGAAAATTTGGAAAAGGCGATCGCTGCCTCCCAAAATTCCCTACAAGTTTACACTAAAGTAACTTCCCCTTGGCACTGGGCAATGACTCAGATTAATTTGGGCAATGCCTATTTCCAGAGAATACAAGGAGACAGGGCAGAAAATATGGAATTGGCGATTACTGCCTGCAAAAATGCTCTGGAAGTTTACACTAAAGTAACTTCCCCTTGGCACTGGGCAATGACTCAAATTAATTTGGGGAATGCCTACAGAGAGAGAATCAAAGGAGACAGGGCAGAAAATATGGAGTTAGGCATCGCTGCCCTCCAAAATGCTCTGGAAGTTTCCACTAAAGATGCTTTCCCTTGGAACTGGGCAATGACTCAGATTAATTTGGGCAATGCCTACATAGAGAGAATCAAAGGAGACAAGGCAGAAAATCTGGAGTTGGCGATCGTTGCCCTCCAAAATGCTCTGGAAGTTTACACTAAAGTAACTTCTCCTTGGAACTGGGCAATGACTAAGATTAATTTAGGGAATGCTTACAGAGAGAGAATCAAGGCAGACAAGGCAGAAAATCTGGA
Organism: Okeania sp. SIO3B5; assembly: GCF_010692555.1. Lineage (GTDB taxonomy): Bacteria > Cyanobacteriota > Cyanobacteriia > Cyanobacteriales > Microcoleaceae > Okeania. Next base: position 39,344 of record NZ_JAAHHG010000003.1, on the reverse strand, counting down.
GTTGGCGATCGCTGCCCTCCAAAATGCTCTGGAAGTTTGCACCAAAGATGGTTTCCCTTGGAACTGGGCAATGACTCAGAATAATTTGGGCACTGCCTACTATGAGAGAATCAAAGGAGACAGGGCCGAAAATCTGGAATTGGCGATCGCTGCCTTCCAAAATGCCCTAGAAGTTTCCACCAAAGATGGTTTCCCTTGGAACTGGGCAATGACTCAGAATAATTTTGGTTTAGTCTACCAAGACAGAATCAAAGGAGATAGGGCAGAAAATCAAGAAATGGCGATTACTGCCTGCAAAAATGCTCTGGAAGTTTACACCCCAGAAGCGAATCCTGTTCAATGTCTCAACACTTCCCGTGTTTTAGGCGAACTCCACTTCAAGGAAGGCAACTGGCAATCTGCTATTGATACCTACAAACAAGCCATCACCGCAGTGGAACTCAGTCGCAGTTGGTCAAAAAACGACGATCGCCGTCAAGAAATCCTCAAAGATGCGATTGAAGTTTACGATAACATCGTTCAATGCTTCGTCAACCTCCAGCAATACTCCCAAGCTTTTGCATACGCCGAACGTTCTCGCAGTCGGCAGTTAGTTGACCTCATGGCAAGTAAAGACCTTTACCACAAAGGAGAAATCCCCCTAGAAGCAGAGGAACTGTTGCAGCAATTTGAATCTTTGGAACGGCAAATAGATCGCTTGAGGTTCCCCAAGCAATCCCCAAACAACCGAGAAACTATAGATGCTGCTACCGCCACCCACCAACGTGCTGCCTGGGGAGCAACAAATGAAGCCATAGCTAAATTAGAAGTTGAAAAGCAGGAAGTTTACCGTGACATTCGCAAATTCGACCAAGTCTTGGCGGAAGGGATTCAAGTTACCCCTTTGGAATTTTCCAAATTGCAGCAACTCATAGAAGACGACACCACCGCCATCCTCAGCTTTTACAGTACCAACGAACACACCCACGCTTTCATAGTACGACGGAGTGGAGTCGATGTGCATACCTGTCAAGGGCAAGGTTACAGAGAGCTACAAAGATGGTTGCGCAACAACTGGTTACAATCTTATGCCGAGATATCCTACTTACCCGGTTTCATTGCCGCCGCTCAGTTGTTAGGGTGCGAGGTGGAGGCAATTGAATTCTGGAAGCTCGAAGAGACAGAAGTGACCGTCATTCTTAAAGATGGAACCTCTCACACCGTGGACAAAACCAAATTTAGGGAATTACGGCAACAGGAAAAAGAACGGTTAGATAACGAATGGAATCAACAGATGCCAGGCAAATTCGCAGAAATCAGTCGGTGGTTGCAATTAGATAAATTAGTAGAGAAATTAGAAGGCATCCAAGAACTAATCCTCATCCCCCATTTATACCTGCATCAAATTCCCTTTGCTGTCTTACCCCTGGCAAACAACCAATATTTCGGCGACAAATTCCTCATCCGCACCCAGGCAAGCTGTCAAGTTCTCGACTTCTGCCACCAGCGTCCACCCCTGGCAACCAACTCTCCCACCTACGGCATCGTCGAAAACACCACCCAAGACCTATACTATTCCAGCTACGAAGGACGACAAGTTGCCGAAATGTACCAAGTTGCCGACAGCCAATATCTTAAAGGCAGCGAAGGTACTGTCAACGAGTACAAAAAACTCTTGCCCCAAGTGCAACGGTTACTATCAACCCATCACGCCCAATCTCGCCTCGACAACAGCCTCGAATCTGCCCTCATCTTAGCCGATGGCAGAATAACCTTGGGGCAGCTATTATCTCCTGCGTTCCGTTTTCCAGACTTAGATGAAGTATTCCTGTCTTGTTGCGAAACCAACCTTGGAAGCACAGACATCAGCGATAACATGATGACCTTGAACACAGGGTTTTTATGTGCGGGAGCCAGGGGGGCAGTTAGTAGCCTTTGGTCAGTGGACGATCTAGCCACTTCTTTATTTTCAGTATTTTACCATCAACTACGCCTAGCAGGTAAAAATCGTCCCCAAGCCTTGCAACTTGCTCAACAGAAATTGCGACAGTTAACTGGGAAAGAGCTTGAGGAGAAGTATGGAAAGGAATTGGAGAAAGCTCTAAGAGAGAAATTAAAGGAAGCCTACGAAAGGTTTCGAGAAACAAAAAAGCAGCGCGACAGTTACCCCAAAGATTCCCCAGAATATAAACAGTGGCAGAAAGAACGGGAGAAGCGAGGTAAAATTTACGATCGCATTGGCAGAACAATTGAAAACTTAAAGCAAAAGAGCGCAGAGGAACATCCTTTCGCCCATCCGATATATTGGAGTGGTTTTATTTGTGCGGGTTTGAGAGGTTAATCTAGAAATTCTAGAACGGCCTAGAAAGACGCTACTGAATATGAATGCTACAGGCTAGAAGCCTGTGCTACATAAAGCCAAAGTAACACAGGCTTCTAGCCTGTCTGATTTTTTATGATATAATATAAAGTCTTTGTATACTATCATTTTATTCCAATATATTATGACTACAATTCCCCGTCGCTATCACATTACCACTTTCGGCTGTCAAATGAACAAAGCTGACTCCGAACGCATGGCAGGTATCCTAGATAATATGGGCCTCATATCTTCAGAAGACCCGAACGAAGCCAATATCATTCTATACAACACCTGCACCATTCGCGACAATGCCGAACAAAAAGTTTACTCCTATCTAGGTAGACAAGCAAAACGCAAACACCAACAACCAGACCTCACTCTTATTGTTGCCGGATGTGTTGCTCAACAGGAAGGAGAAGCACTTCTGCGACGAGTACCTGAACTAGACTTAGTTATGGGACCTCAACACGCTAACCGTTTGCAAGACTTATTAGAACAAGTATTCAATGGCAACCAAGTAGTCGCAACTGAACCCATTCACATTGTGGAAGATATTACCAAACCCAGACGGGATAGCAAAGTCACTGCTTGGGTAAATATAATTTATGGTTGCAATGAACACTGCACCTATTGTGTTGTTCCTGGTGTCAGAGGTAGAGAACAGTCTCGCTATCCTGAAGCTATTCGTGCTGAAATGGAAGAGTTGGGGCGGCAAGGTTATCCAGAAATAACATTGTTAGGGCAAAATATTGATGCTTATGGACGGGACTTACCGGGGGTAACAGCAGAAGGACGCAATAAACACACATTCACAGATTTACTTTACTATGTGCATGATGTACCAGGTGTTGAACGCATTCGCTTTGCCACAAGTCACCCCCGCTATTTCACAGAACGTTTAATTAGAGCTTGTGCTGAATTGCCCAAGGTTTGCGAACATTTTCACATTCCCTTTCAGTCTGGAGATAATCAATTATTGAAGGCGATGGCAAGAGGTTACACCCATGAGAAATATCGCCGAATTATTGATAAAATTCGAGAACTAATGCCTGATGCTTCTATTAGTGCTGACGCAATAGTAGGTTTTCCTGGAGAAACTGAGGCACAATTTGAGAATACCCTGAAGTTAGTAGAGGATATTGGGTTCGATCAGTTGAATACTGCTGCTTATTCTCCCAGGCCAGGAACTCCAGCAGCTTTATGGGAAAATCAACTGAGTGAGGAGGTGAAAGCGGATAGACTGCAACGGTTGAATCATTTGGTGGGGGTAAAAGCAGCAGAGCGATCGCTACGTTATATGGGTCGTACTGAAGAAATTTTGGTTGAAGGTACTAACCACAAAAATGCTGCTCAAGTTATGGGTCGTACCCGTGGCAACCGTCTGACATTTTTTGAGGGGGATATTAATGAGTTGAAAGGTAAGTTAGTCAAGGTGAAAATTACTGAAGTACGTCCTTTTAGTTTGACAGGAGAAGTCAAGCAGTTGGTCATTAATTGATAATTGATAATGGATAATTGATAATTACCTCTGGTTAAAACCGAGAGGATTGAATATAATGAAATATTATTTCTTTCCTTAAAAGGGGAGGCTTTAAACCAGAATTATTTAATTATTAATTATTAATTATTCGGTAAAAGTTTAGTTTAACGGAACAGTTTAACAGTTGGGGAGTGGAGGAGTGGGGGAGATGGGAAGATTTTTCGGTGGTAGTTTATTGTCATTACTTTTGTTACGAGAACAGTGGGAGCATCTTGCTCCCGTGCCAAGTATCCTTGTTATTGTATATCATTACGCAAGCAGGACTACCCATTTTTCTACCTTTTTCCCTTATTCTCTAACTTAATATCCTGACTTCTGATATACAGCGTATTTCATATTAGTAAGGTACACCAGTCGCGGGCAAGATGCCCGCACTGGAAATACTTTACTATTCTTATATTTACCTCATTTACCTAAAATCTGCTTTTATAGTAGTTAATTTCAACTGAAAACATATGAAAAACTTAAACATTTTCAACTCTGCCTACTTCTGGTATTTCTGCTTTACCGTAATTTTCCTCCTCTCCCTAGATTTTTGGTCATGGAAACAAACAATTTCCTTTTCAATTCTCCATCTACCAACCTGGGTTTTCTATTTTATTGCTTTACAAATTCTTCTTGCTTGTGCTATTTTTGTTTTCTCTCAAACATTCTGGAAAACTGAGTCTAAAAAGGAGAATAAATCGTGATAGAAAAGCTAATTCCCTACTTAATCATCAGTATATATTTACTCTCAACTCTCGCCATTGGAATTATCAGTTATCGCAGCCAAGAAAATACCCCAGAAGATTACTTTCTCGCAGATAGAAAAATCAACTCCGTAGTTCTATTTTTCACTCTCATTGCCACAAATTTTAGTGCTTTTACCTTCTTAGGATTTTCTGGTGCTGGTTATCGTATTGGTATGAGCTATTATCCCATGATGGGATTTGGTACAGCCCTCGTAGGAATTACATTTTATTTTATCGGTTATAAAGTTTGGCTTTTAGGAAAAGAAAAAGGCTTTATTACCCCATCAGAATTAATTGAAAATCGTATCCCTAGCCAACCACTAAAATTATTATTTTTAGCCGTAATGATAATTTTTACCATACCTTACTTAACTCTACAACCAATCGGTGGAGGTTATATTATTGAAAATTTAACTAACGGGCAAATTCCTTATTTTTGGGGAGCAACTTTTTTAACCTTTATTATTGTACTATATGTATTTTTAGGAGGCATGAGAAGCGTAGCTTTAACTGATGTTTTGCAAGGAATTTTAATGTTAGTTTTGATGATAGTTGCAGTAGTAGCGATCGCTCAAAGTCTCGGAGGTTTTTCTGAAGCTAACCGCACAGTCTATCAACTCAAACCAGAAATTTTTTCTCGCTCTGGTATGAATAATTTTTTCACTCCCCATAAATGGTTTAGTTATATGTTGCTTTGGGGTTTAAGTGTGCCGATGTTTCCCCAAATGTTTATGCGATTTTATACTCCTAAAACTGCTAATTCTCTAAAAATTTCTGCTAGTTTATATCCCTTAATTACTGCCTTAATATTTATTTGCCCTGTTTTAATTGGAATGTGGGGTCATATTAACTTTCCTGATCTAGTAGGAAAAGAAGCAGATCGAATTTTTCCCATAATGTTAGGAGAATATACATCTACTGGCATTGCTTCGTTAGTAATGGTAGGTGCTTTAGCAGCATTTATGTCAACCCTTGATTCCCAACTTTTAGCATTAAGCTCCATGATTACTAGAGATATTTATATTGTTTATATTCGTCCCCAAGCTACTGTTGCAGAACAAACTTTTGTCGGCAAAATATTAATTGTTATTTTAGCAATAATAGGTTTAACTCTTGCAGCAAATCCCCCGGCGACAATTGCAGCGATCGCCACTCAATCTTTTACAGGTTTAGCAGTATTATTTCCCACAGTTATTGCTGCTTTATATGGAAAAAATATTTCATCTATTAGCTGTATAGTTTCGATTATTTTTGGGGAAATAGCGGTTATTGGTTTTCAGATAGGTTTGATTCCTCAAAGTTTTACTTTAGGATTTTTGCCCGTGGTGCCGATAGTATTAGTTTGTGCATTAATAATTGTACTAGGAAGAATAATAGATAAGGGAATAGGGAATAGGGAATAGGGAATAGGGGGAAAGAATTTTAGATTACTCTCTGAACTCATATATTGATAACTCTTGTGCTTTTTGATGTAGCTGGTCTCCTGGATTAAGTAAAGCTACCCAATAACCAGTATCAGCAAAAACTCGTTTCATTTTTCCCTACCTAAACCTTGATAAAAATCAAAGTTTTTTGACAGGTCTGTTGGTACTTTTTTCCATTCACGAGTGGGAATTTTTGCTCCTATTTTTACAGCTATTTCCCATATTGGTCGCCCCTGATTATCGTATTCAATATCTACTGATTTTTGTTCCTGTTGGAAATTAGTATAAAGTTTTTACTGACTAATTCCTTCATTGCCAAGAGTTAATCAGTATTACTACCTGAATAAAAATATCTTTCAGTTCCACAGAAGGAATTGATGCTAACAAAAATAATTTTCTCTCGACTATCTTCTAAGCTATCAAAATCAAAGTAAGGGCGTTTTTTTTATCTTTTCTAAAATAATGCGCCCGCTTGATAATTCCACTAAACTCATCAATATCAGGAATCTGAAAAACTAAACCCAAAGGATTTTGGCTTTTATCAGTTGCCGAGAAAGCTCTTTATTGACTCTGGCAAGCCTGATAGTTTTCAAAATATTCCCCTACTTCTTAAAAGTCTAATAACAGCTTCTATTCTGCATTGATATCAAATCCGTTTAATTGGACATAAAAAAATTCTTCAATCGTCATAACTATGCTCATCTTTGTAATTCTTTCTCCTCCTGACTCCTGACTCCTGACTCCTGACTCCTCCTAACTTAACCATTCTATGGCTGTTTAACCGGATTTGATATGATTATTTTTTTTACATTTTAGGCTTTTGATTCCACTCTTTCCCATCAAGCAATCTTCCATTAATCTTAGACCTAACCCCTCCCCACTGTTTAAAGAAAAATGGAACCAATTTTGGATTTATTTATGCAGTTAAAAAGATAGGGAGATAGGGAGATGGGGTGATGGGGTGATATAGAATCCGGTTATATAATATATGTTGATAGCTATACTTTAGTATTCAATCTTCCCACACTCCCCACACTTCCCACACCCCTAACTATATAGTAAGTATTCAACCGGATTTGATATAATGGGGCGATAGGGCTTGTAACTGTTGGCTAAAATCTGGTATTATCTATAAAAATCTGGGATTATCTGTTTATGCTACTTGGACATCATACTGAACTACATCCGAATAACCAACAAAAAACATTACTGGCTAAACACGCGCTTTGTAGCTCGTCACGCTTGGAATTGGGGATTATGGTTAACTAGAAACATCCGTATAGCACAATTCCAATAATCCAGACAGCAAACTTAAGTTTCCTACTGCAATTGACTTACATAAACTTTTAGTAGCAATGGTTAAACCTAATAACTGTTGGTATTATGAAGTGTCTAAAACAGCGCCTCAATATGCTTTGAGGTATTTATCCGTTGCTTGGAAGCGTTGTTTTAGCAAAGTCGCCTCCAAGGGAGGAGCTTCGCTATCAGGACAACCTCAATTCAAGAAAAAAGGTAGAGATGATAGTTTTCCTACGGAATGCTACGCAAACACTTTAGATGGTTCCATATCAGTAGGTTTTAATCGTATAAAGTTACCTCGAATTGGTTGGGTAAAAACTTTTGAAATATTGCCAGACAATGTTAATCCAAAGTCTGTAACTATTAGTAAAAAAGCTGATAGATGGTTTGTCAGTTTCGCTCTGAGAAACAGAATCTCAAATTACTGAGAAATCAGTAGATGTAGTTGGTGTAGATTTAGGTGTAAAGTCTCTAGCCACGTTATCCACTGGTGAGGTTTTTATTGGTGCTAAGTCTTATAGAAAGTTAGAAGCTAAATTGTCTAGGCTGCAATACCTGAACCGACATAAAACTAAGTTTTCTCACAACTGGAGGGCAGCACAACTGAAGATAGCTAAACTACATAGCATGCATAGCCAACATGAGAAAAGATACATTGCACAAGCTAACTACTTATTTGGCTAAAAACCACAGTCAAATAGTAATAGAAGTATGACAATGTATCAGGCATGATGGCTAATCATAAGTTAGCTAAGGCTGTTGGCGATATGGGTTTTTATGAATTTCGTAGACAGCTAGAGTACAAATGTCAACTGTACGGCTCGGAACTAATCGTTGTTGATAGATGGTTTCCTAGTTCTAAAACTTGCAGTAGGTGTGGAACTGAATCGCGAATCTCTGTTTTTATCAGAGCGCGCAATCAAATTGCGAACACTGCAATTTTAGCTGCGATTGCTCCGCAACGCTAGCGCGAACGAGATTTGAATGCAGCATTAAATTTAGCTATGGCGGGCAGTTTGCTCCGCAACGCTAGCGCGTTTCGCGCCAGCGTTGCGAAGCAAACGTCCGTGTCAGCTTGTGGACTGGACAGGCGCCGACGTTGCCAGGTAGAAGCAAGAATAGAACAGATAATCATAGATTTATATAGATTATCCTAGGTTTCTAAGAACGGTGTATTGGAATATTTTTCCATTTCTATATCCACAAGACTTCTCCGTGGCTCAAAAATTTAGTATCAGGTAAACAGGACTTACGAAAAATATCCAATGATACACCATCTGTAGGGGCGGTTCGCGTTTGCGGAGCATTCCGTTAGGAAACCGCCTCTACTAGATAGCGGTGCGACCCCGCGTCGGCGTGAGACGCAAGCGGTCAGACCCCGCGCCGCCGTCAGGCATATTTCTCCTTCATTTCTCGAACTTTTGAAAATACCATTTCTGATCGCAACTTTACCCCGCGGTTCCTGGCTCAACAATCCTGGTAACTGCCGTTCTGCGTATTGCCAGCTCAATAGACGCGACCACCTCTACAGCCTTATTGGTTTTCGTGTAGTGTCTGATGGTGGGAGAACTCTTTCTAATCAGGATAACTCTACTCTAAATACTCAATACAAACAAAAACTAATTGCGGATGAAAAGACAAATTATTCTACAATAGTAGATACTAAAAATAACATTTGAGACAAAATAATGAAAATTGCAATTATCGGTTGTGGTTATGTAGGCACTAAAGTTGCCAAACTGTGGAGTCAAAACGGTCATCAAGTAACAGTGACTACTACTACTCCAGAAAAAGTTTCAGAACTGGAAAATGTAGCGCAACAAGTAGTAGTAATGAAAGGCAATGACCCCCAAGCGATGCAGGATGTATTGCAAAACCAAGAGATGGTATTGTTGAGTGTTGGTTTTCGCTCTCATATTGGCATGGAGTACAAACAAACCTACTTAGAAACTGCCCAAACTCTAGTTGCCACCTTGAAAAAAACTCCAAATATTCAGCAAATAATTTACACAGGTAGTTACTCAGTTTATGGTGACAAAAATGGTGAATGGATAGATGAAAATTCCCCTGTTACCCCCGCTAGTGAAAATGGTAATATTCTCCATGAAACTGAACAGGTATTATTATCTGCATCCACTCCTCAACAACGAGTGTGTCTCCTGCGTCTAGGGGGTATTTACGGTCCCGGTAGAGAGCTAATAAAAATTTTTAGTAGGTGGGCAGGAAAAACTCGCCCTGGTACTGGTGATGATGTCACTAATTGGATTCATTTAGATGATATCGTCGGTGCTGTAGAATTTGCTAGAGACAGACAGTTGCAGGGTATTTACAATTTAGTTAATGATGTACCAATGAAAGGTAAAGAATTACTTGATAGTTTACACAAATATCAAGGTTTAGAAAAAGTTTCTTGGGATGGTTCCCCCTCATCAATGCGCCCTTTTAATGCCAGAGTGTCAAATAAAAAATTGAAAGATGAAGGTTTTGAGTTAGTTCATCCTGAAATTGTGTTTTAGGCGTTGGTAAATTAGTGTATGATATTAATCTTAATTCTTTAGGAGTCAGGAGTCAGGAGTCAGGAGTCAGGAGTAAACCCACCCCTCGCCCCTCCCAGGAGGGGAAGAAAGAAGAAGAAACCCCGAGTAGAAGGAGAAAATTTTTTTCCCACGTAGACGGAACGGAGTTCTATCGCGTTCTTATCCTGACATAATATCATACCTCTTTTCACCAACGCAGTGTTTTAATAAGGGAGGACTCAGGAGTCAGGAGTCCAGTAGTGGCGTGACACAGCTAAAATGCTGGATTATATCAAATCCGTTTAATTCGGTATAAAAAAATGTTCCATCTTCAACCATTACCAAATATTTCTCCATCTCCCCTACTCCCCTACTCCCCTACTCCCCTACTCCCCTACTCCCCTACTCCCCTACTCCCCTACTCCCCTACTCCCCTACTCCCAAACCCTTAGCTATTACCTAACTCTTGAGACCTTTCTTTTGACGCCATGACTGCTTCAATTAAAGCAGAACGAAAACCCAAACTTTCTAATTCCGCAACTGCGGCAATAGTTGTTCCTCCAGGACTTGTTACCTGGTCTTTCAACTGTGCGGGGTGCATTCCCGACTCCTGTAACATAACTGCCGTACCCAAAACTGTTTGCAATGCTAACTGATAAGCGATCGCTCTAGGTAAACCAGCACGAACTCCCCCATCTGTCAAGGACTCAATTAAAATTGCCACATAAGCAGGTCCGGAACCAGATAAACCTGTAACTGCATCCATTAAAGTTTCTGGAACTTCCACTACCTTTCCTACCGACTCTAAAATGCGAGTAGCTAACTCTTGATGTTCCGGTTTAATATGCTTACCAGGAGCGATCGCGCTCATTCCTGCACCTACTGTTGCTGGAACATTAGGCATGACTCTTACCATAGGTCGCGATGGGAAAGCTGCCTCCAACCTTTGTAGAGGTACACCTGCCATAATTGAAATTACCAATATACTCTCACCACCAACTTGCCAGTCTGCCAATTCCGACGCTATGGTATCAAATATTTGAGGTTTAACCGCCAGTAACAAAGCTTCCGTTGTAGCAGTAACAACCAAATGATTATCAGTAGTTACCTCTACACCATATTCCCGTGCTAAAAAATCCCGCCTCTGTTGCTGCGGGTCACTAACTAAAATTTCTGAGGGTTGATAAATTTTCTGTTCGAGCAGTCGGGATAATAAAGCTTCACCCATTACCCCACCACCAATTAAACCAAACTTTGCATTTGCCATTTCAGTTATCAGTTATCAGTTATCAGTTAGCCTCCTAGCGGAGGAGCTACGCTATCAGTACCTCCTGTAATAAGGAGACTTGAGATCAAGAATATCTTCGGGCTAAAACCTGTCGCGTCGTTTCCATCCACCGCTTAAAAGAGGGTGGTTTCCCAATTACCAAATTTCCAAGATAAATAGGGAATTAGGGATGGGTTCTTATACCGTTTCACAGATGTCAGAAGTCAAAAGTCAGAAGTAAAAGTTGATAGACTTAAAGTGTTAACTACACAATAATTTCACCCTATTATTCCACATCATCAGTTGCAGACTATTTGTGACATCCTTAGAGTGAATTGGTATTAGATATATATAATTATTAGCGCTAATTATATTTGTTTGCGATCCCATACCCAAAATTCCCTAGTGCAGGACAGCGGAAATAACTGGTTACAAAATCCTAAAAGCCTTATCAATCAATACTTTTGACTTTTGACTTTTGAGTTTTGACTTCCGCGTAGCGGCACTAGCTATTATTGCATCATTTGAATTTGCTCCGGTTGCCAAACTTGAGACCCAGAAGTTCCCACACGAGGGCGTGGTTGAGTCTGAGGTGTCTCGTTCACTACACCTGCTTGAGTTCTGACTTGTACGCAGCTTGGTGTAAACAGAAAAATACTTTCTCCGATGCGTTCTTGATGACCATCCAGAGCATAAGTACCCCCTGCTACAAAGTCCACTGCCCTTTGAGCTTGGTCTGGGTCCATAATGGTCAAATTTAAAACCACGGACTTGCGCTCCCGTAGAGCACGAATTGCTTGAGGCATTTCTTCAAAAGTTCGTGGTTCCATAACCACAACTTCAGACATTCCATTTAAAGCGCCAGGCATTCCAATTACATTATTCATAACCGATCCCATTCCAGATTCTGATTTAACAGCTCCAGTAACACCTGTGCTGCTTGTTGTTGTTGTTGTTGTTGTCGCAGCAGTGGCCCTATTTCTTAATCGGCGACTATTGCGACTTTCCTCTTCTACTACTGGTACAGCAGCAGGAGCTTGTTCTTGTGGAGGATAAACACTTTGATATTGTTCTCCTTCCACTTCATCGTAATCATATTCGTACTCAACTTGTTCGTTGAGTCCCACAAAATCTTTTAGTTTGGAAAAAAGACTATTCACCATTAAATTACTCCTTAGCTACGTCAAATTCGGACTATTTTCCCAAGGTAGCTTAATCGCTGGTAGTTTACTACTACTTTTACTTTGTGACATACTCTCGATGCTGATGGCCAGATTTATCAAAATAACATGGGTCGTGCAACCCCGCCTTTTAAGGCGCAATATTTTTGGAGCCTTACTCAAATCCCCTACTTCCCCTCCTGGGAGGGGGAGGGGCGAGGGGTGGGTTAACTTCTGACTTCTGACTTCGTTAACCCGCACCGTCATTTTTATTTCCTGCCTAAAGGCGAGGAGCTTTCAACATTCTTGTGTGTTATCCTGCTCCTCTCACCAAATAGAATTCTACCTAGTCTGACCATAGTCGTACCAGCAGTTATGGCTAGATTATAATCTTCTGACATTCCCATTGAAAGTTCTTGGATATTTAGATTAGACAAATTTTTTTTGCTAATTTCCTGGGCTAACTCTTGAGTTTTCTCAAATACTGATAAGGTTTGCCCATGGTCTAATCCTTGGGGTGGAATAGTCATTAGACCCTTAATTTTCAGATGTTGACATTGATTTAACTCTGGTAAGTCAGTAATTAATTCTGGTATGCTCCACCCATACTTATTAGGGTCTGGTAAAATTTTGACTTGCAGGCAAATATTAGGACTACAAGATAACTCTTCTGCTAAACGGTCCAGGCGTTGGGCCAGTTTTAAATTATCTACAGAATGAATCCATTGAAACTGCTTTAAAGCTTTTGCTGCTTTATTAGTTTGCAAGTGGCCAATCAGATGCCAGGTAATCTCTGGTAAATCTTGTAGTTGGGCTTGCTTTTCTTCTGCTTCTTGAACTTTATTTTCTCCAAAATCTCTTATTCCTGCTGCATAAGCAGTACGAATAGCATCAACTGATACCTGTTTAGTTACAGCAATTAAGCGTATTGATGCAGGTAAGTTAGAGCGGATTTTAGTAATACGTTCGGTAATGGACTCAACCATTTTATCTTGAGATTTGAGAATTTCTTATTATCTTTATCTGTGGCGGGCTTAATATCCCACCGTCATTTCAGTTATCAGTTATCAGTTATCAGTTATCAGTTCGGTTAAGCAAGGGGGATGCTTAAAATTGTTTGGGGCATCAGACACACGCGTGGGCGATCGTTGACTATATCCATGCAATTTTCCCTTCTGCCTCCTGCCTTCTGCCTCCTGCCTTCTGCCTTCTGCCTTCTTCAAGATTAGGCCGAACTATATAGTTAACTTTACTTTACTTGAGTAGAAGCAGAGAACAGCTTAATTATTGAAAAGTATTTTTGTGAACTGTCTGAAGTTTTTGGTATTCAACTGCTTGACCATTTCGACGCAGTTGACGGAGGCGAATTTCCACCATTAAACGTGCGTCTGAACGGCCTAAAGGTTCAAATTTAATACCTCCTATTCCATTTGTCACTAAAAAAAATAAGCGTTGGGCATAGAGGGTAGTAAACAATTCTTTGTTCTCCTCAACTAAGCACACCCTGTATAAGAGGCCAAAGTTAGGATGGTTCATGTAAGTTTCGTTGGTCATTTAGGCTTAAAAATCAGCAGATAATGACAGGATGTTTAATTAGCTGTCAGCTATCAGCTATTAGCAGTCAGCGTGAATAGTCCACATCATAAAGATATCTAAAAGCTGGGGTTTAAATCCCCTACTTCTAGCTTGTCGTTTAATTTTAGGAGGGGTCACGTATCCCCTTCTTAAAAGCTGAATGCTAAACACTGATAAGCTGTTTGCCAAGCATTCCGGACTGAAACGCTTTTTAAATAACTTAGTGGCCTTTGTCAATTGAAAGCCCCTAATTGTTTTAGATTTTAGATTTTACAGCTTAAGAGATAAATTTAGGTTTTTGTATTTTCTCTAAATTATTGAATTTTCTTAAAAGTAAATAGACCCAGAAAATATATTTTCTGAAATTATAATTATTTGATATTCGAGTTGAATATCAACCTATAATTTTTATCTTAAAATTATCAACAATATAAATTAGTGATTAAGTATCCTAAAACACTATTATTGAAATTATTGAAAGTTTTGCACTTTACTTAAGATAACGATACCAGATAAATAATTATTTATAAGGAATATATAATTTTGTTTTAACTTTGTCCTCCCCAAACTAATCTAACCCACCAGAATAACACTAAGCAAACCAATACTAACCAGTCCCATACCTTTAGCTTTAGATCGTGCCATTCTACTTTATGTTGTTGGGGAGTTGTAAAACCTCGCACTTTCATGGCACTAGCAATTTGATCTGCTCGTAATAGCAAATTTTCTAATAGTCTTTCTGCTACTATTAACCACACCTGAGAAGCTTGTCGCAGTCCTAGTTTTTTCCAGTTAATTGCCCTAGTTCTAATTGAACGAACTAAATTCTGTATCTCTTCTAAAACGAGGGGAATAAATCTTAAAGATAAGGTTAAAGTTAAACTTATTTCTGTTACAGGTAAATTCAATTTATTCAGAGGTTGCATTAGGTCTTCTATTCCTGCTGTAATTTCTTCGGCTCCTGTGGTTAAAAGATATAAGTTTGTGCTATAAATCACGGTAAATAATAAGGTGGCAATCCTAATACCTAAATCTACTGAACGACGAGTTATAGTCAGTGGTCTTTTTTGAAAAAGGACGTACCTATAAGAGGTAGGTTGAGATAATTCAGTTGGTTCTTGTTGTTGTGTTTTAGAAGTTGATTCAGTTGAAGTTTCTGTTTTTAGCAATCCAAAAAAATTGGAAAAATTTTTTACTTCTGGTTCTGGTGGTAAATTATTAGTTTGTTCAGCAAAGGTTAGTTCATCTTTTGGTAAACGGGGTTGATAGTTAATTGAAAGTCCATCAGGGGCAATAGCTGCACTCATGACAAAAACTAAACAACAAAATGTGAGTAACCAACCCATTTGTCGTTTCCAAACTCGTAAAGGAATTGAGGCACTAAATGTTAATACAATTAATATAGCTACTAATATTAAACGCCAGATAGAACTACTCAAAACTGGGCTGATCAGAAAGCTCATTAGCCAGATTAATTTAACTCTAGGGTCGAGTTTATGTAGCCATGTTATGGGTTTTTCTAAGTATAGTCCTAGAGGAAGCGATCGTAGTAAATCCATTTTTATTTAGGTTTTATAGCAGGGAATAGGGAATAGGGAATAGGGAATAGGGAATAAGGAATAGGGAACAGGGAATATATAGGAAAAAAGTATTTTTGCAAATATGAGATGCACCTAAAAAAACTGGCAAATATATTAATCGTTAACTTTAACAATTACCTGTTAATTATCAAAATAATTGGGTCGCGCCACCCCAGGCGAAATGTTTTTGGAGACTTGCTCAAATCCCCGTTACAAAAACAACTTTTGAATGCATGACTTTTGACTTTTGAATTCTGACTTCGTTTACCTGTTAATTATCAAAATAATTGTGTCGCGCCACCCTGTCTCTTAAGGCGAGATGTTTTTGGAGGGTTGCTCAAATCCCCGTTACAAAAAAACTTCTAACTTCTAACTTTTGAATGCATGACTTTTGACTTTTGACTTCGTTAACCCTAAACACGAGTTGCTCTATTAACAGTATTATGCTCTACTTCCCTAGCTTTTTTGCCACGCCAAAGTAATCTTATAGGTGTTCCTGTAAATCCTAAATGTTGACGAAACTGACTTTGTATATAACGACGATAATTATCAGGAAAACGCTTTGGATCATTTACAAATAAAGCAATTGTTGGTGGTTTACTTGTTACTTGAGTTCCATAATAAATTTTTCCTTGACGGCCCTGACGAGTTGTTGGAGGAGAATTCCAACTAACAGCTTCCTCTAAAACTTCATTAATAACTGAAGTGGTTACCCGACGTTGATATTCATTGGCAGCATTATCTATTAAATCTAGAATTTTCTCTACTCGTTTTCCTGTAGATGCACTAATAAAAATCATCTCTGCCCATTCCATAAAATATAGTCGCGACCTTACTTCTTGTTCATAAGTATAAATAGTATAGGCATCCTTTTCCACAGCATCCCATTTATTCACCACAATAACGCAAGCTCTACCCTCCTCAATAATCCGGTCTGCCAATTTTTGGTCTTGCTCTGTTACCCCATCTAAAGCATCAATTACAAACAGAACAACTTCAGTACGACGAATAGCTTTAAAAGCTCTATTAATACCAAAAAATTCTGCACCATATTCCACATTTTTCTTTTTTCTAATACCAGCAGTATCAATCAAACGGTAAGTTTTTTCATTACGTTCTACCACAGTATCAATAGCATCTCTTGTCGTACCAGAAATAGGACTAACAATTGCACGATTTTCTCCAAGAAATGCGTTTAATAAACTAGATTTACCCACATTAGGACGACCAACAATTGCTACTCTAACCTCATTTGTTTCTGGAATTTCTGTAATAGCTGGTAAGTGGGTAATTAACTCATCCAATAATTCTCCAGTGCCATTGCCATGAATACCAGAAACGGCATAAGGTTCTCCTAAACCCAATTCCCAAAACATTGCAGCTTGAGTTAATCCTTCTGTCAGAGATTCGCACTTATTAACCGCTAGGAGGGTAGGGACAGGTTGTTGACGAAGCCATCTAGCTATTTCTTCATCTCCTCCAGTTGGGCCTGCTTGTCCATCTACTACAAGAATAGCAACACTTGCTTCCGCGAGAGCGGCCATAGCTTGTTCGCGAATTAACGGTAAAAATTCTGTATTATCATCAAATATCAAGCCTCCTGTATCTACAACTTGAAATTCTCGGTCTTGCCAATATGCGTTACGGTAAGTGCGATCGCGAGTTATTCCTGGTTCGTCATGGACAATTGCATCTTGATTTTCGGCCAAGCGATTCACAATTGTGGACTTTCCCACATTTGGTCTGCCAATAATAGCTACTATAGGTAGGGACATAGTTAATTTTAATTAGTTTAGGGAATAGGGAATAGGGAATAGGGAATAGGGAATAGGGAATAGGGAATAGGTAGGGACGTTGCATGCAACGTCCCTAAAGGTCTTGATTACGGTTCGCCCAAATATCTTAATTCATAGTTTGATTCACCAACGCCAATTATTTAAACTTCTATTGTAGCAATAATTTTCTTGAAGCAAGTTTTATATAATGTCTGTTTAACTATAATTAGGGTTTGCTGAAAAAGTCTTTTAGTAGGGGTAGGAGACAGGAGACAGGAGACAGGAGACAGGAGAAATGGGGAATTTAGAGGAGGTAGGAGTAAGAATTGTCCCTTAATTTTTCTGCCCAAATCTTGACCAAAATACTGAATTTTTGAACCATTACCACTTAAAATCTTGAACTTTTTGATACTTAAAAAGGCTAAAACCTTTATCTTTAAAGACGTTTAGGTTTAATCAGCAAGCCCTAATTAGTAGTGAAAAAAATCATCTTCTTCCTTATTCCCTCTTCCCTCTTCTTCCTCCTTCCTTCTTCCTTCTTCCCTCTTCCTTCTTCCTTCAATATGAATACACCAAGTCATGCCATTATTAATCTAGCTCTTCTTGCTAAACCACAATTACCACAAGCTAATCTTGCTATCGTAATAGGTGGAGTTTTACCAGATATTCCGATCTTTATTTTCTACTTTTGGGCAAAATTTATTGTCCGGTTACCAGAAGCAAAAATTTGGTCAGAAGCATATTATCAACCATTAATACAAAATCTTGTTGCGACTTTTCATTCTATTCCTTTAGCGATAATTTTATTACTAATTTCTTACTATTTTGGCTGGGAAATTATGCAAGTTATTTGTATTAGCTTGGTGTTTCATTCTCTGGGTGATTTACCAGTACATAATAATGATGCTCATAGACATTTTTTCCCTTTAAGTAATTATCGATTTATTAGTCCTATTTCTTATTGGGACCCGAAACATTATGGAGCAATTGTTGCCTTGATAGAAATTTTACTGGTGTTCTTAGCAACTTTGTGGATATTTCCTAGTATTAATTCTGGAATAGGAAAAATATTGATAATTCTAGTTAATATTTTTTATTGTAGTGGCTATATTTATTTTTACAGCAGAAGGAAGAAGGAAGAAAGAAGAGGGAAGAAGTGAAGAAGGAAAAATCTGGCGTTGTCTGAGTTTTAAGCTTTTGGTATGTCCGCGCCCTTTCCTTCCACTGCGATATCTTCGTTCTTAAAATTTTCACCTACCATCTAAAACCTAAAACCTAAAACCTTCTTAAATTTTTACCTAACTAAAAGCAATAGCTGATAGCTGATAGCTGACCGCTGAATGCTTACAAATTA
The DNA here is from genome assembly GCF_010692555.1 of Okeania sp. SIO3B5. Taxonomy (GTDB): domain Bacteria; phylum Cyanobacteriota; class Cyanobacteriia; order Cyanobacteriales; family Microcoleaceae; genus Okeania. The sequence goes on along the minus strand of NZ_JAAHHG010000003.1, from coordinate 20,782 downwards.
AGAACGCCGAATATTAAAACAACACCACTCTCCTCGCTTCCAAAGAGTGGCCACTACCCAACCATTTTGTTCCAAATTATCAGCAATTGATTTAGATTGTTCTAATAAAATTCCACTCAAAACACCCCAAGTTTTAGGTTTAGCGATCGCTTCCAGATGCGGAATTATATCAATAATTACTTCAGCTAAAATATTGCAAACTATACCATCTACCGGACCAGAAGCTAACTTAATTAAATGCTCAATATCACCAAGTTCAACAATTAATTTTTCAGCCGTTATATTATTTAATTTCCGATTACCAATAGTGGATCTAACTGCTAGTGGATCAATATCAACTGCATATATCTGACGTACTCCTAATAATGCTGCCCCAATAGACAAAATACCACTACCACAACCAATATCAGCAATAATAGCTTCCGGATTAGGTTCCAACCCCAAACGCATTTCCAATGACTCCAAACATAACTCCGTAGTAGGATGAGTTCCTGTACCAAAAGCCGCTCCTGGGTCTAAACGAAGGATAATTCTATCTATATCTTCTGGTAAATCTAGCCAAGCAGGATGAATGAGAAAGCGATCGCCAATTTCTTGAGGTTGCCAATATTGTTTCCAACTACTTGCCCAGTCTTCTTCCTCAATTAAATCCCAATCCACTGCTGGAATTGGTAAATTCATACATAGGGCATCCTGACGTAAATTTATAGCCAAAGCTGACAAGTCCAACATTTGAACTTGTTCTTGTGGTATATAGGCCCTGATCAAACACTGATTATCTTTGACCTGACTCGCAGTACCCCGGCAACCAAAAGTATCTAGACGCCAAGTAATGACCTCCTCCAGATTTAGGTGACACAATACTCTAATTTCCCACCAGTTATATGCCATAAAAATAGAATTTAGAATTTAAAATGTAGAATTTAGAATTAAAGGTAATTGAAATTTAGAATTTAGAATTAAAGGTAATTGAAATTTAAAATTTAGAATTTAGAGGAATTAAAGGTAAATTTACCAATTCTGAATTCTAATATCAAGGTAAATTTACCAATTCTAAATTCTAAATTATGTTTTACCAACTCTAAATTCTAAATTCTAAATTCTAAATTCTACAGAGCAACTGTATAAGCATCCCTAATTCCTGGTTCTTTGGTAATTTCAGTTAATATTTCTTCCGGCAATGGGTCATCAATACTTAATACCATCACCGCATCACCCCGGACAATTTTACGACCCACCTGCATACTAGCAATATTGACATTAAAACTACCCAAGAGCGAACCAATTTTACCAATAATTCCGGGCATATCTCGGTGCAGAGTCAATAACATATAGGGACTTGGGGGGACATTAATCGGAAATCCATCAATATTAGTAATCCGAATCTCATCCTCTCCGAGTAAAGCACCTCTAACAGTATGGTCGCCCAGAGAACCCTTTGCTTCCAAATACAACGAACCAGTATAGTCTCGGACTGAAGCATCCCTAGTTTCCACTACTCGAATACCTCTTTCCTTAGCTTCAATTGAAGCATTTACATAGTTTACACGCTCTCGCAAAGCTTGGGACAATAAACCTTTAAGAGCTGCCACCACCACAGGTTGACTATCTTCATTGGCCAAATCTCCTTGAAGACTAACATCGAGAAAATCAATTCTTCCGCCTGCCAATTGACTAACTAAATTACCAAGAGTTTCAGCCAATAACAAATAAGGCTTCAATTTTTCCAAAGTTTCTGGATAAATACCAGGAATATTCACCGCCGATCTAGCAGGCAAACCCAACAACACATCGCGAATTTGTTCCGCAACATCTATTGCCACATTCACCTGAGCTTCAGCGGTAGAAGCACCCAAGTGAGGAGTCATCACAATCTTTTGATCCAAATCTCGTAGTGGAGACTCAGCTTCTAGAGGCTCATTTTCATACACATCTAGAGCAGCTCCAGCAATTTTTCCCTCTTTTAAAGCTTCACTCAAAGCAGCTTCATCAATAATCCCACCTCTAGCACAATTAATAATACGAGCAGTGGGCTTCATTTTGGCGAAAGTTTCAGCATTAATTGAGTGATAAGTTTCATTAGTTTTGGGTATGTGGAGAGTAATGTAGTCCGACTCTTGGATCAATAAATCCATATCTACCAAATTACAACCCAATTGGTCTGCCCTTTCTTTAGAGATAAATGGGTCATAGGCCAGGATTTTCATACCCATAGCTTTTGCCACCTTAGCTACATGGGAACCAATTTTACCCAAGCCAACAACGCCAAGAGTTTTTTTATAGACTTCTACTCCGATAAACTTTTTACGGTCCCACTTTCCACTTTTAATTGATTGGTTAGCCTCTGGGATGTGGCGTGACATGGACAACATCATAGCTAGGGCGTGTTCTGCTGCAGCGATCGTATTTCCTTCTGGAGAATTGACCACCACAATACCTTTGCGAGTTGCTGCTGGTATATTTACGTTATCTACCCCTACTCCAGCACGACCAATAATTTTTAGTTGAGTAGCAGCTTCAATAATTTCCTGGGTAACTTTAGTACCAGAGCGAATCATTAAAGCATCATATTCTGGTATAATTTTGACCAATTCTTCTGTGGGCAGACCTGTTTTGACATCTACCTGAGCTACTTGAGAGAGAATATCAATTCCAGTTTGATCTATTGAATCGGATACAAGAACTTTTGGCATAGGAAATTAGTTGAATAATCTAAGTTATGTGATTGTTTTACCTGCTGAAACTTCAACTTCAGTTTGATTTTTTAGTTTCTGAAATAGCAGGAGATTTTGTCAGAGTATCATTGTGATTAGTCATGTTTATTTAGCAAAAACATTAACTGCTGACTTAACCTTACCTTCAGAGTACCAGTTATGGGCCTATAATTTTATGGATTGTCAGAAATATTTTAGCTGAATCGCCGAGAAGCCTCACGCCATAATATGCAGATTTGGCGGATGAATCGGCGGCAAATTGAATAGGTTCGATGCCCATTCAATTTACAAATATCCCAGCAGAAGCTTTCGCCCTGGTTGAAAAACTTGTATTATAACGATGCTGGATGGGGGCAATTCCTAACTATTTTGACTGTCAAAGCCGTTAGCGCAGCTCCTCCGCAGGAGGCAAATGCTGGACAGAAAACCACAGCAGTGAACCCCAAAAATACCAGCCAAGACTGCTCAAGTTGTGGCAAAAAAGTCCCTAAAGAATTAAACATACGAACCCATTCTTGCCCGCACTGCGGCATAGTAACAGACCGCGATGTAAACGCGGCGATAAATATCAAAAATAGGGCGGTAGGGCATTCCGTTCTTAAAGCTCGTGGAGCCCGATGCAATAGCAGGGCTACGAAACGAGAAGCCCACACTAAGCTGGCGCTATAGTGTGGGAGATGTCACATTGCTTTGCTGGAATTTTATGAATTATCTCGTTGCTGTATTATCAGACCGCATTCAAGCTGAATCTGCTTATTCTGCTTTGGAAAAAGAAGACTTGCCAATGAAGCAAGTGGCAATATTGGGCCGGGGCTATCAAACTGCTGATGAATATGGCCTAATCGATCCTAACGAGCAGGCCCGTAAACAAGCAAGACAAATGGTTACTTGGCTTGCACCTTTTGGTTTTGCTGCTGGTGTTACTTTTAGTCTGATTACGGGATTGAATACTTTTGCTTGGGCAGGGGAATTTGGTAATCATTTTATTGGTGGTATATTGGGGGCTATTTCTGGTGCAATGGGTGGAACTTTTGTTGGTGGTGGAGTGGGTTTGATTTTTGGTGGTGGTGATGCTGTTCCCTATCGTAACCGCCTCAATGCTGGTAAGTATTTGATTGTTGTTCGGGGTTCAGAAGCTCTAATTCGTCTAGCAACTCGTACTTTATATCAGTTTAAACCAGAAAATATCCAAGGATATACTTTAAATAATTAATAATTAATAATTAATAATTAATAATTAATAATTAATAATTAGGGCTTGCTGATTAAATCTAAAAGCATTTACATATAAAGGTTGAGCGCATTTTTTAGTTAAAAAAAGTCCAAGCTTAATGGTCGTAATAGTTCAAAAAATTAGCATTTTAGGCTCATAGTTGCGCAGAATAATCCCTTGATTATTCTTCCTCCTACCTCCTCTATAATTCCCCGTTCCTCCTGTCTCCTGTCTCCAGTATAGCTGTCTCCTACCCTTACCCATAAGACTTTTGAGCGCAAACCCTAATTAATAATTAAGGCGTTGGTGAATCAAGCTATGAAACCTAAATTTTGCCAAATATAAAATGCTTTTTAGTTAATAGTTTAGCAATTGCCATTAAAGCACAATCATAGCCAAAATCACCAACACCATAATTAATAACTGGAGAGAACAAAGGTTCTCCTAAACGCTATTTGAAATTGGGTTATATCAAATCTGGTTGCGGGCAAGATGCCTGCACTACATATCCTAACTACTCCCTACTCCCTAAATAAATAATTATGTTACCAAAAGAAGAACTTCTCAAAGGAATTGAAAATCGCGAAACTATTACTCGCATCATTGATCTAGCAGAACAAGCTATCAGAACTTGGGAAATTACTCAGAGTGATTTTTTGTCACCGCCAGAAATATTTGAGTCGGAAGCAATTTTTCAAAAGTTGACAGAAGTGGAATTAGTTTCCTGGGGTGGTTATCCTCAAGCTGAACGCAAAAGATTAGCGATCGCTCGTTCAGATTTACCTATTGATACTTCGAGTGTGGAATTAACAGCTATTAATATTGAGGGAAATTTTCTGTTTGATACTGCGACTCACCGAGATTTTCTTGGTTCGATGTTGGGTACGGGAATTGTCAGAGAAAAAACTGGAGATATTATTGTTTTGGGAGAACGTGGCGCTCAGGTAATAGTAGTGCCGGAATTGGTGGAATATTTAGAAATGAATCTCCAACAAGTTCGGTCTGTTCCTGTTAAAGTTAAACCTCTAGAATTGAGTGATTTAAGAATAAGAGAACCGAAAAAGAAAGAGTTAACAACTGTGGAAGCTTCTATGAGATTAGATGCAGTTGCTTCGGCAGGTTTTGGAATGTCTCGGAGTAAAATGGTTGGCTTAATTGATGGGGGAAATGTAAGAGTAAATTGGAAGGAAATTAGTCAGGCAAGTTATACAGTGAAAACTGGAGATTTAATTGCTATTCGGGGTAAAGGGAGGTTAGAAGTAGGGGATGTTGCGATTACGAAAAAAGAACGTTATCGGGTGAATTTGACAAGGTATGTTTAGATTGAAAAAGGAGTCAGGAGGTAAGCATTCAGCCGTCAGCTATCAGCTAGCCTCCTATGGTCGGAACTGCGGACTTCAGCTATTGCTTTTCGTGTGGCTTTAAAGCTGTATTAATTGAGCTAGAATTAATCTTACTACAAAAGTCGTTAAAATCTATATTCATTTAAACTATGTCCTTAAAAGCAGAGTCTTATTGCTGAGAGCTGACTGCTAATAGCTGAATGCTTACGTCAGAAAACAGGAGTAGCTTTAAGTCTCCACTCTCCAACGAATGTTTTTCCCTATTTACCTATCGCTTTAAGTTATCAATATTGTAGATCAATTTAAAAGAAATACAGGAAAACCACACTCAACTGCATTGCGGTAAAGAGGACCATCTAACGTCCAAAGAGGAGCCTCTAAATCTTCTGCTAGAGCTATATAAGCAGCATCATAAGCACTTTGACGACGCAAAGATAAGGCAATTTCTACTATTCTTATTTCCTGAGAAATATCATGGTAAACTATGGGTAAATTATTCAAAAAATCCCAAGCAGGTGCTAGTTGTTCTTTGGGAAATATTCCACTTACAATCAATCTGGTTAGAGCATTAGCTATTTCATAAAGTGCTAGACGAGGAGCGTGTATTTCAACTTCTTGGACGATCCATTTATCTAACTGTTGGCGAACAATTTCACCGCGAGGATCGTTATTCACAAGAACTATTAGTAAATTAGAATCAATGACAACATTCATTATTAACTAAAAAATATACCTTTGCTCTAAATCTTTTCGACTTTCGTGGGCGATCGCTACTCCATCTATTGGAGACAAATTTTTGCCTATTTCCCGCAAACTAGCTATTGCTTCTCTTGCTTTTTGTTTGTTAAGTTGAGGTGGAGTTTTTTCTAGACTTAATTTCAATAATCTTTGGGCTAAAATACTTATGGGTAAATTTAATCTTTCAGCTTCTTTAGTAAGGTGATCGTAATCTTGGGAACTTAATTTTACAGTTAGTAACTTTGATTCAGTCATAATTATTTTATTGAAAAAAATGATTATTTTAAAAAAGTTTAGATTTAACTTTCGACTAAACAGCATAGTCTATTTCATTGGCTAATTCAGAAGCTACTTCTTCAGTGAGCTGAATGTGCTGATTTATTGCCTCTAATTCAAGATTATTTAGTAGTTGTATTAGTTGTTGATAATCAGTTGTTTTTTTGTCGAGCTTGATGATTATATTTTGCTCGTCAACAGTAAGATTATAATAAGGATTATTAGACATAGTTTTTAAGTTTATAGATTATCAATTTAATAATGTTTACTTTCTCAGAGAATTTCGCTTTCAAAAAACAATGGCGTTGGATCGAATTCTACTTGTTGTTCTTCTGTTAATTTGCTCTGAGAGTTATTAATATTTCTGAAGGTCTCGATCGCCTCCTGAATCTGTTTTATTTGTTCGGGAGTCAGTCGAGTTACGTCTATGGTTTGATTTGTCATGTTACTATTAGCTAGGATTGGTCAATGTTTTATGGAAAAAACTGAACGTAAGCATTTAGCTATTATTGATAATTATAACAGGAGTTACGCAAATTAACGTTGAAAATGCCATATGTAGGGGCATTAACGATAGTTATGCGAAGCAAATGGCATTGGCTAAGGCCAAGCTCCGCTAACGCCTAAATCTTTTTTTGTATAGGATAAATTAGTCTGAGCTACAGAACTTTTGTACCTTTTAGTTTTGAGCCTAAAAAATCTCACTTTTGACTTTTGAATTTTGACTTATTTGGTGAGGTAAATTCATCGCGGGCAAGATGCCCGCACTACAAAAGTTTAATTTTTAATCTTTGTACTTTATAATACTTGGAATATGCTGTAAATTTTAACTTTTTACTTCCCTATAAAATCTTACTTTTGACTTTTGACTTTTGAATTTTGACTTATCAATTATGCCAGAATCTACAGATAAATCAAACAAAATTATTACTATCGGAGACCAAGCAACAACAAAAGATGAACTTGGTTTTACTCCTTATGTAATAGCTATGGCTGAATTTTTAACTAATGAAAATACAAAACCTCCACTGACTATTTCTATCGAAGGTGAATGGGGTAGTGGTAAATCTTCTTTTATGAAACAGTTGGAAAAGGAGATTCTTAAGAAGTCTGAAGAATTAGATAAAAAAGATTTAGCAGAGGTTTGGCAGAAAATTAAAGAAGACCAGATTATTTTCAGCAATCTATCAGATATTGGTAAATTTATTAGATTAGGATTCAAGCAAAAAACTCAAACAGTTTGGTTTAATGCTTGGCGACATGAAAAATCTGAGTCACTTTGGGCGACTTTTGCTCTTTCTTTTTTGGAAGAGTTATCTAAAAATCGCAATATTCCTGATTTTTTCTATAACTTATACAGTCGGTTTCAACTATTTATTTATCGTTTAAATTTTAAAGATAAACCGTTTAAAGCTATTCAGACTTTGGTGATGGTTTCGTTGATTTCTAGTATTACTGTAGCTATTCCAATTGTATACTGGAAATTTGGCTTTGAGGGAGTTTATCAGTTGTCTGAAAATTTGGCTGACACTCTGAAATCAGATTCAAAGGAGGAAGAGAAAAGTCAAAAGGAAGAGGCTGAAACAACTAACAATGAGACAAAGGAAAATAATGATCGAGACTCAGAATCAACGAATAATGAGGATACAAATAATCTTTCTTTAAATATTTTATTACAACTGGTCGGAATTAGCAGTTCTGCTGCCGGAATAGGAAAACTTTTCGGAATAATCAAAGACTTAATTGGCGACGAGAAAATGGATTTAACTCTATATCTTGAGTCTCCTGATTATGAAAAGGAAGCTGCTTTTATTGAAGAATTTCACGAAGATTTCTCTAAAATTGTTGGTGCTTATGTAGGTAGAGATGAGAAAATTTATGTTTTTATTGATGACCTTGATCGTTGTGAGCTGGGTAAAGCTGCGGATTTATTGCAAGGTATAAATATGATGATTTCTGATGACCCAAATTTGATTTTTATTTTGGGAATGGATCGGGAAAAGGTGGCAGCTTCGATAACTTTTAAACAAAAAGATGTGATTCCTTTTCTAGCTTCAATTGCTAAAGAAAATCAAGAGTGGGAAAATCGAAATGATAGTTCTATGAAGCAAGTAGATTATGGTTTTAGTTTTCTGGAAAAGTTTGTGCAGTTATCATTCTCTGTTCCTGAACCTTCTCAAAATACGTTGAATAATTTTCTGGAAAAAGTATCTGAAAGTCAGAGAAAAATAGAAACTCATGAAGAAAAATACTTTTTTTGGATTCCTTATAGTTTTATTGCCAAAATATTTGATATTCCCGAAAGGTTTAAAGACGCAAAACGTCTCTCATTAAAACTTTCTTTATTAATAGAAGCAAAAATTTTATTATTAGAAATAAAAAAAATGACAGAAAGAAAGTTTGACAGAGTTATTTTCTTAATAATTATCAAAATAATAGGTATAATCGTCATAATAGGGAAATATATTAATATATTATATCCACCAGAAAAATTAGAAAGAAGGGAAAAACTAGCAACGGAAATTTTACATCCAAATTTACCAGATTTACCTATTTTCCCGATTATTGACAAAGATTTAGATTTGGAAAGCCTTGCCAATGTTATAGAGATAGTTGCCCCTTTTTTTGATAATAATCCCCGTCGTTTAAAACAATACATTAATGTTTTGAGACTAAAAACTTATATTGCTTATTATGCTGTAGGAGTAGCTTTTTCTGAAAGAAGAATGATAACCATAGAACAGATGGCTAAGTTTACTGCACTAACATTGCAATATCCTCGTTTTCTTGTTGAACTTAAGAAGAATAGTCAACTACTTGTTGATTTAGAAAAATTTGCTGTTGATAATTCTCCTGAATCAAATAAATCTATAATGCTGCCTAACGAAAAATCAAATGCAAGTTATTGGATTAATAGTTACCCGAAAATTCAACAGTTACTTTGCTCTAAAGTTAAATCTAATAATCGACAAGAAACTCGCAACAAATATATCTTTGAAAATAGATTTGTTCAAAAAATATTACAAGTTTTACCATCGCAACAAATTATATCTCCTAAATATTTCAAACTTCGTGATTTCCTATTTGTTGAAAAGTGGAAAGAGGCAGACATAGAAACTTATCATGTGATGTTGGAAGTTGCAGGGAGACAGAAGGAAAAACGGCTAGACGTGGAAGATATAGAAAATTTTCCTTGTGCAGACCTCCGCATAATAGATCAACTTTGGGTTAAATATAGTTATGGCCAGTTTGGCTTTTCGGTGCAGAAGAAAATTTATCAAAGTTTGAGCGGAACAACAGAGTTAAAAGTACGGGAAAGGTTCGGTAAAAAAGTAGGGTGGAAAAAAGGAGAAGAATGGTTGGATTACAGTGACCTAACAAATGATTTTAGCACGCTTTTAAAGGGGAAGTTCCCTTGTAAGATAGTTACTGGAAAGGTAGGTAGCTTAGGTATAGGTTGGTTTTACCTTCTCTCGCGCATGGAGATTTGTAGACTTTAACGTATAAGCACTTCAGTTATTATTCTCAATAGAAATACGACAATAATTTGGAGAACAAACCCCTACAGTTTTTCACGAATCATTCCTTATGGCTAAAAAATCTTACTTTGTAACTTTTAACTTCCCTAAAAAATCTTACTCTTGACTTTTGACTTTTGACTTTTGAATTCCTTCAATTTACTCCACAGCAAAACCCGTATATTTCCGTTTATAAGGTGCATGAAAAGCCAAAACAATATCAGATGAAGGTACTCCTAAATCTACTAATTCACCAGCAATACCAATTTCCCTACCATCATGTTGTATCCAGATTTTTTCATTTTTAATATCTATTTGTAAAACACAACCTCGTATTCTTTCATTCCCATCCCAACCAACATTTAAAAGTTGATAATGGTCGCGATCGCGGTCAAAAATTGTTTGTACTTCTACCTCTCCATAAGATGGTTTATATTGTCCATACTCTTTAATTATTTGCTCAATATAATTTCTGTATTTTTCTAACTTTTCCATTCTATAATTACCTCCTGGTTTTGCCTATAATAAAAAAAATTATTGATACTTTGTAGGTTGGGTTGAGGAAACGAAACCCAACAAATTATAAGATTGGTGTTGGGTTGCGCTTCCGCTTAACCCAACCTACTAGCACTGAGAACATTTAATTATTAATACCTGTACTTCATATACTTGAAATCTGCTGTAATATAGGCGTTGGGTTGCGCTGCCGCTTAACCCAACCTACTAGACTTTGTAGGTTGGGTTGACGTTTACGGAAATCCAACATTATAACTTGGTGTTGGGTTGCGCTGTCGCTTAACCCAACCTACAGTTTGATGACTATTAACTTTATTTATCAACTGGATTTTAAATTGGGCAACGATTAGGTATATCTCCTATTAAATTAACTACTGGACTGATCAGTTATCCAAAGATTATAATATAAGTAATTAAGTCTAGAGGTAAAAAAATGTCACGTTTATATCATCAAGCCTATAAAATATTAGAAGTTGAAGTTGACAAATGTGCTAAAGAAGATTTGGTTGGGGAAGTGGGAAAAAATATAGTAATGAAAAGATTGGATAAGTTACGATTCCAATCAGGAGAACCCCTAAAAGAAGAAGAGTTAAGCTATTTACTAAAAGACCAATTTCCTAATTTTAGTGACACAGTTATTCAGAAAGCAGTTAAAGTAAATAAACCATCTGGAACGTTAAGTAAAATTGCCTTGATACCTGCTGCATTAGTGGGAATGGCAGGGATAGTTTGGGTGGCAAATTTACCCTATCCAATGATTCGTAAACCTGTGTCTAGAGTAGCACCAATAATTCTGATACCTAGCTATATAAATATGGATAATAACTATCGAGAGGCGATCGCTAATGTTGAACAAGCAGATCAATTAATTAATCAAGCAACTTCCAGTGTAGATATCAATTTTGGTGCTGAGAAAGTTGCTTTGGCACAAAAACATCTTGATGAATTACCCATTTGGTTTTTAGGTTATTATCCTCAAAGATACTGTACCCTTTTTAGTTGTTCTTGGAAATTCACATTAGATGAATTTGAAACGGCGAGAAAAAAGATAGGACGAATGGAGGCAAAGGTATTTCAAGAAAAAAATGCTCAAACATTGTTAACGGAAGCGGAACAAACAATTACAAATGCTAAACAACAGTATCAGCAAGCTGCAACCACAACAGATAAACAACAAGCGATCGCTGACTGGCAAGCGGCAATAGATAAGTTAGAGCAAATTCCTCCTACTACTCTTGCTGGAAAAATGGTAAAACCAAAGTTAGCAGCGACAAAGCGAGATTTTCAAATAGAGGCGGGTTTAGCTAAGGGAAGTAAACTCAGTTTCACTTTTATGCAAGTGGCAAAACAATTTGGTATGCAAGCAGCTATAGCTGCCCAAAATGGACCTCATCCAGAACAACAATGGCAAGTAGTGGCGAGTTTATGGGAGCAAGCAATTAATCAATTACAGAAAATACCAGCAGAGAATCCAGCTTATTTGGAAGCACAGACTAAACTGGGAGAATATCAGGTTAATTTGGCTAATGTCAAAATGCGGTTGCAAGCAGAAACAGAGTCAAAAAAAGCTTTTAAAGAGGCTAAAAATTTAATTGCAGATTGGCAAAGATATGCTGCTGATAATAATTCTAATCGTGGTATACTGGCCAGTAAACTTCAATTAATTATTAATCAGTTAGAGAATATTAAACCAGAAACAACTTATTATCAAGAAGCTCAAGAATTGTTGAAATTTGCTCAGAATAAACAGAAAAGTTTATAAAAATAGGGAGTAGGGAGTAGGGAGTAGGGAGTAGGGAGTAGGGAGTAGGGAACCCACCCCTCGCCCCTCCCCCTCCCAGGAGGGGAATAATTGATAATTTCTGTACGATAGTTGATTTTATTTTTTATTATTAGAGATGTTTATTATATATCCCCCTAAATTTTTACAGCACTTTTGAGGATGGTGAGGTACAGTCTTGGTAACACAGGCTTCTAGCCTGTAACAAGCAGGATGCTTGTGTTACCAAGTAATATAATGTCCGGTAGCATCGGAGCGTGCATAAAATAAAGGTGACACTCTTGAGAAAACCTTCTGCCTCCTGCCTCCTGCCTCCTGCCTTCCTTCCACCAAAGTCTAATTATTCAACCGGACATGATATAACACAGGCTTCTAGCCTGTAACAAGCAGGATGCTTGTGTTACCAAAATTACTAAATAAAATTTTGTACCTCACTAACTCCGAAATTGCTGTAAGCTGACCATAATAATACATAATTCTTAATAGAAAATTCCTAAATGACTGTGCTACAAGAAAAATAATATATAGCAATATGATTTGAGTTGTGATATACTGGAAGCTTTTAGGGAACAGGGAACAGAGAACAGAGAAGAAGAAAAAAACATATCATGTGAATATAATAATTGCTATATTCTATACTTTTAAGGAACATCTCAATTCTCACAACTGATTCCTGATTGCTATATTACAAAACTAATTAATTTCTTTAGAATCATACATGAGCTATGTCTACAAATACACCAACTCTTGCAGGATTATACGTTTTCTCCTCAGAAGAGAAACTGACTTTTCCGCTCAAACACACGGAAGTTAAAGCTAAAATAGCGGGCAACCTATCCCGCGTCCAAGTAACTCAACAATTTGAAAACCCATTCACCGAACCCCTAGAAGCAACCTATGTATTCCCATTACCAGATGAAGCAGCAGTCGATGAAATGGAAATCAAAATCGGCGATCGCTTAATCAAAGGTAATATCAAAAAACGAGAAGAAGCAAAAAAAATCTATCAACAAGCTAAACAACAAGGACGCACTGCAGGGTTACTCGAACAACAGCGCGATAATATTTTCACTCAGTCCCTGGCAAATATTAAACCAGGGGAACAAATAGATGTAATTATTCGCTATACAGACTCCCTCAAATTTGAAGGTGGAGACTATGAATTTGTATTTCCGATGGTTGTGGGAGATCGTTATATTCCAGGAACCTCTATAGATGGAAGTGGTGATACAGATCAAGTTCCTGATGCTAGTCAAATTACACCACCAATAGTTCCCCCGGCAACTCGTTCGGGACATGATATTGGTATGACAGTAGAAATAGACTGTGGGATGCCAATTTTTCAGGTGAATTCCATATCCCACCAAATTCAAACATCCGAGCGAAGAGAAATTGTTACGGTTAAATTAGGAAATGAAGACACCATCCCTAATAAAGACTTCATTCTCCGCTATCAAGTTGCTAGCGATCGTACCAAAGCAACAGTATTAACTCAAGCAGATCAATGTGGGGGATATTTTGCCGTTTATCTAATTCCCGCTTTACGGTATCGCAGCGATGAAATTGTGCCGAAAGATGTAGTTTTCCTCATGGATACTTCCGGTTCCCAAAGGGGAGAACCATTGTTGAAATGTCAGGAATTGATGCGCCGTTTTATTCACGGACTTAACCCCAACGACACTTTCACAATTATCGACTTTGCCAATACTACCAGAAAACTGTCAGAACAACCTCTACCGAATACACCTAAAAATATTGCCACTGCAATTAACTATATCAACAAATTAAATGCAAATGGTGGCACTGAATTACTGAATGGCATCCAGGAAGTATTGCAATTTCCGCCTCCACCTGCGGGAAGACTACGGAGTATTGTAATGTTGACTGATGGTTATATTGGTAATGAAAAAGCAGTATTGGCAGAAGTGCAAGACAAACTCCAACCAGGCAACCGACTTTATAGTTTTGGTGTTGGTAGTTCTGTAAATCGATATTTGATTAACCGTTTGGCAGAAATTGGGCGGGGTATTGCCAGGGTTGTGCGACAGGATGAACCGACTGAGGAAGTAGCAGAGAAATTTTTCCAGCAAATAAATAATCCTGTATTGACTCAAATTGAGGTTGAGTGGAATGGTTGGGGTGAAGTACCAGAAATTTATCCGGTGACAACTCCAGATTTATTTGCCGAACAACCTTTGGTTTTGTTTGGGCACAAACAGGATGCTGTGGGAGGTGAGTTACAGGTTAATGGTATTGCTGCTGGTGGGGAAATTTATCAGCAGACTTTCGATATTCATTTTGCTGAGAGTGGTAATGTGGCAGTTGCTCAAATTTGGGCCAGGCAAAAGATTAAGCATTTGATGAATCAGATGTTTGATTATGATAAGAAGTCGATGGTAAAAGAGGTGACGGAGACTGCTTTGAGTTATCAATTGTTGTCTGAATATACGGCGTTTGTTGCGGTGAGCGAAGATGTGCGTGTTGAACCTGGTGGTAAGAGTATTTCGATGGAAGTTCCTGTGGAAATGCCTGAAGGAGTGAGTTATGAGGGGATTTTGGGGGCAGCATCTCCACAAAATATAGAATTTCTAGCACCTCGTAGTGAGCAAGTGCAATATATGAGGTTAGAGTCTTCTCAACTTATGATGGAAACAGCACCTCAAGCAACAGATTGGATGAATGAGGAAAGGGAAAGAGGAATTTCCCTTGGTGCAAAGTCTTTACAGGGAATGAGAGCAAAGAGGAAAAAGCCAGATTATACAAAGTCAACCAATATTTCCTTACAAATTATTCAGGTAAAGGGATTGGATGCAGCAGGGCAAAAAAATCTGCAACAGCATCTACAGAATATGAATTTACCACCAAATATTCATGGTGAAATAGTTTTGGAATTGCAGGTAAAAGGCGAACGCGTACTTCGAGTAATTTTAGATGATGAAGTTTCTACTTTGAAGGATAAAAAAATTGTAGAGGAAATTAAACGATCGCTTTTAAAATGGCGTGTTCCCTCTGCTGCAAATAAGATTGAGATTACAATCAAAGTTAGTTCGTAATATTCAGGAGTTAGGGGGATAGACTTTTTCTATTCCCCAGTTGAGAATGCAGATAGTTTTGTGGAATGGGCATCTTGCCCGTTCCTGATATTTTCACCGCAGTTAGGGACAGGCAGGATGCCTGCCCCCACTTATATAGAATCCGATTGAACAGTCGTCATTGCGACGATAGGAAGCAATCTCAGGGGTGCGCGGAGATTGCTTCCTTCCACTCCGTTCCAGTCGCAATGACTTGGCTATAGCAATTATCCGGATTTTATATTACCACTTATATTCATCCCGCCACTCAGTAATGCCCACTTCAGCAACACCGGAAATTTTATCTATAGCAGTCGCCACTATAGTTAGGACATTAGTTAGGACATTGGGTAATATCATGTCCGGATAATAGCGTGATAAAAAAACCTTTTCCCTTCTAACCTTTTCTTTCCTTCTGCCTCCTGCCTCCTGCCTTCTGCCTTACCTTCTCCAAAATGTAAGTATTCAACCGGACATGATATAACAATGATAATTCATGATGCGAGCAAGATGCTCGCACTAATTGTCAAACACCAACCTGGCGGTTGCTATAATTGCCAAGACAAGATATTAAAGACAAAATTTCTCTAATTAAATTGACAAAAAATTACCCTCATCTGCCAAATTACTCCGGCAATATCTCAGTAATAGTTTCATAAAAATTAGTTTCTGGTGGTTTAGCAAATAAATGTGACATTTGTTCCAATGCCGCTTTATAAGCATCAGTTTGATTCGCATCCATATCTTCAACCCCTTCCCAAAAAATTACAGCAATACCTTTATCTGTTCCTGGCAACTGCAATAAATAAGCTCCCTTAAAACCTTCGTTATAGGTAGCAACTGCCTTTTCATAAAGTTCTCTTGCTTCTTCAAACTTCCCTGGTTTAAATTCACCCAAGGCAACATAAGCATATTTATGCTTCAAAAAATCCATAAAATCCGACATTTTTTCTCCTGATAGAATAGATAGAGTTTAATACCAAATCAAAAGTCAAACATAAGACTTCTTAACTTGATTAAGACAGTGTTTGTCAAATAAATATTACAGCACTTTTGAGGATCGTGAGGTACAGTTGAAGATTAATCTCTATCTTTGTAAGGCTTCTAGCCTGTAACAAGCAGGATGCTTGAACTGCCAAAATTACTTTGCAGTTCAGGCTTCTAGCCTGTAACAAGCAGGATGCTTGAACTGCCAAAATTACTAAATAGGGCTTGCTTAATAAAAGTGTAATCAATACCAGTTAAGGCTTCCAGGGTTAAAGATTCAGGACTTACGCAAAGACACTACATATAGTGTTAGTCCTTAAAGGCCGATCTATTTGGCGATATAGCTGCCGCCACCATCCTCCGCCAACGCTTGAATAGCAAAATATAAAAACCTTAAAAATGTACCCCAAATTACTGTAAATTACTTGGTATACTAGATTAGTATCCATATACTTGTCAATACTTTAAGATGAACTTTAATTATATAAAATATTGTCAGTATTTAATAAGTAGTCAGAAAAATTATACTCTGACAAATCTGGCCGAGCATCTGGAAAAAATTAGCCACGATCAAATTAATCGTCCCATACAAAAATGTTGATTTAGGTACAGAAATTTTGTGGCAAAATGTCAGGGAAGAGATTGTCGCTTCTGAAGATGGTTATTTAATCTTTGATGATACAGTTATTAATAAAAAATATTCCCTAAAAATTGATAGCGAAGCTCCTCTGAAAGAGGCACTTGTTCGTCGTTAGTGAGCGTGGTAATGAACATAGGGTAGTGAGTGGAATAGGAATAGTGAATTGCTTATATTTTAATCCTCAGTTAGAGCGATTCTGGATAGTAGATTATCGTATTTATAATCCAGAAAGCGATGAAAAGAGTAAAATAGATCATGTACAAGAAATGATGGTTGATGTGGTCTAAAAGAAGAAAATACCAGTAAAAATAGTATTAATGGATAGCTGGTATGCAACTCAAAGACTAATGATTTTAATAGATAATTTAGATAAAATTTACTATTGCCCTTTGAAAAGCAATCGTTTAGTAGACGATAGTGGGGGTGTAAAAAAATATCAAAAACTGGAAGGATTAAAATGGAATGAGTTGGAACTAGCATCAGGAAAGATTATTAAGATTAAAGGAATTCCAGTGAGATAAAAAAGTTAGATTATTCTGGGCTACTGTTTCTACAAACAGAACAGAATATATTGCCACGAATGACCTCAATTATCAAAGTACAGATGACGTTGAATTTGAAATTCAAACCAGGTGGAAAATTGAGGAATTTCACGCCAGAATTAAACAACTAACAGGGCTTGAATTTTGCCAATGTCGTCGGGCAAAAATTCAAAAAAATCATATTGCTTGTGCCATATTGGTGTGGAATCATTTGAAAAAAATGGCAAATGTTATGGGGAAAACTATTTACCAACTGAAACATCAATTGTCATCTAAATATCTAGTCTGTGAACTCAAATATCCGACAATTAAAATGACAGTTGTTTAACATGAGTATAAATAGGAATAGAATTAGCCAAGCTGGGCGAACGCTATAATTTTTAGGCGTTAGCGGAGCTTTGCGTCAGCAATCGCTCTATTGGGCATACGCTATATATAGTGTCTTTGCGTAAGTCCTGTTTATATAGCAATGTGCGCTGGCATATTTACAAATTTCAGGAACTGTCCAATAGCTAAAAGTTTTATATTATTCCAACGCAGGTGCTGCGCAAACAGCTTTTTATCCCCCCTACTGCCTATTGCCTATTGCCAGATGAGCTGCGCGCAGCGCTATAACTGATTATCCGGACATCATATTACAGCATATTTTAGTCAAATGATGTACAAGGTAAATGGTGAAAATCTCTTGTAGCGCGGGCATCTTGCCCGCTATGGGTGTACTTCATAGAGTCGCAAAGTGCTGTAAATGTGGCAATAGATGGATAAACCCAACAAAAATCTTTTTCCCCAACTCCCCCACTCCTTTCGGTATCCGTATATCCGTGCCATAATCCGTGTGAGCCACTCCCCAACTCCCCCACTCCTTTCGGTATCCGTATATCCGTGCCATAATCCGTGTGAGCCACTCCCCAACTCCCCCACTCCCTTCAGTATCCGTATATCCGTGCCATAATCCGTGTGAGCTACTCCCTACTCCCTGAAATAATATCCTCAGACAAAGATTTCCAGAAAGGATTATTTTTTCCTAAACGAGTTGTATTTGTCGCATCATGGATACTTCCCCTTAAATTCTGATAATATTTATCGTCCATAAAATTAATATTTAAACCAGCATAAGCTACTAACCTGCGGAATTTTTCCTGAGTATAATCTCTACCATTAATTAATGCTCCTACAGGATTTGAAACTAACAATTCTCCATTAACTACTACCGAGTTCACCATATTTGGCCACCAAGAATAACCACTATATCCAAACATAGCTGGTACTTGAATAATCTGGTCATCACTTAAATTAAATTCCCGCTTCAACTTTTCAATTAATGGATCTAATTTTTCCCGCTGTAAATAGAGATTATGCTGAATTAACTTCTGATTTTTTAGCGCTGCTCGTACCGTTGTTTGAGTACTTAAACCACGATTTATTGCCGCTTGTCCATATCCTTGTTGACTCAATTCTTGTAATAGTTTTACCCCTGCCTCTGGACTAACAATTAACATTAAAGGTTTGCCAAATTTACTAGGAATAAAACTAATAATTTCATCTACATGACGAATCATTAACCAAGAAGTATCAATATCTACTGGCGGGCCTTGAATTTTTTGTGCTTTAATAAAATCAATGATTTCAGGATTCATTCCTACTTCACCTGCCTTACCATAATAAATTCTTCCCAGCTCATATCCTGGTAGAGGTGGTGTGACTTCTAGGTTTCCATAAGCATCTGCCCATCTATTTAAAGGATCAAGTTGTCTGGGTTTACCTACTTCAAACCAGCCAAAATCTTCTTTGAGCAGACTTCTAGCATATTGATCATTTTCCCCAGGGCGGTTAGCTTTGAGTACCACATTCATATTGTGGGTTTTACCTTGAGAAGGAAATTGCACATAACCTATTTCTTTAGTATCTTGCATCCAGGTAGTACCGCCAGAATTAATTTGAGCTTTAGCACCTGTTCTTTCGACGATCTGTTTGATTTTGGCGACAAATTCTTGATTGCCAAAACCACGTTCGCTGACATGAAGCTCTTTGACTGGAGCAGTATTGGGAGACATTAACCAGGGAACTACACCTATTTGAATACTATCAGAAGCAATTTGTCTGCCATTTTTTTCAGCGATCGCTGTTAATTTAACGACTCCTTTCCAATTGCGATCTGCAAACTGTTTAGCTTCTACCCCTAATACTACTTTCTCTCTAGATATTAATGCTTCAGTACCAGAAATATCTACTGGTTGCCATCCGTATTCTGTTTTTTGGAATACATTAATATAGTCACTAGCATCTGTGTCTGTTGAAAGATAGATTTGAGCATCTTGATAATTTTCTGCTACTTGAATATTCACCAGTGCCAAATCTGCTTCATCACTTTCCCCATTAACTTCTCGATCGCGCCAGTCTGGCCTTCGATCGCCATTATCATCATCGCTATTAAACAACATCAATGCACCTTCTGATAAAGACCATTTTTCTCTACTCGATATGTCAGCTTTATCTAGTTCTCCATCTCTGTTGGTATCGCCATACATGGTGAAACCAGGAGATAAACTATATGCAATGGGTGAATAATTGCTTGTATTATTGTTTGTGTCGTCTTCTGTATTTTCTACCCATCTTCTTGCTGCTATGACTTTTTCATAGGAGGCAACTGCTAGATAACCCTGATATTCGATCATTTTTTCGATCGCTTTATCTGTCATGAAGGAATTTTGGGGAATTTCGCGCAAGTTAGAAATTGCCTCTAACCAAAGATTTTCTGCTTCTTGCCAAGTTTGGTAATTTGCCTGAGTTATTTTTCCTTTTTCTACTGCCTTACTTGCTTTGGCGATCGCTTGCTTCCAACTTTCGAGCGCTTTTTCTTCTTTAACAATATTAGCTTCTACGTTACGGAAGTTTTTCAGGGTTTTTTCATATTGTTGTAGGTAGAATTTGTATTGCCAGGGTTCTTCTACTTCTTGGAGACTTGGACTTTGAGAGACTTTATTAAGTTCAGCCTTTATTTCATCCCTAAGCTGGTAAAGTTCTGATAGTGAATTTACTTTTCTTGTAGTTTTTAAGTTGTTGTTTACTGACTGGAGCGTTTCTAAGGGCGAAACTACTGAATTTGCTTGTTCTAAAAGGGAAGGTTGTGCCACTGCTTGAGGAACAGGCACCCAAATAATTGCTACTAATGCTCCAATGGTATTAACTAGAGCTACTTTGACATATCTAATCCAACACATAGTATATATCCTCATATATACTAATGGATTTTAACGGATTTTTGGCAACTCAGAGGAGTAATTTTCAACCGGAAATTATTTTGGTGGTGGTGCATAGTAATGGTAGAGAGAGTCTGGGGGGATGGGGAGATGGGGAGATGGGGGGATGGGGAGATGGGGAGATGGGGAGAGGGGGGGAGGGGGAGATGGGGGGGGGGGGAGGGGGGGGGTGGGGGGGGTGGGG